>JBGXSA010000023.1:0-33355 GCA_041811915.1 Moraxella sp. | reverse complement strand
TTTCACACGCTTTAAGAAAAAATGTTGAAAATTAGGATTTGGTCGTGCTTTTGGTGAAAAATAAGCTAAATCTTGCCTTTTGTCGTTAATAAATTTGCCAATATTATCATATTGGCTGCATTTATTGCCTAAAAAGGCTTACGATTTATCTAAATTTTTCACTCAAATTGAAATGTCAACACGCCCTAAGAAAAATTATGTTTACCTTAAGAGAAACGCCTTATTATACAAAGATGGTTAATGATATTTTTAACCAAGATGAACAAGGCGAATTAAACGCTTATATCGCCCAAAATGCTTTGTTGGGTGATGTTATCCCTAATAGTGGCGGTTGCCGTAAAATCCGATATGCAAGGCAGGGTATGGGCAAAAGTGGCGGTGTTAGGGTGATTTATTATAACCAGTTGGATAATGGCATTATTATCCTACTGCTCATTTATGCCAAAGCCAAAACTGAGAACATACCCAGTCATATTTTAAAACAGTTAGCCAAGGAGCTAAGCGATGATTGATATTAACGCTATCAATGCCAAAGAGCATGAATTTACAGGGGAAGAATTGGGTGAATTGCTATTGGCAAGTGTTCGTCAAATGAAACAAGGTGAAGTCAGCAAAGAGCATAAAATCACCGTTAGCCAAGCCATAGAAGCACGCCACAAGGTAGGATTATCACAAAAAGAGTTTGCCGACCTTTTGGGGGTATCGGTGCGTACTTTGCAGGCGTGGGAGCAAGGCAAGCGTACACCGTCAAAAGGGGCAATGACCCTGCTTAAAATCGCTACCAATCACCCACAAGTTCTATTATCAGTCATGTAGGGTGTATACACCGCCATGTCTTTTTGGGCGGTAACACGGCGGTATGCGAGATTTTTAACCAACACCGTAAGCTTAAGTTTGGCTTTTAAAACTCAACAAAAAACCCACACGCAGCCATCAGCGGCGTGTCAAAAATTGCTGTCGCTTTTGCATAAAGGCGTGAATCAGGCGTTTTTTGAGCGATTGGGCGGTGGTGGGCGGGGCGGTGTCTGGCTTTGCCAAATAGTCCACCACTTGATGAGCCTGTGCCAGACCAACACCATTGGGCAAGCGGTACAGCGGATAAGCAATCAAAGCAGCATAAGCCAATGTCGCCATATCCAGCGGTGTGTGGCGATGGCGGCGAGCCAAGGCACTGTGATACAAAGCGGCGTTGTCGGTGGTGTTTTTGATGTCGTGCGTCAGCCCAAACCCTGCATAAAACGGCAAACCATAGCAGACCACTGCTTTATTTCTGATGAGTGCCTCAAAGCCTGTCAGTGAGCTGATGGTGTGCACAACATCACAGACATCCAAGCAGTCAGGCATGGCAACGTCGTGGACGACGACGTCGGCAAGCTGCTGTGTGTCAGCATCAATCAGTCCTTGACGCAGTCCTGCCTCCACGTCGGGGTGGGGCTTATAAAGAATGATGTCCTCTGGGTGGCGACGGCGAACGTCGGCGAGCAGATGGGCGTTGGTTGTGATGGCACTTAGGCAGTTTTGCACCGAAGCGTCATCTTCTACTTGTCCAACCACAAGGCGGATGTGTGCGTGGGGCTTTTGTTGTTTGAGCTTATAAATGCCTGATAAATCGGCAGGCTTGCCAACGTTGTATTTACTAATGCGTAAATCGGCAAGTTTTTTTAATAAAGCGTGGATGGTTTGGTGCTGCTCATCGTTTAGGGTGAGTGTGCATAATAGGCTTTCTAAATCGCTGGGTGCTTTGGCGTTGTAATAAATGCCTTGGGTGTCCAGCACCACCGACAAAGGCGGCAGCAAAGTCGCCCCAAGTCCTCGTGAACGTACAAAGCCGTCTTCCATACACACAACGGTGCTGTGCTGATAGGCGGCACTTGCTTTTAGGCGGTTGGCGTGATGAAGTCCCCAGGCGATGACAAAGTCGTATTGGCGGTTTTGATGGGGTTTTTTGGGATTGGCAAAATAATCTTGCACCGCTTGGGGTAGGGCACCGACGTAGGGGCTTTTGGCTTTGATAATGAGCTGATTGAGCGGTGTGCCAACAAAAGCACGCACAAAGTCGCTTTTCCAGCGTGATAACTCATAAGACAGCCCCACGCCTTGCCACTTTTGGGCGTGCTGTCGGTTGGTGATGAGCCAGTTTATGGCAGTGTCTATGTCGCAGGCGGTTTTTTGAATGCCGCAGCTTGCAGGGTCGGCATAATAACTGTAATCCACATACGCACTATAAAACAGCTGCTCGGTGGTGGCACGATGGGCGTTGGGTGATAGAGCCTTGCGACGCTGCTGCACTTGATTTAATAGAGCTTGGGGAGCGTGGTCATCTTCGGTCAGCCCAAAGCCTGAATACCACGCCACACCAAAGCAGTGCACGGTTTTGTTCATCATGAGTGCCTCAAAGCCCATGTGACTGCTGACGCTATAAACCGCTTGGGCTTGGGCAATCAAAGCAATCGGATTGCACGCTTGCAACAAATAAAAAACACCGTCTGTTGTGGCATTAAAATAACCTTTACCTGCAGGGTGGGCTTTGATCCAGATGTTGTGGTGGGGATAGGTGGCTTTGGCGTGTGTCAGCATTGCCATAAAGCTTGTGCGGTCTGCCCCTGCACCCACCACCGAGCAGTCATTTTGCACTTGGTCAATGACAATGACGTGCGGTTTTGTATTGCCTGCCAAGGCGGATAAATCGGGGGCTTTGGTGCTTGTGTTGTATTTGGAGAGTTTGTGCTCAAGGATTTTGTTGATAAGATGGCAAGCGGTAGCCTGCTTGTCATCATTCCATGCGTCAATGTTGTCAATAATCAACCGCTCCAGTCGCGATGGGGCGGTCAAATCAAAATACACCCCCAAATCATCGGCAATGTAGCTGACGGCATAACGGCTGCCAGTGCCGCTGTCAATGGAGCGTAAAAAGCCGTCTTCTAGGGTGATGATGGGTTTTTGGTATTTGTCCGCCAATGCTTTGGCACGAAAGTAGCTTTTTTTGCGACCCCAACCAGCAAAGGCGTCAACATTTGAGTTGGCAGGATAAATCATCTCAACATACAAGCTGTCTGCAATCAAGGAGTTATTGTCAATAATACCTCGTCCAGACAAGCCGAGTTGTTTGAGCTTGAGTATCTGCAGGATTTTTGGACGGCGAGTGCTTGTCATTATTGAGTGCTTATCGTTATAAACAATTACAAATTAATAATCACACTGGCAGCGACCGCCATTTGATATAAAATCTGTGAAATGCCGCGCGCGATCTCAACACGGCGTGTTTTGACCTTGGGCAGTACCATGATTTCATCGCCTTTTTGGACATAATCTGCAGTGGTGACAACCTTGCTTTCGCCGTTTTGATGCACAAGCAAAATCTTCTGCTCATCGGCATTGTCCAAAAATCCACCAGATTTGGCAATGTAGTCGCCAACGGTCATGTTTTCATTATAAGTCAAAGCACCTTGGCTGCGAATTTGCCCATTGACACTGATGACAGAGGTCTGCTCTGGAATATGAATGACGTCGCCTTGCTGCAAAATGACGTCTTGCCAGCTGTCTTCGGTGATAACAATGCGTCCGTTTGGCTTGACGGTGCGCGCTTTGGCGATGAATTGTTTGATGAGTTCAGCGTCGGTTTGGCGCAAAGCAGCCTCTTCGCGCGTGACCGATTGGGTGGCCAGTGTCATTTCTTCTAATTGATCAAGCGCTTTGTTGATGGCTTGTTTTTGCTGATCGGCAACCGATGCGCGATAAATGGATAAATTGCTCAAATTGGCAAGACTGCTGGGCTCAAGCTGTCCGATGACGTCCTTTAGGCGCGCGCCATAAGGCAAAATCACCGCGCCATTGCCTTTGTGGGCGCCTGTAACTTGCACAGCGATGGAGTCTTGATAGCGGTCGGAGGTGACAACCAGCTTGTCGCCATCATTGACGATGATGTTGGTTGCTTCAGACAGCGCATAGTATTCTGCAGTTTGCGCGCGCCCTGCTGCGCGTGTGATGGCAACGTTGGTGGCGTCTGCTTTGGGCTTTGCCACCGCCATGACATCACCAATGGTCAAATCTGGAAAATTAAACTCAAAAATGTATTCATTTTGCACTTGTCCTGTCACCTCAAACGTCTTTTTTTGAGAGGCAACGGTAATGACATCACCGTCTTGAAAGGCAAAAGGCGACAGTCGTCCCATAATCAAAAAGTCATACAGATTGATTTTTTCAACCTCACGCCCTTGGCGCAAAATACTGATGTCCACATAACTGCCGCGCTTTGGATCTACGCCACCTGCCCTGTCTATATAAGACAGCACCGAGTCTGCCGCCAAGCCACCATAATAGCCGGGCTGATTGACAAAGCCTGTGACAAATACTTTGACGGGCTGAGCGTCCTCCAAGGAGGCATAAACACCGACATTGGAGCGGTAAATGCGTGAAATCGCCGATTGAACCACAGATTGTAGGTTGCCGTTTTTGACACCTGCAATGCGTACAGGGCCCACATTGGGAATAAAAATATTGCCTTGAGGGTCAACGGTGCTGGTGGCGGCATATTGATAAGCGCCCCACATGCGCACCTGCACATTGTCGCCGACATTGATGACGTAGCTGTCGTTGAATGTTGAGCCTGAGGTGGTGGCAAACGCCCCACGAAACAGCTGTTCGCCAAAAACTTTTAGCTCATAAGGCTTGCCAGCATCTATCGCTTGATAGGGGTAGGTGTTGGTAAGAATGGCATTGCTACCAAGGCTTGCTGCTGCCACCGCTTGCGAGGTGGTTGCCTCGGCGGGCACGTTGTCAAATGCGCCAGAATATTGACTTGTGTTTTGGGCATTGGCGGCGGTGGCAAAGTTTTGCGCTGTTGCGCTGTGTGCGTGCGCGGCGATAAGTGCGCTAAGACTGATGACTAATGTGCGTAATTTCATAGGGCAATCTTCTTGTTTGTAAATTCATCAAATTTGAAACTAAATCATTTGCTGTGATCGCGAATGACCGCCAAAATCAGCATGACAAAACCATAAGCAATGAGCAATAAAGCAAGGCTTGTAAAAATCACATAGCCACGCCGTGGATATAGTGCTTCATCGGCTTTGTGGGGGCTTGCGATGACGATGAGATTTTTCATTTTGCGCAAAGCCTCTAGGCGCGCTTTTTCCAAAGACGCCAGCGATACTTTGTAGCTTTCATTGGCAAACTCCACATCCGCCTTGATGCTTTCAAAGGCTAAGGTTTGTGCGTTTAGTTTTTCGTCAATGGGTGAGGTGAGCTTGGCTTGCTCATCTTTGATTTGTTTTTCTATGGCGCGGATTTGGCTGCGCGTGGCGACCACTTGTGGCGCTTCAGGGTTGAGATAGCTTAATAGTTGGCGCTCCTCGGTGCGCAAGCTTGCCAGCTGATTTTGCAGCCCTGCGATGACTTGATTGACGACTTGAGCGTTGGCTTGCGGGTCAAAGATTTCATTGTCGTTTTGGTAGTCAATGAGTGCTTGCTTGGCTTTGGTGAGTCGCTCTTCGGCGGTTTTGAGCTGGCTTTCGCTAAACAACATCTGCTCTGCTGCCAAATCGCGCGAGATGGTATTGACAAAGTTTTCAGACTCACTCAAAATCGCTTGGTTGAGTGCAAGTGCATATTCTGGACTAAAGCCCTCGGTGGTGATGGTTAGCACCAAGCTTAAATCATCCAAACGCACGCTCACGCGCTTTTTGAAATATTTGTGCAGCTCTTCATTGGTGGCATCGGCGGGCAGCTCATTGATAAAGTCACTGCCGTCTGGTCTGTAGTGCTTGCGAAAATCAAAGCGCTTATCCAGCTTGTCAATCATATCTTTGGATAGGATATAATCTGTCAAATACAACGCATCTTCTTTGCTTGTGCTATTGCCTGTCAAAAGCGCGGTAATGCCGCCTGCGCTGGTTTGCTCTTGCCCAGTTTGTTTGATGACCACGTTGGCAGTTGAGATATAGCGCGGCTTGGCAACCGTCAATGTGTAGCCTGCAATCAACAGCCAGGGCAACATGACAAGTAGCACAAATAAAATAATGCGCAAACGTTTTTGTTTATTGTTTTGCTTGGTGGACATATTCTTTATAAACCTCAATAGCCTCTTTGGTGTCGTGATAGACGTGTGCCGACTGATTCATGAGCACAATGCCGATGTCGCAGTTGCGCTCAATGTCGCCCAAATTATGTGATACCATCAAAAATCCTGCTTGCTTGCGCCGTGCGTTCAAGACCTCTTCGCTGCGCTGACGAAAAGCAGCATCACCGACCGCACCCGCCTCATCCAGCATATAATAATCAAAATCAAACGCCAAAGACAGCCCAAAGGTTAGACGCGCGCGCATACCAGATGAATAGCTTTTGACGGGCATATCAAAATATTTGCCCAAATCAGCAAACTCTTCTACAAAGCGGATTTTTTCATCAATAAAATCACCACTGGAATACAGGCGGCACACAAAACGGACGTTTTGTCTGCCAGTCAAACTGCCTTGAAAGCCGCCTGCCACACCCACAGGCCATGAGATGGTGCTGTCGGTGATGACTTCGCCACTGTCAGGCTCATCAAGTCCGCAGATGATGCGCAGCAGTGTGGATTTGCCTGCGCCATTACGCCCAAGCAGCCCCACGCTTTGTTTGTCTTCAATGACAAGATTTAAATCCTTGAACAAATA
This sequence comes from Moraxella sp., assembly GCA_041811915.1. Classification (GTDB taxonomy): domain Bacteria; phylum Pseudomonadota; class Gammaproteobacteria; order Pseudomonadales; family Moraxellaceae; genus Moraxella. Next base: position 26,702 of record JBGXSA010000023.1, on the reverse strand, counting down.
ATGACGGCCGTGGGGCGTCATAAAGGATTTGGTGATGTTATGAATGTGAATCATCGGCTTCTGATTAAATCCTTTTCGCAGGCTTTATAAAGTAGCAAACCAACAAAATTCACCACAATTGTCCATTCAATAAAATAAGCGATGCTGATGTGGTAAATGGGGTAGGTGGGTGCTAGGGCATGGCGGATGAGCTCAATGTTGTGAATGATGGGGTTGTATAATAAATAGCTCAAATAAGGCTCAGGCACGACATGAATGGAATAAATAATGCCTGATGTAAAATACAAAATGGTAAAAAAAATGCTGATGATTTTGCTGATTTCACCGCCATAATGCCCCACAATCATCATAATCAAAGCTATGCCAAAGCTGAATAAAAACAGCCCCGCCCAGCACAGCAATACGATGTGTAAATGCGATATGCTAAACTCAAGCCCAGTAAACAGCCACAATACACTCAATAACAGCCAAAACGTAAAAAAATAAATGATAAGCTCAAGCAGACAGCGCGCCAACACGATGTCAATGTGTCGCACTGAACGATACATGAGCAACCCTTGGTTGGCGGCGACTGCGCCTAGGGCGCGCGTGGCGTTTTTTTGGAACATATAAAACGGAATAATCCCAGCCAGCAAAAACAAAGAATAATCCATGCCTGGCAACACGCGCCGCATGATGGCGCCAAAAATCACCAAATAAATGAGCACCTGCAAAACCACTTCCAAAGGCGCCCACAGATAGCCCAAGCGATAACTGCCAAAGCGAGTCTGCATTTCGCGCATGATGAGCGCGTGCAAGGCTGCCATCATCACAGCAAATCCGCTGCGACGTTTGATGGGGCGATAAGGTGGCAATGAAATAGACATGGCTTTTGTATTTTAAATATGTGTTTTAAATAAAAATTTTAGTATTTTAGCATGACAAAGCGCAGGCTACAATCTTAAAAACACCATCCAAGCACAATCAATCATCACCGTGCATCGGCATATCGTGCGCGCTGTAACTGTCGCCCAAATCAAAGGATGGGTGGCTTGGCGCTGTGCTTATGCCGTCGCCATCATTATTATTACTTTCATTGCTCTCATCGCCGTCATGCGTCAACTGCACCTCTTGCAAAAATGCAGCGTGGCGCGGTCGCCCCTCATTATCCACAAGTTGTGACAACATCGCTTTGGTGTCATGACTGATATATTGCACATCGTCATGGCTAAGCTGCCCCAATAGGCGCTGATAATGCAAAAAAATAAACCAAGTGTTGAGCACATCACTTTCACAATAAGTGGTGAGTTTTTGCCATTCATTGGATTCTACAAGTGGAATGACTTGCGTGCCATCCATGTTTTGTTTGCCGGCATAACCACACAAAGCCGCAATCACATCAAGCGACTGACGCGCGTAACTGACACCTGACAAGACGTCTATCAAATCTATGTGGTTTTTGCTGTAGCGCGCCAAATAGCCGTCTTTGTGATCGGCAAAAGCACTGGGCGCGCACAAGCCGTGATGAAGCGCGCGATACATGAGCACAGGCATATCAAACGCCTTGCCATTATAAGACACGACCAAAGGGCGCTTGTCAAATGCCAACAAAAATCGCTGTAGCATTTGTTTTTCGTCCATATTTTGTAGGCTTAAGGATTTGAGTGTAAATTTGCCTTCATTCAGCTTTATCCACAAAAATGAAATGCAAGCAATCTTATGCAGCGGCAATTTCATAAAGGTGGTGCCGATTTTGTTGTCATTGTCTTGTAGGCGCAAGGCTTGCATGGCGCGCATGGCATCAAAGTCGTTGAGATTGTGCAAGCCATACAAACGCCTACCTATTGTGACGTCTGGAATGGTTTCAATATCAAACACTAAGATGGGACGGTCAAACATAATCAGCTTCCTTACCTTGGGCTTTGGTTATTTGAGATTTTAGTTACTTGAAATTTTAGTTATTTGGTGTGTTTTAGTTTGGGGTGCGCTGCCCAATCACAACCATCAATCACGAACACCATATAAGCCTGTTGATAGATATCTGTCGCCACGGTCGCAGACGATAAAGACGATGACGGCATTGGGATTTGTGGCTTCAATTTGGCGCGCCAACTGCAAAGCGGCAAAAGCTGCACCACCAGAGGACACCCCACAAAAAATCCCCTCTTGTCTGGCAAGCTGTCGCATGGTGATTTCAGCATCTGTTTGGTTGATGTCCATCACGGTATCCACAAAGCTTGCATCAAAGATTCTGGGCAAATACGCAGGCTCCCAGCGGCGAATGCCAGCAATGTTGGAGCGCTCATCTGGCTGTAGTCCGATGATTTGGATGGCGGGGTTTTGTTCTTTTAAAAATTTGGATACACCCATAATCGTACCTGTGGTGCCCATGCTGCTCACAAAATGGGTGATTTTGCCGCCTGTTTGCTCCCAAATCTCAGGGCCGGTGCTGGTGTAGTGCGCCCGCCAATTGTCATCATTATTGAATTGATCAAGCACCACACCTTTGCCTTCTGCTTGCATTTGTAGCGCCAAATCGCGCGCCGCCTCCATGCTGTCGGCTTCAATCAAGGTTGCACCATAGGCTGTCATGGCGTCTTTGCGCTCTTGGGTGGCGTTGGCAGGCATGATGAGTGTCATGTCAAGCCCCAGCATGGCAGACACCATAGCAAGCGCGATGCCTGTATTGCCGCTCGTTGCCTCAATCAATCTGTCGCCAGCTTTGATGTCGCCGCGCATGAGGGCAGCTTTGATCATGTTTAGCGCAGGGCGATCTTTGACCGAGCCTGCTGGGTTGTTGCCCTCAAGTTTTGCCAAAATTTGCACATTGCCAGCATACAGCCGCTGCAAGCCAACCAAGGGCGTATTACCAACGGTATTTTCTAGGATAAGCGAGGATAATGTTGTCATACAAAAATACACTTAATAATAAAAGCAACTATTTTACGGCATTTTGCAAAAGATGTCTTTACAGATTGTCGCCTAATTTGTAAACTTATGAGATTGTCAGGGCTACCTGTGCGGTGTTTTTTTTGGATTTATGGGTGCTAAGCTTTGTGGCTTGTTGTGCCAAAGAGATACAATGATGCAAATACAACTATGCGAATACAATTATGCGAATAGAACGCAGACTGGGCATTAGAAGTGCATACGGTCAGCTTGTGCTGATTGTGTTTTTGCCGATCGCGATTTTGGCGATTGTGGGCGGTATTTTGGTGTTTTATGAGACTCAGCGAATCATCAGATCTGAGCAGGACACATTGGCACAGGCGGCGCTCATTCGCTATGAGCCGATGATTGTACCCTTGTTGCCAAGCCTACAAAGCAGCGATTATCATGTGCTGCAACAAAAAATCAAAACCATGGGCGGTAATAGCATGACCAATGCTTTGCAACCTGAAAGGTCGGCAAGCAGTTTGGGGCGGCGCTATATGACCGACCAGATGTATCGCGTACAGTCCGAGCAGCACATCATGCGCGTTGCGATTATGGACGATAAAGGCGCTGTCATCGTCAGCGCAGGCTATCAAAAAGACGCGCCGTGGGGCAGCTTTGATACATCTGCCAATGGCGTGTGGCGCTTGCCAACGACAGTGGGCACAGCCTATGGTATGCCGATTGATACACGCATTGATGGCAAGATGGTGCGTTTTTGGCTGTTTGTGGATATGGACAATGAGCCTTTGATTATTGCCTATTATCGCGTGTTGATTGCGCTTGCCATTACAGGGCTGATTACCATTTTGTTGTTGTTATTGATTTTAAATCTGTACTCCAAGCGCTGGATTGCGCCTGTGTATGAAATGCGTTTGTTTTTGCAAAGACTGTCCACCGACAATTTGTCAAAATTGTTTTTGGTAAAGGCTGATGGCGAATTTACGCTGTTGCAGCGCGAGCTTAACGCCGCCATTTTGCGATTGCATACAAGCTTTACAGAATTAAAAAAGCACAGCGAAGAGACCGAAAGCGATTTGCAACAAGCGTTTGATGAGATGGAAATGCAAAACATCTCCATTCGCCAAGCGCGCGATGAGGCATTGCAAGCCAGCGCTGCCAAATCCACTTTTTTGGCAAACATCAGTCATGAATTGCGCACGCCGCTCAATGCCATTGATGGCTTTATTCATTTGTTGTCGCGCCAAGAAAATCTCACCGCCAAGCAAATGCTGTATGTACAAACCATCAAAAAATCATCCGCGCATTTGTTGGCGCTCATCAATGATGTGCTTGATTTTTCCAAGATTGAAGCGGGCAAAATCAGCCTTGTGCAAGATGAATTTAATCTGCATGATACGCTCTACGAAGTGGTGGATATGCTGTCGCCTGCGGCGTTTGATAAGGGTTTGCGTACAAGCGTGCTGATTTACAATGATGTGCCAACCACGATTGTAGGCGATAAATTGCGTCTAAAACAAGTCTTGACCAATTTGATTGCCAATGCGGTCAAATTCACCGATACAGGCAGCGTGAATATCACCGCCGAGCTTTGTGATGACGCGGACAATATGCTTTATATCAAGATTGCTGATACAGGGCGCGGCATTGATGCGCACAGCGCTGATAAGTTGTTTCACAGCTTTAGTCAGGGTGATTTGTCCATCACACGGCGCTATGGTGGTACAGGGCTTGGGCTTGTCATCAGTCGTGAGCTTATTGAGCTTATGGGTGGTGAGATTGGGTTTTTTGACAATCAAGATGCCATTGGCACACAAAAGACTGCGCAGGGCACTACTTTTTGGCTCAAACTGCCGATGGTTACCAATGCCGAGCATGAATCCAGTGATGATTTAAAACAGCCGATGACAATAGCGGCGTGGCTTAGCCATGCGCCTGCCATGCACGCATTGTCAGCATATCTAGCAACTCAAAAGGTCAGTCTGCACAAAGCGGGCAGTCTGGCGCAGCTGTTTGAGGCGCTGGACAGTGCGCCTGATGAGTTTGATTGGGTGATTGCAGACAGCTTTGGGCAGGCGGGTGATTTGACGGCATTGCTGCGCCAATTGCGCGCACATCACAAAGGGCAGCTGGCGATTTATGGTTATCAAGTTGGCTTTGATATGGCGCTGCTGCATGAGTACCGTGCGACCAGTTTGTATGAGCCACTGGAGCGGCGCGCCTTGTTTTCTATGCTTGGCAATCAAGCACACACCCATGCGGTGAGTGATTTTAGGGGTGTGCAGGTGCTTGCGGTGGACGACCATCTGCCCAATTTGCTTGTGCTTGAGGCGCTGCTGGCTGAGCTTGGCGCGCAGACGATACAAGCGCAGTCAGGCTTTGGTGCGCTTGAGCTGATTGGGCGCAATCTTGAAATGACAGGCGCGGTGGGTTTTGATGTGATTTTTATGGACATTCAAATGCCCAAAATGAGCGGCATCGAGACGGCGCTTGCCATTCGTGATTTGTTGTCGCATCATCGGTTGAATGTGCCGATTGTGGCGTTGTCCGCGCATGGGATTGGCATGGTGATTGATGAAAATACCGAAGAGTCGGCACGCATTTTTGCCTTGCAAAAACTGGGCTTTGATGAATTTGCCACCAAGCCAATTTTGCAAGGCGAGCTTGTGCGCTTGCTCAATAAATTCATCAGTCCAAAGCCATCTTTGACAGACGATGTGACGGCAGATGCGCATTTTGATGGGCGTGATGTGCCACGCCATGAGCCTTGCGTGGTGGATATGGCGCTTGCTACCACGCGCGCTGGTGGCAATCGTGCGCTTGCCGACAAGCTGCTGGATATGATGATAAGTGCCATTGATGACGATGTGCAGACACTGGCGCAATTACGCGTGGGCGAATATGATGACGCTCACCGCGATAAGATTCGCCAGTTTGCGCACAAAGTGGTGGGCGCGACACGCTACATGGGCGTACCCATGCTTGAACGCTGCGCCACCCATCTGGAGCAAGTGGCTTTGGCAGGTGAAATTAATACCATTCAGCAGGCAATGCTTGAAATGAATAAGGCATTGACTGCGCTCAAAGAGTGGCAGGCGCGTGATGGTTTGTCTTGATGTTTTGTTGTTTAATAATTCATCAAAAACTGCTATAATGAATGGTTTATTTATTTTTTAAGACACATTGAACATGACAGCACTTTCGCACATTCGTAATTTTTCCATCATTGCCCACATTGACCACGGCAAAAGTACGCTTGCCGACCGCTTTATTCAAGTCTGTGGCGGTCTGTCCGAGCGTGAAATGCAAGCCCAAGTGCTGGACAGCATGGACATTGAGCGTGAGCGGGGCATCACCATCAAAGCTCAGTCGGTGACGCTTTATTATAACCACCCAAACGGCGAAAAATATCAGCTCAACTTTATTGACACCCCAGGTCACGTGGACTTTAGCTATGAAGTGTCTCGCTCTTTGGCGGCGTGTGAAGGGGCATTGCTTGTGGTGGACGCCGCCCAAGGCGTAGAAGCCCAAAGTGTTGCCAACTGCTACACGGCGGTGGAGCAGGGGCTTGAGGTGTTGCCTGTATTAAATAAGATTGATTTGCCCCAAGTTGAGCCTGAGCGAGTCATTGAAGAGATTGAGGACATCATCGGTATTGAGGCGATTGACGCCCCCAGAGTGTCGGCAAAGACAGGGCTTGGCATTGATGAGCTGTTGCAGGTATTGGTGGATAAAATCCCTGCGCCCACAGGCGACCGTGAAGCACCGCTACAAGCCTTAATCATTGATTCGTGGTTTGATAATTATTTGGGCGTGGTGTCGTTGGTGCGTGTGCGTGAAGGGCAGGTTGCCACAGGCGATAAGATTTTGATTAAATCCACAGGCGAGTCGCATTTGGTCACATCTATTGGTGTCTTTACCCCCAAACGCCTAGAAACCGACCGTTTGCAGGCAGGCGAGGTGGGCTTTATCATCGCAGGGATTAAAGACATTGCAGGGGCACCTGTGGGCGACACCATTACCCTTGCCAAAACCCCTGAGGTGGAAAGCATTGCAGGCTTTCAAAAGGTCACCCCACAAGTCTATGCAGGGATGTTCCCCATTGATTCTTCGGATTTTGAAAAATTCCGTGAAGCCTTACAAAAGCTACAAATCAACGACGCCGCCTTGTTCTTTGAGCCTGATACCTCAGAGGCACTCGGCTTTGGCTTTCGCTGTGGCTTTTTGGGGATGCTGCACATGGAGATTATCCAAGAGCGTCTTGAGCGTGAATACGACCTTGATTTGATTACCACCGCCCCTAGCGTGATTTATGAAATCGTCAAAAAAAATGGCGACATCGTCTATGTGGATAACCCATCCAAACTGCCTGATGCAGGGCTTATTGCCGAATTTCGTGAGCCGATTGCCCGTTGTCATATCCTAGTGCCCCAAGAGTATTTGGGCAATGTCATCACGCTTGCCATTGAGCGTCGTGGCGTGCAGGTGGATATGAAGTTTATGGCGCGCCAAGTGCAGGTGGTGTTTGACATTCCGATGGGCGAGGTGGTCATGGACTTTTTTGACAAATTAAAGTCGGCTAGCCGTGGCTTTGCGTCTTTGGATTATGGCTTTGAGCGTTATCAAGCCGATAAGCTTAGCCGTGTGGACGTGCTCATCAATGGCGAAAAAGTGGACGCACTTGCCATGATTTGTCACCAAGAACACGCCCGCCGCCGTGGTAATCAGCTTGTTGAAAAGATGAAAGAGCTGATTCCACGCCAGATGTTTGATGTTGCCATTCAAGCGGCGATTGGCAGTCAAATCATCGCGCGTAGTACGGTTAAGGCAATGCGTAAAGACGTACTTGCCAAGTGTTATGGCGGCGATGTTAGCCGTAAAAAGAAACTTTTAGAAAAACAAAAAGCGGGTAAAAAACGCATGAAACAAGTCGGCTCGGTGGAAATCCCGCAAGAGGCGTTTTTGGCGGTACTTAAAGTTGATGGTTGATTGGCATAAATATTGCAGATTGCATATAATGGGGACTTTGCGTGGAATTTGATATTAATTTAATCTTGGTGCCAGTAACGCTTGTGCTGTTGCTTGTGTGGCTGTGGGACAAGCTGCTATTAAAGCAGCACAAACTGGTCAAGCACAACACACGGCAATTAAGCCTTGCTCAAAGCCATTTTGATGCGTGCAAAAAAACCTTTGCCGATAAGCTCATACAGCATTACAAAGCCGAAGCCAAAGATGTGGATTATTACACACCGCACGCCGCCACGCCAAGCGATGTCTTGGCGGCTCATGATGAATACCATGTCGCACGGCGTAAGCTGGCAGAAGAAAAATCCAAATTGGCAAGTGTGCAAGAATACGCCATTGTTCGCTGGGCGTATGAATTTTTGCCAGTGCTTGTGTTTTTGGTGGTGGTGCGTGCCTTTGTGGTGGAGCCGTTTAATATCCCATCAAGCTCTATGGTGCCAAGTCTTTATACGGGCGATTTTATTGTGGTGAACAAGTCCGCCTATGGCTTAAGACTGCCCATCACACACACCAAGATTTTGGATACAGGCAGTCCGCAGCATGGTGATGTGGTGGTTTTTCGTTATCCATTGAATGAAAAGCGTTATTATATCAAGCGGGTGATTGGTCTGCCTGGCGATACGGTCAGCTTTAATCAAGGGGTGTTGAGCATTAATGGCAAACAAATTAAGACAACGCCCAAACAGTTTGTGATGGCACAAGATTTTGTCGCCAAGCTGTATCCTGCTGTCATCAACAATCAGCCCATCAGTGCTGATGAGCAACAGGCATTGGGGCAAGAAGAAGAGGGCTTTGCACATTATTACAGCGAGTCGCTGGGCGAGCACACTTATACCGTGCGTTATTTGGCAGAGCTGAATAGTGCAAAATACGCCCCATTTTTAAAAGAGCAGTCCGCTCAATTGTTAAGCCAATCAGGTGGCAGTGCTTGGCAAATTCAAGTCCCTGATGGACAGTATTTTGTCATGGGCGACAATCGCGACAGAAGCGAAGATGGGCGGTTTTGGGGCTTTGTGCCAGAGACAAATTTGGCAGGCAAAGCCACTTATATTTGGATGCACAAAGACGCAGGGCTGTCTATGCCAAGCTTTGGGCGTGTGGGTAAGATTGATTAATGAAAATACAATGGTGAAGCATGAAACAGTTATCTTTATCTAAATATCAGCACGGTGCTAGCGTTACGGGCGTGATTCTATTGATTATTGCATTGGGATTATTAGGCAAATTTGCTGTAGCGGTGATTCCTGATTATGTGGGCGATTATCAGCTCACCAAGCTCATTAAACAAGAGCTAAAAAAAGCCAATGATGCCAAACAAACCGAAAAGCAATTTTTGGATAGTTTTGGGCGTCAGCTGTCTATCAATGCGAATTACAATACCAAGCCCGAAGAGATTTTAATCTTTACTAACAAAACTCCGGGCTCGCTTGGTGTAAAGGTCAAATACGAGACCGAAAGCCAGTACTACGGCAAAACTTATGTCGTCAATCGCTTTGAAAAAGACATCACGGCTGCCGATGCCGCTGCTGCGAAATAACAAACCATGACCAAACCAACCACAACAACTCTGTTTGAGCATTTTAACCGAGTGGAAGACGGCTTGGCAGTGCTTGAGACCCAGCTTGGTTACCACTTTGATAACATAAACTATCCCAAACAAGCCCTAACCCATCGTTCGTTTGACTCCAAGCAAAGCTATGAACGCCTTGAGTTTTTGGGCGATGCACTATTGGGAGCGATTATTGGTGAATATTTGTACCATCATCATAACAAACTGGATGAAGGGCGACTAACACGATTGCGCGCCACTTTGGTGCGTCAAGAAACCTTGGTGCGTATTGCCGAGAAGCTACAACTGCATCGTCATGTGATTTTGGGCGTGGGTGAGCGCAAAGGCGGTGGGCGGCACCGCGCCAGTATTTTGGCGGATGTGGTAGAGGCTTTGCTTGCGGCGGTGTATTTGGACAGCGGCTCATTTGAAACAGCTCGTTTTTGTCTTTTGGCTTGGTATGGTGATTTGTTGGATCAAGCCAAAGAGCCGACCCAAAAAGACGCCAAATCTCGCCTACAAGAATGGCTGCAAGGCAACAAGCTGTCTTTGCCAGTTTATGAATTGTTGGACGTACAAGGCAACTCCCCTGACCAAATTTTTACGGTAAGATGTTTGGTGGACAAAGCAGGCATTGAATCCATCACTGAGACAGGCGCCTCACGGCGAATCGCCGAGCAAAAATGCGCCGAACGCATGATTAATCAGTTGAATTTATTGACATATCCTCAGTCGTGATGTGACAGCTGCGGATAATTTTAAGGTATTTATGAACGACAACACCGATACTCATACAGACAATCACAGCGTGATTGATGATTTTTTTGCGCACTCTAATCAAGAATTTCGCGCAGGTTTTGTGGCGATTGTTGGGCGTCCCAACGTGGGCAAATCCACCTTAATGAATCATTTGCTTGGTCAAAAGCTGTCCATCACCAGTCGCAAACCACAAACCACGCGCCACCGCATTCACGGTGTTTTGACCAATGAAGAGGCGCAGATGGTGTTTGTGGATACCCCAGGCATTCACAGCAACACCGTCAAAGCCATCAATGAGCGCATGAATGCCGCTGCCGTATCTGCCTTGAGCGATGTGGATGTGGTGCTGTTTGTGGTGGATGGCGTGCAGTGGCGAGAAGATGATTTATTGACGCTAGAAAAACTTGCCCAAACCAATTTGCCGATTGTGCTTGTCATCAACAAAGCCGACACCATCAAAGACAAAGCCAAATTATTGCCTGTGATTGAAGAATTTAGCCAAAGTTTTGAATTTGCTGACATTGTGCCAGTGTCGGCATTGCGTGCTCATAATCTGGACAGATTGCTTGAGGTGGTGCGAGGGTTTTTGCCCAAAGGCGGGCTTATTTTTGACCCTGAACAAATCACCGACCGCAGTGAGCGCTTTTTGGCAAGTGAGATTATCCGAGAAAAAATCATGCGACTGTCGGGCGATGAAGTGCCTTATGATTTGACGGTGCAGATTGATGGTTTTAAGGACGAAGAGGCGCACAAAGACCCCAAAACAGGCAAATGGCGTAAGGCGTGTACCTTTATTGACGCGACGATTTTTGTGGAGCGACCAGGTCAAAAATCCATCATCATCGGAGATAAAGGCAGTCGCATTAAGCAGGTGGGCATAGAGGCGCGCACCGACATGGAAAAATTGTTTGACCGCAAAATCATGCTCACGCTGTGGGTAAAAGTCAAAAAAGGCTGGTCGGATGATGAACGCGCCTTGACAAGTTTGGGCTATTGATTGGCACACCATGCGAAATGAGCGTTTGACTGGTTTTGTCATTCATCACAGACCCTACCAAGAAAAGCGCGCGCTTTACACGTTTTTTTGCCAAGAGCATGGTGTTGTAGATGGCGTAGCACAGCGCGGTTTGCCATTGTTTGCCGAGATGAATTTGTTTGCCACAGGTCGGGGCAATCTAAAAACTTTTACACAGCCGTCATTCATCACAAGCATTACGCTCAATTATGCTATTCATTATGCCAGTTTGTATGTCAATGAGCTCATTTATCGCCTGCTGGACAAAGAAGATGAATGTGCTCACTTGTACCATGCTTACAAGGCGGCGATTGTGCAGTTGCAGTGTGTCGGCGCAGACGATGATTTGGCGTTAAGGCGCGTGCTTAGGCAGTTTGAATTGGCGCTGTTTGATTATATGGGTGTCGTGATTGATTATGAGCGCGACGCCAATGGCAATGCCATCGTGCCGCACGTCAATTATTTGTTTGTGATTGAGCGGGGGTTTTGTCCTGTGGTGGCGGATGCGTTGCCTCGTGAGCAGCGCATGGCTTTGATGGATGGACAATCGTTGTTGTTCATTGCCTCCATACGCGACACAGCGGTGCTTGATGATGCTTGCCTTCACCACCTAAACATCATTCACCGACAGATGATTGATTATTTGCTGGATTATAAGCCGCTGCACAGTCGTCAATTGTGGCAAGATTATGCGCGTCTTAAGCAGCTAAGCCAATGACATCAAGATTGTATAGTTTGATTAAAAAGGACAAACCATGACACATCCTTTGCTGGGCGTTAATATTGACCATGTGGCAACCCTAAGAAATGCCCGAGGTACTCATTATCCCGACCCTGTTGCAGCTGCGCTCATTTGTGAGGCGGCAGGTGCAGACGGCATTACGCTGCACCTTAGAGAAGATCGCCGCCACATCAAAGATGAAGATGTTTATCGCATGAAAACCGCCCTCAAAACGCGCATGAATCTTGAGATGGCGGTGACAGAGGAAATGCTTGCTATTGCACTGGATGTTCTGCCCCACTGGGTGTGTCTTGTGCCAGAAAAGCGCGAGGAATTAACGACAGAGGGCGGGCTTGATGTCGTTCATCATGCCAAACTGCCTGATTTTATTCAAAAATTGCAATCGGCTGGCATTCAAGTATCGCTTTTTATTGACCCTGATGAGGCGCAAATTGAAGCGGCTGCCAAACTGGGTGCGGATGCCATTGAGCTGCATACGGGTACTTATGCAGAGGCAATGGGCGCGCAAAGAGATGTGGAGCTTATGCGCATTGAGCGCAGTGTGCGCCATGCCAAAGCGATTGCGCCTGATATGATTGTCAATGCAGGTCATGGTTTAAATCGCGACAATGTTGCGCCGATCGCTGTCATTGCTGATATTCACGAGCTTAATATTGGGCACAGCATCATTGCCGACAGCGTACTGATGGGGCTTGATGAGGCAGTGCGCCAAATGAAACGTGCCATGCACACCGCTTCAATTTAATCAACACACCCAAGTCAGATGTACTTTAGGCGATACCATTTGGACTTATTTGGTAAAAAAATAACACTTTTATGTAATATTGTGTATTTTTTAACAAAAAAAGGTTGTAAATTGCCAAATTCATTAGTAAGATGAGCAAACTTTAGAATTTACTTTAGTTTGGTTGCTTTTTAATCAAATGCGATTAAATTCATTCAAAAAACGTAATAAACGTTGATAAAATAGTTGGCAGGTCATACTCTTGATGGTATAATTGGGATGTGATATTGTTGCTATGATGTATCCATAATCCTTTAGGAGAATTTTATGAAACTAAATAAAATCGCTTTGGCGGTAATTGCTTCGTCAATTGCACCCTTGGCAGCGACAGCTGGTGTGACTGTTAGCCCATTGCTATTGGGTTATCACTATACAGATGAAGCGCATGACGATCAACGCGAAATCTTGCGTACTGGCAAGCAGTTAAATAACAACAACACTGCCAATGTAGCTAATCCAGCTAACGGTGGTGTAGCGACTGAATCAGGTCTATACACTGGCGCAGCAATCGGTGTTGAACTAACCCCTTCTACTCAATTTCAAGTAGAATACGGCGTATCAAACACTGATGCACACGCTTCTGACGCTTCTGCTGCAAACCCAGCCAACCGTTTTGATGCTGAACAACAAATGATCAGCGGTAACTTCTTGGTTGGTTTTGATCAATTCACAGGCTACACTGACAGCAAATTCAAGCCATATGTGTTGATCGGTGCAGGTCAATCTAAAATTTCTGTTGAAAACCAACAAACTTACATTGCTAACTCTGTTTCTCAAACCGGCAAGAGCGGTCAAATCGTTGCAGGCACCGAAGTTGCTGAATCAAAAGACACCATTGGTAACCTAGGTTTGGGTGCTCGCTATTTGGTGAATGACGCTTTGGCTCTACGTGGTGAAGCGCGTGCAATTCACAACTTTGACAACAAATGGTGGGAAGGTTTGGCATTGGCAGGTCTTGAAGTGACTCTAGGTGGTCGTTTGGCGCCAACAGTGCCAGTACCACCTCAAGCACAACCACCAGTTGATGACATCATTGTTATTGATGAGCCAGTACTTGATAGCGATGGCGATGGCGTACCAGATAACTTGGATGCTTGCCCAGGCACACCACGCAACTTGGTTGTAGATGCACGTGGCTGCCCAATCCCATTGGATATCGAGCAAGCGCTTCGTATGGAGCTTCGCGTATTCTTTGACAACGATAAGTCTGCCATCAAGCCACAATACCGTCAAGAAGTTGCTAAAGTTGCTGAAGCAATGCGTGAATATCCAAACGCAACTGCCAACATTGAAGGTCACGCTTCTAAGAACAGCAAACGTTCTAGCGCGAAATACAACCAACGTCTATCAGAAGCGCGTGCGAACGCTGTGAAGTCTATGTTGACTAATGAGTTTGGTATCGCACCTAACCGCCTAAGCACAGTTGGTTATGGCTTTGATCGTCCAATCGCGTCTAACGACACCGAGGAAGGTCGCGCACAAAACCGTCGTGTATATGCTACCATCCAAGGTAGCAAAGTAACTACGACCAACCAAACTGTTGATATGCAAGTTCAATAATCAAGAAATTGAATCATTGAAAATTGCAATCATGTTTGCACAAAAGCCATCCGCAAGGGTGGCTTTTTATTGTGCTGACCATTTGTTCTGTGCTATAATATCAAGCTTTTATGATTGACTTGCTTAAGGCGCCTTAATTTGGACTTAAAAGCTTTGAGCGGGCGGTCACTTTTACATTTAATTTGGATTGGTATGTCAAACGATATTAAAAATTTGCGCAATATTGCGATCATCGCTCACGTTGACCACGGCAAAACCACTTTGGTTGATAAACTGTTGCAGCAGTCAGGCGCGTTGGGCGAGCGGGCGGGTGAAATTGAACGTGTGATGGATTCAAACGCACTAGAAAGCGAGCGCGGCATTACAATTTTGGCAAAAAATACAGCCATTCGCTGGCTGGATAAACGCACGGATACAGAGTATCGCATTAATATTGTTGACACCCCCGGCCATGCCGATTTTGGCGGTGAGGTTGAGCGTGTGTTGTCAATGGTGGATTGTGTTTTGTTGTTGGTGGACAGCCAAGAAGGTCCCATGCCACAAACACGATTTGTTACCCAAAAAGCTTTTGCACGCGGACTAAAACCAATTGTTGTCATCAATAAAATTGACAAACCTGCTGCGCGCGCAGATTGGGTCATTGACCAAGTGTTTGATTTATTTGACAGTTTGGATGCGACCGATGAACAATTGGATTTTCCAATTGTGTATGCCTCGGGAATCAATGGCATTGCAGGGCGCGAGCCTGATGAGCTTGCCTCTGACATGACGCCATTGTTTGAGACGATTGTGGATATTGTTGAGCCGCCACACGTGGATGTGGACGGTCCTTTTCAAATGCAGATTTCAAGCTTGGATTACAACAGCTTTGTTGGGGTGATTGGTGTGGGTCGCATTCAGCGCGGCTCTGTCAAAACCAATACGCCTGTTGTTGTCATTGACAAAGATGGCAATAAGCGCAATGGCCGTATTTTAAAAATTATGGGCTATCATGGGCTTGAGCGCGTGGATGTGGATTTTGCGCAAGCGGGCGATATTGTGTGTATCACAGGCATTGACGCGCTCAATATTTCTGATACCATCTGTGATCCTGCGCATGTGGAGGCGCTGCCTGCGCTGAGTGTGGATGAGCCGACGGTTTCCATGACGTTTCAGGTCAATGATTCACCGTTTGCTGGCAAAGAGGGTAAGTTTGTGACCTCGCGTAACATCCGTGAGCGCTTGGATCGTGAATTGATACATAATGTTGCTTTGCGTGTTGAAGATACGGACAGTCCAGATAAATTTAAAGTGTCTGGTCGTGGCGAGCTGCATTTATCGGTATTGATTGAGAATATGCGCCGCGAGGGTTTTGAGCTTGGGGTGTCGCGCCCACAAGTCATCATGAAGCAGATTGATGGCGTGATGTGTGAGCCTTATGAAAACGTTACATTTGATGTGGAGGAGCAACATCAAGGCGCTGTCATGCAAGAGATGGGCAATCGTAAAGGCGATTTAACCAATATGGAGGTTGATGGCAAAGGTCGTATTCGTATTGAGGCGACCGTACCATCTCGCGGATTGATTGGTTTTCGTTCGGCATTTTTAACCATGACATCTGGCACAGGCATCATGACTTCAAGTTTTTCGCATTATGGCGCTGCCAAAGAGGGTGCGGTCGCCAAACGCCAAAACGGTGTGTTGATTTCTATGGTGACAGGCACTTGCTTGGGTTATGCGCTGTTTAGTTTGCAGGAGCGTGGACGTTTGTTTGCCAAGCCGCAGCTTGAGGTGTATGAAGGCATGATTGTTGGTATCAACTCGCGTTCTGATGACATGGTGGTCAACCCTACCAAAGCCAAGCAATTGACCAACATACGCGCTTCTGGCTCTGACGATGCTATCATCTTGACGCCAGCTTTGGAGTACACTTTGGAGCAGGCGCTTGAATTTATTGAAGATGACGAATTGGTGGAGGTTACGCCAAAATCCATTCGCATTCGCAAACGCTATTTGACAGAAAACGACAGAAAACGTTTTGGGCGCAAAAAAGACGCATGATTTTGACAAGTTGCTTGTCGGATGAATAAATGATTTCATGTGCTTGGATGATTAAATCCATCCAAGCATTGTTTATGAATATACTCAATACGCTGCAGGCGCATTTTAAATTGAGGTTTTGTTATGAGTATGATGCAAGAGTTTAAAGAATTTGCCCTAAAAGGCAATGTGATGGATTTGGCGGTCGGTGTCATTATTGGCGGTGCCTTTGGCAAAATCACCACTTCGTTGGTTGAGGACATCATTATGCCCGTGATTTCAGCGATTTTGGGTGGTGAGATTGATTTTACCAATATGTTTATTGTCTTGGGTGATGTGCCAGAGGGTACGGCGCGCACTTATGAGGCGCTCAAAGCGGCGGGCGTGCCTGTGTTGGCATACGGTAACTTTGTGACCATTTTGATTAATTTTATCATTTTGGCATTCATCATCTTTATGATGGTCAAAGCAATGAATAAAATGCGTCGTCAAGCAGAAGCGCCAGAGGCACCTGCAGAGCCAAGCGAAGAGGTATTGTTGCTGCGTGAAATCAGTGCCAAGCTTGGGGATAAGCGTTAAGCTCTATGGTGTGAATGGCACGCACATTAAAAATACCGCAATATTTTGCGGTATTTTTAATGTGCGTGATTATTGTGGTTGAACAATCACGGTGGCATCTGTGTTGATGATGACTTCAGAGGGCTCAGTGACGATAAAGCGCACTTGACCTTGTGGGTTGTTTTGTGATTTGACATAGTTGTCATAGCCTTCAGAGCAGCCGTTGCAACGCTGAAGTGCTGACCATGGGCCACGCACCAATGTGTCATAAGATTCATTGACACTGTCTGATGCCAAAGAAAATGGCAAAGAAACCACGTGCAAAGCGGTACCGCCCACTGCGCCCAAAAGCTGCAAGGGTTTGCCGATGGTAAGGTCAGCAACTGTGCTGCCATAAGTAGGCCCAAAACCTTGTTCTTCGTCAATCTCAATGGCGGCATTTGCTTGTGTGGCAACAAGCGCCAAGCTGATTGCTGTCATGCTCAAAAATTTTTTCATAATAATTCTACCTAATAAACCAAACAGAAAACTTAAAGTCATTCATGTGCTTATTAAACCAATTTATTGACAATTTGGCAAGCAAAATTATACAAAATCACGCAATCGGATGATTTTTTGCGATAAAACAAAATCTTTGCGCCAAAACGCTTGTCTTGGTGGGCATTTAAATGGCTTTGTATAGGGCATCTACGCGCTGAAAGCCTTTTGCCAAAATTGCACCGCGCCGTCCGCGAGCGCCCATGAAGTTTTGGATGTCATCTGCCTTTAGAGTGACTTGGCGCTTGCCTGCGCTAATGACAAGATTGTCTGTAGTGCTCAAGGTGGCTATGGCAACCACGCTTTCATCGTTTTTTAGATCCATTAATTTATTGCCCTTGCCTTTTTTGAGTACAGGCAGCTCACTGATGGGATAAACAAGTAAATAACCTGCAGAATTGACAAGCGCAATCAGCGTGTCGTCGTCGGCAATTTTGCTTATCAATAAATGGGCGGATTCATCAAAATTAATGATGTTTTTGCCTGCTTTTTGGGCGGTGTCCAACTCGCCTAAGGCATTGACAAAGCCATAACCTTGACTGCTTGCAATTATGAGCTTGTCGCTGTCTGCGCCCATGATGGCATGAGTAAAATGAGCGCCGCTTGGTGGCTTTAACAGACTGGTCAAAGGCTCGCCCTGACCTCGCGCGGAGGGCAGATATTTGGCGTCCAAACGATAACTGCGGCCTGTGCTGTCCATCAAATAAACCTTGTCGTTGGATTTGCCTTTGGTGGATGTCAAATAGCTGTCGCCTGAGCGATAACTCATGCTGGCAGGGTCAACATCATGCCCTTTGGCGGCGCGAATAAAGCCTGCTTTGGATAAAATGACCGTCACCGCCTCGCTTGGGCTAAGCTCGCTGTCAGTCAAAGCAACCGCTTGACTGCGTTCAACCACAGGCGATTGGCGCTTGTCACCGTGCTCTTTCATGTCTGCTGTCAGCTCTTCTGCCAGCAGCGCTGTTAGGGCGTTTGGATTGTTAAGATAATTTTCAATCGCTGTTTTTTGCTGCTCAAGTTCGGCGCGCTCGGCGTTTAATTCAATTTCTTCAAGCTTTGCCAATTGGCGCAGACGAATATCCAAAATGGCATTGGCTTGCAGTTCGCTTAAGGCATAATTGTCCATCAATGTTTGTTTGGGATCGTCCTCTTCGCGAATGATGCGAATCACTTCATCAATGTGCAAATATGCAACGAGCAAGCCTGCAATGATGTGCAAGCGCTCATTGATTTTGTTTAAGCGGAAATTAAGACGGCGAATGACGGTACTGCGACGAATTGACAGCCATTCGTTCAAGATGCTTTTGAGTGACTTGACTTGCGGCTTACCATTCACACCAATCATGTTTAAATTGACGCGATAACTGGTCTCAAGGTCGCACGTTGCAAACAGATGTCCCATCACCATATCCACATCAACACGAGTGGAGCGCAGCTCAAGCACAATGCGGCAAGGATTTTGATGGTCGGATTCATCATGAATATCAACCACCCAAGGTAGTTTTTTGTTTGTGATTAAATTGGCAATTTGTTCAATGATTTTTTTGCCAGAAATTTGATAGGGTAAGGCGTTGATGACGATGAGGTTTTTTTCTTTTTCATCCACATGATAAGTGGCACGCATTTTGTAGCTGCCGCGACCTGTGCTGTACATGGTAAGCAAATCATCAGCACTGGAGGTGATTTCAGCGCAAGTTGGCAAATCAGGAGCAGGAATGTATTTGAGTAGTTGCTGATCGCTCATGTCGGGATTATGTAATAAAGCGATACAGCCTTTGACAATCTCGCCCAAATTGTGGGGCGGAATGTCGGTTGCCATGCCAACCGCAATGCCTGTTGTGCCATTTAATAAGATGTTGGGCAAGCGCGCAGGCAAGGTCACAGGTTCGGTGAGCGTGCCATCAAAATTGTCCTGCCAGTCCACTGTGCCTTGTCCAAGCTCTTGCAACAAGGTATTGGCATAATTGGACAGTTTGGCTTCGGTGTAGCGCATGGCAGCAAAGGATTTTGGGTCGTCTGGTGAGCCAAAGTTGCCTTGTCCGCTGATGAGTGGATAGCGATAACTAAAAGGTTGGCTCATCAAAACCATCGCTTCATAACAGGCGCTGTCGCCGTGTGGATGGTATTTGCCAATGACATCGCCGATGGTGCGCGCAGACTTTTTGGGTTTGGCGGCATTTTTAAGACCAAGCTCACTCATGGCGTACACAATGCGTCTTTGCACAGGCTTTAATCCATCAGCAATGTGCGGCAACGCTCTGTCCATGATGACGTACATGGCATAGTTAAGATAGGCCTGCTCGGTAAATTCGGCAACCGAACGCGTTTGAAGGTCGTGAATGGGCTGTGTGGTCATAAGATTCAGTTGTTGCAAAAATGGCGTCTATCATAGCAAAATTGGCGCAAGTTTGCACCAAAAAGCCCAATTCATTCAAACGCAGTTGTGATGAAATCAGCTGTTTTGTTTGAAAATATTTTCAAGTCGCTTGGCTAATTGAATGTCGCGACTGTGTAATTCGCCTTGATTGGTGTCGCCGATGCGTACAACAAGTTCGTTGTAGTAATTTTGCCAAGTTGGATAGTGCTCAAGCATTTGCGCATGAAAGCTTGCTTGGGTTATAAAGCCAATTACCGCTGGAAAATCGGAGAATTGGTAGGTTTTGACAATGGTGCTGCCGTCTTGCTGCCAGCCGTGCAAAGCATCCAATTGTAGGGCGACTTGATCGGGGGTTAAGCTGCTCATAAAAATCCCTGGTTGTTTTTGGTGTATTTTACATGGAATGTCCGGTGGGGTAAAGCAAAATATCAAAGGCGTTGTGTTGATTTGGTGAGAATGTGGTATAATTGTATAACACGATTGAATGTTATAAAACTGTTTGGTAATATTGTGTGGTTTTTGGGTGTGCAAATGGCGGAGGGTTTGATTTGATAAATTTAGTTATTTGTTGTTGTTTGTGTACTGCTTATGTCATAGGCTGCACAAAATGAGAATATGGCAGCTATTGTGTTATATCAATTGTTAAAATAGCAATTATTACTGCTATACATAATTAATTTAGCTTAAACTTTAGAGATTTTTCATGAATGAAAGAGTAATTGCCATTATTGGCCTTGGTTATGTTGGATTGCCACTGGCGTGCGCATTTGCAAAGCAGTACCAAGTCATTGGGTTTGATATCAATACCAGTCGTGTTAGCGAACTTCAACAAAATGAAGATAAGACACGGGAAGTTTCCAAAGAGCAATTGCAAGAATTGCATGGAAAAATCCTTTTTTCATCAGATGTTGCTGATTTGCGCAAAGCAAATACCTACATCGTCACTGTTCCAACACCGATTGATGACGACAATCTGCCTGATATGACTCCACTCATCAAAGCTTCAAGAATGCTTTGCCAAGTTATTCAGCCAAATGATATTGTCATTTATGAATCAACCGTATATCCAGGTGCAACCGAAGAAGTTTGTGTGCCAGAGCTTGAAAAATCTGGTTTGAAGATGAATGTGGACTTTGGGGTTGGTTATTCACCTGAGCGCATCAATCCAGGTGACAAAGCACGTACAGTCGAAACGATCCTTAAGGTAACTTCTGGTTCAAATGAACACTATGCTGATATTGTTGATGGATTGTACAAGTCTGTCATTACTGCAGGTACTTTTAAAGCTTCATCTATCAAGGTTGCAGAAGCTTCAAAAGTCATTGAAAATACTCAGCGCGATGTGAATATTGCCTTGATTAACGAATTGGCACTGATTTTTAATGAGATTGGTATCGATACGCATGAAGTGATTGAGGCTGCGTCAACCAAGTGGAACTTTGTTAAGTTGTTCCCAGGCTTGGTAGGTGGTCATTGCATCGGTGTTGATCCATATTATCTAGCGCACAAAGCGTCATCACTTGGATTGAGTCCAAATCTGATTTTGACCTCTCGCTCAATCAATAACTCAATGTCAAAATTTGTTGCTGAACAAACCATCAAGCAGCTTATCCAACACGACAAGAGCATCAAAGGAAGTAATATCTTAATTTTGGGTGTGACTTTTAAAGAAAACTGTCCAGATGTCCGCAACACCAAAGTGCTAGATATTGGTGATGAACTACAAAAATATGGCATTAATGTCAGCTATAGTGATCCATGGGTGAGCGATGAGGATTGGGAGTATCTGTCTGTAAACAAAATTGATTATGATAAATTGCTACAATTTTCTTATGATGCGGTCGTGGTAGCGGTTAATCATAAAGAGTTTATAACTCAAAGCGAGAGGATAAAAGATTTTTGTATAGAGCCCTATGTTTTGATAGATGTTAAAGGCGTGTTAGACAATCCTACATGGAGACTATAATTTCTTATGTTGGAGCAGATTCCAAGTTTTGGGCACACAGACTATTTAAGTATATTTAATGACTTGGTGGTTCAAGAGAAATATGATCAAGCCGATATATTTATTCAATCGGTTTTAGACAACAATTTGATGCGAATAATGTCTAGAAAAGATGCTTTGGCATTTTTGTATCGTATTGGTTATGTGTATCCTGAACTTGTTCTAAGCTTTTTAATTTATAACAAAATAGATGTGCCAAAACCTTATTTGGATTGCTTAAAAATGTCTATAGGAATTTCTAAGCCTTCTAATCGTATTTACTGTGGTGCCGATCAATTGGTTTCTATAAAATCAGCACTTTATAGGCATAAGGTATATATGGCTCGTATATTACTATATCGATTCTATAAATCATTTGGATTATTACCGATCGCCCTAATTAAAGAGGGTAAAGTGCAAATTGGGATCAATAGTAAACCTAAGTACCGTATTAATAATACTCTAGGTGTAACCACTATAGTAACAACTTATAATTCTAGTCAATTTATTCGTAAATCTCTATATGGATTATTGAATCAAACGTTATTGTCCCATGAAATTGTTGTAGTTGATGATGGAAGTTTGGATGATACAGTAGATATTATTGAGCATGAATTTCCCACGGTTAGGCTTATACGTCTAATAAAAAATCAAGGGACTTATCATGCTCGCAATATTGGTGTATCGGTTGCCTCAAATGAATTTATAACTTTTCAAGATTCAGATGATTGGTCACACCCTCAGCGCCTTGAAATTCAGCTGAAGAATTTACAGAATAACCCCGCCTTACTGGCTAATTTTTCTAAGTTTTTTCGAGTTAATGTTCTGACTGGCTTGCCAGATGCTCGTCAGCTATATCCATTAATGCGATTAAATCTATCATCTATGATGATACGTAGAAATGATTTTATAAAGTTGGGTGGTTTTAATGCTAATCAACGAGTTGAATCTGACAAAAAGTTTTTTGAAGTTTTGAAATCTTACCCGCATTCAGTCGCTATTATTCCAAAACCTTTAGCGGTCGGTGCTTATCGTAAAGATTCACTAACAATGCATTCTGAGTTTGGGTTTAATCGCTACGGTTATTCTCCGCATAGGGCTTTAATGTAAGACCCAATCTGTTATTAATTTTACATTAAAATATTGGGTAATGTATTTATTTTGGTATTCAATAGTTTTTCTAAAAAAACTATGAGTTAAGGAAAATTGCTTGTGATAGGTTTGCTAAAATGATAATGCCTTAATCTTCGGATAGGTTTAAAACGAACAGAAAACTTGGTATTGGTAGGATGTCTAATTAGTTTAATAACAGCGCGGAGCAGGTTATGCAAAATTTTTTTTCTTATCTAATTTCTCAAAATAATCAGAATTTGGTAACTAAGTATCAGTTTTACAAGAATCAAGAGTTTTCAGAACTCTCTTTCCTATTGTGTCGAAATTTAAATATTATAGTTGTGACACCAAGTACAATGGTTGGCAATGATATTAGATTTAAATTATTAGAAAATTATATAGAAGATATTAATTTAAATCAATATAGTATCCGTATCAATTATATTGATAGTTTGGATTGCTTAAATTTTGCCGAATTAAAGCAGATTCATTTATTTATTATAGACAATGCAAATGATGATACTGTGTCTAATGTTCAGGTATTGCAACAGTGCAACTACCAACCTTTTTTATCATCTATTACAAATTTTTATTATCTTGTCAGTTTACAAAATTCTCAAAGTATTTCTTTATCTAGACAATATTTTCAAAGAACTTCGCTAGTGGATTCAATGAATTTAATCGAAGACTTGAATTTACTCAATCACTATTATAAGTTTTTCTTGTTTAATGAAAAATTGGAGGAGCGTAAAAAAAATCAAGAGGCTCAATCTAGAGAATTTCATGAAAAAATATCTCGGTTGGAAAAGCATGTTGCTAAATTGAGTGAGGACAATAATAAATTAAGTCGGCGTTATGATGCAGTAAAAGGACAATTATCATATCGAATAGGTAATGCCTTGGTAACTTCATTTAAAGATAAAAAGACGTTGGTTAGGTTACCTATAACATTATTAAACCAAACTCAAGATTTTTATCAGCAAAAGGGTGAGATACCAAAATTTCTCCAATCTTTTTCTGCCAATAAAATTTTTAATAGTAAAATTGTTAAAAAATTTCCCTTATCTAAAACATTAAAAGCTTTGGCTAATTTAAAAATAGATAATGAAAAAAGCAAAAATAATATTAATAAAAATCTAAGTGATGCTACAAAAACTCTCAATAACGTATCAAGCCAGATAGGAAAAATACAAAAAGAACAATTATTATCACCTGTAGAGGAAATAAAGTTTTACTTAGATAAACGTATTGATTATCTTTCGAAGGGTGATACAAAAGGCTTCTATCAATATACACAAGAATTAATTGTAAAGTATGATTTTAAGCTATTTGAGGGGATATTGCCTGAAATTTTACAAATATTATATTTTGAAGAATCCAAACAATTAAGTCAAACTACTAAGCAATTTATCAACCAGTTTTTTGATTATTATCTGCAGCAACGTAATACTGCTAAGATTGCATTGCATTTTTTAGACTTTGTTGATGTAATGGGATTTGATGAGGTATTAAATTATCTTGATAGAAATAGACTTGCTTATAAAGATATTTTTATTGAAAATCAATTTTTAGATTTGATTATTCAAAAGCCGCAAGCTATGCAAACTTACCTGTTCCCAGATTTTTATAGTTGGTTGGCTTTTCAACCTACTAACCCTGAAATTTTTTCAATACGATATAATCTTGCATTGCTTAACGGTGAAAATATTGATTCGCATTTAGCTGAAATATTCTTTGATATCAAGAAATCGAAAAACAAAAATAGGTTTTTGGGACGTATACAAAGATATAGTTATCTTGCAAAAAAATTGATTCAACCAGAGTTTTTTGATGAGGCGTTGCTTGCTAAAATTAAAAAATATGAGGATGTTTTATATGTCTCATTAATGCTGTCAAGAGAGACAAATGAGAAATTTGTCAAGAAATTTACTGAAAAAGTTATGAGTAACAAAGATGCATTATCTATCAGTAAGTTAGATGAGGCATATATCGCCTCACAAACAGGAGATAATAGTTATTTGGTTAAAATTATCAATGAGAGTTTTGATAGTGATGGTATAGCACCTTTAAGCAATATACCTTCTGCGGATATTAAAACGGTATATCTAAGCTTATTGAAACCAGAGCAACAGATAACCCCTATTAAAGAAGATGGGAAAATTAGTGTTATTTTAAGCACAAATGAACCTAATATTGAATTATTAAGATTATCTATTGAATCCATCTTGAATCAAAGTTATCAAAACTTAGAATTATATGTTGTGGATGATGCATCTACAAACGGTCAAGATATTGAAATGTTATTAAAATCTAAAAATGATGATCGTGCTCATTATATAAAAATGTTAGAGAACTCAGGTGTATATAATTGTAGAAATCATGCAATGGAAATTTGCAATGGTGATTATATAGCTTTTCAAGATGACGATGATGTTTCTCATTTACAGAGATTGGCTTATCAGATTAATCAATTAAGAGATAAAAATATTTCAGTTTCAATGACAAGTAGCTTACGTATTGATGAGGGCGGTTATATTCAAATGGATAATAATCAGTCAATTATTTCAAACGCCCCTGTTACTATGATGTTTAAACGTGATTTGATTGATAAAATTGGTGGATTCAAAAGTTTTCGTTCACGTGGTGATGTGGAATTTAAGTCTCGAGTGGTAAGGCTGTTAGGTCCAAGCTCAATATCTCTTTCACCTGCGATTCTTTATTATTCACTAGGTATGCATAAGTCATTATCTTCATCATTTGAACATGGTCGAAATATCTCAAATCTAAAATTAATTCGCTCATTAATTACTTATGACAAAACATTACCGAATGTTGCAAGGTTGCATTCGACATCTCAAGATGATCAGATGGTAGTTTGTATGGCTTCTTTCCCTGCTCGCAAAGAAAAAATGTTGGCAACAATCGATTCAATAGCACCTCATGTTGATAAGTTATATTTGTATTTGAATAATTACGATACAGTCCCTGAAGAATTATCTAAATATTCAAATATTACTACTGTTTTAGGTGTAAATGCTGCAGGAGATTTGCGTGATAATGGTAAGATTTATCCATTTAAGGTGTTTGATATTCGAGGTTATTGTTTTTTGATAGATGATGATATTGTATACCCAGTATCTTACTTTAATGAGCTAGCAAATAAGGTGGATTATTATCATCGTAAAGCGGTAGTGGGCGTGCATGGTGTTATATTTGCTAAGCCTTTTGTTAATTATTTTGAAAATCGTACAGTTTTTCATTTTAAGCATGAAAATCTTAGAGATGTTGTGGTTAATCAATTGGGAACTGGAGCATTATGTTTTCATAGTAGTACCTTAAAACCTGATTTGGATAAATATTTAGCGACAGGTATGGCTGATGTTTTTTTTGCAATTCAAGCAAAAGAACAAGGCATTCCTTTGGTTTGCGTGTCGCACCCTGCACAATGGTTAATGCCACTTGATATAGAAATTGAGGATAATGCTAATTTGTATGATGAATTTAAACACAATCATAATTTACAGACAGAATTTATTAAGTCAGCAGGTGAATTTACAGAAATTTCCATTGCTTCTATAGTTTAAAACCAATTAAGCCACCAAAGTGATATATTTAAATATTTGATAGTGTTTCAGAAATTATGACGCATTGCATATAAATAACTTGGGGCTGAAGTAGATTAGCATTCATGTTATACTAAAAATATGAAGCCAACTTATCCAAATTAACAAAATCTAAGCAAAGAAAATAAACAAAAAAAGCTGCTTGAATTTTTTATTGCTTAAAGTTACTGCTAGAACAGCAGC
>JBGXSA010000022.1:0-74479 GCA_041811915.1 Moraxella sp. | reverse complement strand
TTGCGTTTAAATTGACGGATATTTTGGGCAGTTAAATCACCAAAGCCCATGGTTTTAATTTGATTTTCAGTATTGATAATGTCTTGAATTTGCACTAAGAACCAACGGTCAATTTTAGTTGCTTCAAATACTTCATCTAAACTAAAGCCATGACGGAATGCGTCTGCAACATACCAAATACGCTCAGGTCCTGGCACCTTTAATTCTACTAAAATTTTATCTTTGGCATTTGCAGTGTCAAGGCTGACTTTTTCATCAAAACCACATACACCCACTTCCAAACCACGCAAGGCTTTTTGTACAGACTCTTGGAAATTACGTCCAATCGCCATCACTTCACCAACCGACTTCATTTGCGTAGTTAAAGTGGCTTCCGCTTGTGGGAATTTTTCAAAGTTAAAACGAGGCAATTTGGTTACAACATAGTCAATCGATGGCTCAAAGCTGGCAGGTGTTACGCCACCTGTAATGTCATTTTTTAACTCATCAAGGGTAAACCCGACCGCTAATTTTGCGGCAACTTTGGCGATTGGGAAACCTGTTGCTTTTGATGCTAAGGCAGATGAACGGCTGACACGTGGGTTCATCTCAATCACGACCATACGCCCATCTTTTGGATTAATCCCAAATTGAACGTTTGAACCGCCTGTTTCTACACCAATCTCACGCAATACCGCAATCGATGCATTACGCATAATTTGATATTCTTTATCGGTTAAAGTTTGTGCAGGGGCAACGGTAATGGAGTCGCCTGTATGTACACCCATTGGGTCAAAGTTTTCAATTGAACACACAATGATACAGTTGTCATTTTTATCACGCACCACTTCCATTTCGTACTCTTTCCAACCAATCAATGATTCATCAATCAAGAGTTGATGGGTTGGTGATAAGTCAAAACCACGCTCACAAATTTCTAAAAATTCTTCACGGTTATAGGCAATTCCACCCCCTGAACCACCCATGGTAAATGATGGGCGAATAATCACAGGGAAACCAAAACGTGATTGAATTTCTAAGGCTTGTTCCATCGTTTCAGCAACGGCTGCTCGTGGACATTCTAAGCCAATTTTACGCATCGCTTCATCAAAAAGTTTACGGTCTTCTGCTTTTTCAATGGCCTCTTTGGTTGCACCAATTAACTCAACGCCATATTTTGCTAATACACCATGCTCATCTAAAGCTAAAGCACAGTTTAATGCCGTTTGTCCGCCCATGGTTGGCAAAACAGCATCTGGACGTTCTTTTTCAATGATTTTTGCAACCGTTTGCCAAGTAATTGGCTCGATATAGGTCGCATCTGCCATTGATGGGTCAGTCATAATGGTCGCTGGGTTTGAATTGACTAAAATGACACGGTAGCCTTCTTCACGAAGGGCTTTACAGGCTTGAGCACCTGAATAGTCAAATTCACAGGCTTGACCAATTACAATCGGGCCTGCCCCAATGATTAAAATGGATTTGATGTCGGTACGTTTAGGCATAAGGGTCTCTCGCTCTTTTAAAATAGGTTACATAGTTTGGTCAAATTGACGGATTTTCTCAATATCAGTATCATTGCTATTTAATTCCAAGTCATAGGTTTTTGATACCACATAATGAAAAATATCAAAATTATGTTTGTAATTTTTCTTTTGCAATTCACTCAATTCTGATTTGGAAATTTTATGAAAAATTTCGGCACTTTGAATAGCAATCGATTCGGTAATTTCAAAATTTTCAAAATCATTTAAAATTTCTTGCATTTGTTCGGCGGAAATGGTTTTTAAACCACGTAATACTTCATAACGAATGAGTGGTGTAATTGCAAATTTTACATTTGGGTCTTTTGATAATTCTCGCACAAGCCTTTTATCATTTTGATGTTTAATATTCTCATCATCACCATCAAATGCTCCGATGATGATATTGGCATCTAATAATACATATCTCATCAGTCATCACCTAATAATACCAATAATTTTTGCTTTGCCAAAGTTTGGTCGCTGTATTGCATATTTTGACGTTTTAATGTATTTAAATCTACATTAAACGTATCTTTTAAAACATCAGCCAATAAGCGTTTATTCGGCGAATCAATCATTTCACTTCTTACCACACCATCATTATCACGTTTTAATAAATATGCTTCACCTTCATTTAGTTGTGATAATACTAATGGCGAATGTGTTGTAATAAAAAATGTGGTATTTGGGAATAAATTTTTTAGAATAGGAATAATTTTAACTTGCCATCCTAGATGTAAATGGCTTTCAATTTCATCTATTAATACTACTCCTTTGATATTTAATAAATCTTTTTCATGACTAAAGGCAGAGAAACTTGCAATAATAGATTGAATAATTTTAACTAGCGATAAAAATCCTGAACTTAATTCGCTAAGTTCCAAAACTTCACCATTGACCTTTAAATAAACATTATTATTCTCATTGATTTGTAAAAATTTATCATCAAAAGCATTATCAATTTTATGTAAACATTTTAAAATACTTTCAATTGCCATTTGTGAATTATCTTTTTCAACTTGATAAGGGTTAATAAATCTTGCTCTATCAATTATCCATTGGTGAATATCATCATCCATAGAAAACTCAGGCAGTCTATGATTATTAATTGCAAAAATTAGACGTTCAAAATACTCCCTTAAATATTTATTCACCTGCTCATCTAAAAAACTAAATTCTGGAAATTTTGTATCCAATAAATTCCCACGATAGCTAGCACCAATATAAGCCAATGCATAACCTTCTTTATTTGATAATTGACTAATATAATCTACTGGAAAATTTTTATTAAAATTCAACTCTTGTTTATTATAAGAAATAGAATGAGCTAATATTGGATTCATAGGAGAGTGATGGATATTCTTTTGCAAATTAGAAAAATCCTTTTGTTGTACCAAAAACCAAATCAACAAGCTCTCTAAAGTCTTAGTTTTCCCAACCCCATTTTCACCCAAAAACACAAAAACTCGCTTTGTGCTGTCAAGATTTAACTCAACATCACCAACACCTTTTAAATCTTTAATTTTCCATACATTCATTTTTTTAACCTTTTTATTTTTAACTATTAAATAGTAATACCATACAAACAATTTTCATAAGTCCAAGCAATAATATTACTATCATCGCCACTTTCATAAAATTCAGATAATAAGGTATGCCAAATTTCAAGCTGACTTTCGTTGATATTTAAAACACCACAACCTGCCATAATAAGCTGATAATTAGCACAAATAATAGCTGTTCGCTTATTACCATCCCAAAATAGCTGATTTCTCATCATATAATACATCGTTTTTAATACATCGTTTTTAAACCACGATGGGTTGCAGATATGGGCAACTGATTAAATTCATTCAAGCAATTTTCAACTTCTGCCAAGATAGGAATGGTTGGTACAAAACTAACACCACCAATCCCTACATTACCCGTTCTAAGCTCACCCCAAGCCAAACTTTCATTATAAGCAACATAACTATTGACTTTGCAAGCAAACGCTAAATCAAAATCCCTATCCGATGATAAAATAAACTGCCAAGCATTTTTTAAATTCAAAACCACTTGAATATCATGCGTGGAAATACCACTAACACTCATGCCATCAATAATCGTTTTGGTTTGTGGAAATGTAGTATTCACATTTTCTAGGCGTGAAATACTATGAATGACTTCTACAATATTTTTACGAGCCAAAAAATGATTTTGTTCAAGCGTTAGATTGAATTTGTCTTGCATAGCTTCTTTTAAATTTAAACTGTAAGGTATATATTATGTACCTTGTAAATCTCAGCAAATCATCTCACCATTCTAAGTTTTGCGGATAATCCAATCCTTTACTTAAATCATCACTATCATTTCCTAGAAAACCCAAAAATGATTGCAGTACAGGCTTCAATTTATTTTTTCTTTCAATCTTTGACTTTAGGTTCAAGAAATAAATTTCTCTATCGGCAAACTTATCATTTATAAAATTCTGACTATGATTGGATAATTTTTTACAACAATCAATAATTTCTTCAGAATCTTTTGCAAAAGTTTTTTGCACTGCTTGCTCCAAAGAATATTCCAACAAATACATTAATGCTTGGTCTTTTTTGTCGTTTCACAATAAGCTAATGAAATTCTCATAAAACTGTAGGCGATAAGCATAAGAATCCAACTAATTTTTACACCATACACAGTTAAATCTTTATTGTGAGAATCTTTTAAAATATTTTGTTCGCGATGACCTTCATAAGCCTTGCGTATATCATAAGATAAAGCAAACAAAATATTTTTAAATTCCTCATTACTGATAAAAGGCGATTCCCAACATTTATATGTAAGCTGATGCAAATCTTGCAATATAAAGGAATCCGCCCATACAATAACACCTACATTTTTAGAAGTAGGCTCAATAAAAAACATTATTTACTAGATTCCATTTCCGCCACAAACCGATCAAACAACACCGAACAATCATGCGGACCAGGGCTTGCTTCAGGGTGTCCTTGAAAACTAAACGCAGGGCGGTCGGTG
Source organism: Moraxella sp. (assembly GCA_041811915.1). Classification (GTDB taxonomy): domain Bacteria; phylum Pseudomonadota; class Gammaproteobacteria; order Pseudomonadales; family Moraxellaceae; genus Moraxella. The sequence goes on along the minus strand of JBGXSA010000022.1, from coordinate 69,959 downwards.
CGTTCAATGCCTTGATTGGTGCCGTCAAACAACGAACGGTGCGTTGCTTTTAATACGCTTGGCAAACTTGCCTCATCCACGCAAAAACCGTGGTTTTGAGAGGTAATCATCACAACACCGCTGTTCAAATCTTGCACAGGATGGTTTGCCCCATGATGACCATGATTCATTTTGATGGTTTTGGCACCACTTGCAAGGGCTAAAATTTGATGTCCTAAGCAAATGCCAAATACAGGGATTTTGGTGGTTTCAACAATCGTCTTGACCGCGTCAATCGCATAATCACACGCAGATGGATCACCTGGGCCATTAGATAGAAAAATACCATCTGGATTCATATCAAGCACAGTTTGAGCAGGGGTTGTAGCAGGGACGACGGTCAATTTACAACCACGGTCAGCAAGCATTCTTAAAATGTTGGTCTTAACACCGTAATCATAGGCAACAACATGGTATTTTAGCTCAGGCTGTTTAAAGCCTTTGCCAAGCTCCCACGAACCTTGTGTCCAAACAAAGCCCTCTTTATCACAGCATTCTTTTGCCAAATCAAGCCCATTTAGACCTTTAAAACTTTTTGCCAATTCAATGGCTTGTTCCGCCGTAACATTATCGCCCGCAATAATCGCTCCGTTTTGAGCCCCTTTATCACGCAAAATACGAGTCAATTTGCGTGTGTCAATCTCAGCGATGGCGACGACATTATGAGCTTTGAGATACTCTCCAAGCGATTGCTCCGCACGAAAATTACTGTGCAAAAGTGGTAAATCACGGATAATAAGCCCATTTGCCCATACTTTGTGAATGCGACCAGATTCGCTATCTTCGCTGTTACAGCCTGTGTTGCCGATGTGCGGATAGGTGAGCGTTACGATTTGTTCGGCATAACTTGGGTCAGTCAAAATCTCTTGATAGCCAGTCATGGCGGTATTAAACACCACCTCACCGACGGTTTGTCCTGTCGCTCCGATACTTACACCTTGAAAAATTGTGCCGTCTGCCAGTGCTAAAATTGCTTGTGTCATGTTGCTACCTATGTTTTATTTTGTAAAAATATATCCGTTTATCGGAAAATTTAGTTCGTTTGTCAAATTTTAGACAAAATTTTTTAGCGAAATTCGCTACTTTTAATGCAATTGATGCCCATCAGCTGCATGAGATTTCATAAATTTTTTCCGCAAAAAAGCGAATGATTAAAAACAAATAACTTAATTTGCGGTTTATGCACAATTTAAGCCATTTAGGTTCATAATCATTCGCCTTTGCTATATTTTGGCTATTATACCAAATTTATTTTGATAATGCCAGTATTATTTTTATGTTAAATACAAATACATTGTGATAATCACCAACACTTAATTACACTCAATTTTATTCTTATGCGGATTATTGCCCAACAACGCTTGTTCAATTGCTCATTTGACCGATTTAAACTATAATAATCATTTCATCACCTTAAGGATACGATTATGAAAATTCTTGTCATCGGCACAGGCGGTCGCGAGCACGCCCTAGCGTGGGCCTGCGCCAAAGATGAAAGCGTCACCACCGTCTATGTGGCAAATGGCAATGCAGGCACTGCCCACGAACCCAAGCTACAAAACATTGATTTAAACATCAAAAAGCACGAAGACGTCATCGCCTTTTGCCAAAACAACGACATTGCATTTGTACTGGTTGGGCCAGAAGCACCCTTGGTGGCGGGGATTGTGGATGATTTGCAAAAAGCCAACATCAAAGTATGGGGTCCGACAGCTTATTGCGCCAACTTGGAGGGCTCAAAAGCATTTGCCAAGGATTTTATGATCAAACACAACATTCCCACTGCCAAATACCGAACCTTCAGCGATGAAACGCTTGCCATAGACTATATCAAAGAACAAGGCACGCCAATCGTCATCAAAGCAGACGGCTTGGCAGCCGGCAAAGGTGTGGTGGTTGCCATGAATGACGACGAAGCGATAAGCGCCATTCGCGATATGCTGAGCGGCAATAAATTTGGTGATGCAGGCAGTACGGTTGTCATTGAAGATTTTTTGACTGGCGAAGAGGCTTCTTTTATTTGCATGATTGATGGCAAACACATTTTGCCCATGGCAACCAGTCAAGACCACAAACGCATTGGTGAGGGCGATACGGGCGCCAATACTGGCGGTATGGGCGCCTACTCGCCTGCACCTGTGGTTACGCCAAGCGTGCATGATAAGGTCATTGAGCGCGTGATTCAGCCTGTGGTAGATGCCATGAATGCCAACAATACGCCTTACACGGGCTTTTTGTACGCAGGACTTATGATTGATGACAAAGGCGATCCATACGTCATTGAGTTCAACTGTCGTTTTGGCGACCCAGAAACACAGCCCATCATGATGCGCCTGCAATCATCGCTGACCCAACTTATTCAAAGCGGATTGGAGGGCAACCTGCCTGCACAGGCTGATTGGAGCGAGCAAGTCGCGCTTGGCATCGTACTGGCAAGTCGTGGCTATCCTGCCAGCTCATCGTCAGATGATGTCATCACAGGTCTTGATGCCAACACCGACAAGGATGTCAAAGTATTTCATGCAGGCACAAAGTCTTGTGATGGACAAGTATTGACCAATGGTGGTCGTGTGCTGTGTGTCACAGCGCTTGGCAATGACATTGCCGAGGCACAGTCCAAAGCTTTGGCTGCGTGTGAACAAATTGATTTTGAGGGCAAACAATACCGCCGAGACATTGGTTGGCGCGCCATCAATCGCTGATTGATAATTCACCATTCATAAAGAAGGCTTATGCCTTCTTTTTTGTTTGGTCTATTCATACAATCTCACCATTGAATCAAATTTCACCCAAAAAAAACAGTCCCTCCAAAAATAAAAACGCCGACAGTATTGTCAGCGTTTTTATGTTACTTAACATTCATGTCTTTTTGATTAACAATCAAGTCAAAAACACATAAGCCCAAATGCCGACAATGGCGATGGAGGCAAAGTTCAGCCACAAACCAACTTTCATCATCTCTTTTTGCTTGATGTAGCCTGTACCCATGACAATGGCATTGGGTGGTGTCGCAACTGGCATCATAAATGCGCACGATGCACCAATGCCAATAATCAACACCAACACCTCAGGCGGCAATCCAAGCTGTACACCAATCGGTGCAAATAACGGCACAAGCAGTGCTGCTGACGCGGTATTTGAGGTAAATTCTGTCAAAAAGATAATAAAGCCTGCAATCGCAAAAATCACCACCAAGGCAGACGCGCCTGCAAGCCCAGATGAGATTTGCTCCGCCAAGACCGCCGAAGCACCAGAAACCTTCATCACCTCAGACAGCGCAATCCCGCCACCAAACAGCATGAGCACGCCCCAATCGGTATTGTCCGACACCTGCTTCCAGCTGATAAGACCTGTAACAAGCACCGCCACCGCCGCAAACAAACCAATCACCGTATCTGGTGATTTAAAGCCAAACATATCGCCCAGCTGCTTACCAAAAATCCATGACAGCGCAGTCAATAAGAAAATCACAATGGTCAAAATGCGCGACGTTGTCCAAGGGATATTTTCATGCTGCATGGCAACTTTTTTATTCAAATTTGGTTTTAATACCAAATACATCGCACCAAGCAAGACAGGTAACATCACCAACATCACAGGCAAGCCATATTTCATCCAACCTGCAAAATCAAGCCCAAGCTCTTTGGCAGCGATGGCGTTTGGTGGTGAGCCAACAAGCGTACCAAGACCACCAATACTGGCAGAATAAGCAATCCCAAGCAGTACAAACACATAAGTATTGCGCTCTTTATTAACATCCACTTGGGTCAGCAAACCCAGCGCAAGCGGCAACATCATGGCAGCGGTTGCGGTATTACTGATCCACATGGAAAGCCCTGCTGTCACTGCAAAAATGAGCAACACCGCCACACCCAAATGACCACCCGCCAGCGACATAATCCCAAGCGCAATTTTTTTATCCAGTTTTTGAATGTGCAACGTTGCCGCCAATGCAAATCCACCAAAAAACACAAAAATAATGGGATCGGCAAAGCTTGTCAGCGCTTTTTTGGTTTCAAATTCAGGAATGCCAATCAAAATAGCAATCAACGGCACCAAAATCGCTGTGGCGGTCACATGAATGGCCTCTGTCAGCCACAAAATACCAACAAATATAAGTAGCGCCAAGCCTTTATTGGCATTCACATCAAACGGCATTACACTGTATGCCACCATCGCCACCATCACAGCGATCGCTGTAATTGCCATGCCTTTAATGGCAGATTTTGGCAATTTGCCAGAGGGCGCGGTGTCATCCTGATCACCCAAAAAATCCGTACGCAAGGTCATATCTTCAGCATTTTTTGGCTGATTGGTATCATTTGTCATAACTTATCCTTAATTTTCATGTATTGACAAAACTTTGGCAATACGCACAGTCCGCTCACCACAAATACAGCCATTTGCCACTAAACTTACTGTTTTTTTTGACACAAAAAGCACAGGCTTAACTAAAATCTGCGTTTTAGGGCTTAATAAAGGGTATTTGTCGTGATTGAACCGTCCACTTGGCGCCACAATTTCACCAAATTAATGCTTGAAATCCGCCAATTAACATTGCATAATATCAAAATTATGCCGTTTTGCAAGCGGTTTGTTAAAAAATAGTTTTATTTTTTATGATTTGTGCAACTTTATTTTATTTTTGAGTGACTTATGACCACACCCACAAGCTTTGCCGATGCTTATCGCATTCTAAAAAACAACGCTGACCGCCTTGAATACAACGAAGAAGTGGATATTGACAATTTGGTGCAGATTGTGGATGAATCCATTCAGGCTTATAAGTACTGCCAAGCACGCATTGATGCAGTTGAGGCAGCACTGAATCAAGCACTAAACAGCAATGTTTGCGCCAGCGACTCATCCAACCCAAAAGCCGATAACGCAAACACTGATGACGACATTGATGATAAAAACTGACCCTTTTAAAATTCATCTTTTTGATGAATTTCTTTTGATTAATTTCTTTTGATTAATTTCTCATGATTAGGGCGTGATTTTTGTAAGTGGGCATAAAATGCTTGACTTAATTTGGTTTAATCCAGTTTGGATTAAACCAGTTTGAATCAACCTAGCTTGGATTGATATCAAACACTTGTCTTAAATACGCCAAATAAGTATCGTCTTGAATCATCGTCTTGCCAGGGCTGTCCGACAGTTTTGCCACAGGCTGTCCATTGCATTTAACCAATTTAAGCACAATGTTCAGCTGCGTCATTCCCAAATCGTTGGTCAAGTTTGTGCCGATACCAAAGCTTGTTTTGATTCTATCCTTAAAATGACAATGCAGCGCCCACGCCGATTGTAAGCTCAAACCATCGCTAAAGGTCAAAATCTTAGTTTTGGGGTCAATTTTAAGCGCTTGATAATGGCGAATTGCCTTTTCACCCCACTCAAAAGGGTCGCCACTGTCATGACGCAAACCATCAAACAGCTTGGCAAAATACAAATCAAAATCCCTTAAAAAAGCCTCCATGCCAACCGTATCCGTCAAAGCAATGCCCAAATCACCTCTGTATTCTTTGACCCAACATTCAAGCGCAGCTTTTTGACTGTCGCGCAGCCTGACATCCAGCGCTTGAAATGCCTGCATAAATTCATGCCCCATCGTACCAATCGGCGTCATGCCAAGCTTTTTGGCAAGATAGACATTGGATGTACCACGCACAATGTTTGGGTGCGCCTTGTGCAATTGCTCTACGACAAATGCCTGCCAATCCTTGCTAAATCGGCGACGCGTACCAAAATCAGCCACAATAAACGGCGGATCGTCGCTGTTTTGGGATAAACCCGACAGGTAATTGATTTTTTCATCCAAGCGCTTTTGACCTTCGCTCAAAACCTCATCGGTCACCAAACGCTGATAATACAGCTCATTGACAAGTGCAAGCACAAAAATTTCAAAAAACATCGCTTGAATCATCGGGCCTTCAATGTGGATGTTCAGTAAATTATCCTCTGTATCCACCGAAATAAAGCGCCGCTTTAACGAAAACAGCTCCAAATAATCCACAAAATCCGATTTAAAAAAGCGAAATTTACGCAAATACGCAAGCTCATCTTGCCCAAATTTAAGCTCGCACAGCATATCAAGCTGCGCCTCCAAATCCGACTTAATCTCTGCCAGCGGATACGCCGTCTCATGATTATTGCGACAGCGAAACAAATACACGCCGTGCGTCTGTGGAAACTGATGCAGCATGGCTTGGAGCATGGTGAACTTATACAAATCATTATCAAGCAATGATGTTATGATGGGCTGAGCCATATTTTTCCTTAACATTATTTTCAAAAATTATCATGAATCTAAACCTACACATTCATGACTTTGATGTGTGAGTATTTGCCATCTTATCATACAATTTATAAATCTTATCATACAATTTATAATTTGGTTACCATTTGGCAAAAAATTACTTATTTTTTATTCTAAATCATCTTTTGATTGTCCCAAAAGCCTGACAATTATAACAATCTTGCATGTTGTTATTCATTTTTTGCTTAACAATTATCACACTTAAGACTTGTTATTTTGCATAAAAGGCATTATTATGGCACAACTTTAGGAGACATCATGCCCTCATCTCAGCATACAAGCTTTATGCAGCCACATATAGCCGCGTCATCACGCCCAGCGACAGCATCCAATCGGCTGTCTTTGCAAGATTTGTCGCTAAATAATGCAATGATTGACGCGATGGATTGCCGAGTACTGATAAAGCCAGATGCTGACTATGAATCCACCCACCAAGCCATGCTCAATCAAACTTTAAAAAAAATTGAGCACAAACAAGCAGGCAACTCTTTGCCAGACGAGCTTTGGCTTGTGGAGCACAAAGATGTTTATACTTTGGGACAAGCAGGCAAGCGTGAGCACATACTGTATCAAACAGACACGCCTGTCATCAAAACAGACAGAGGTGGTCAAGTGACTTGGCATGGGCAAGGTCAGCTTGTTGTGTATTTTTTGTTTGATTTAAATGCGCTTCAATTTGGGGTGCGCGATTTGGTGAGTCACGCCGAGCAAGCCATTGAAGACACGGTCAATCACTTTTTGCCCGATGATTTGCTTGCCAAAGCGCGTCAAGATGCGCCAGGCGTATACATCTATAACCGCGACGGCGATATGCTTGGCAAAATCGCTTCATTGGGCTTTAAAATCAAACACGCGCACAGTTATCATGGCATTGCCATCAATCTCATCAATGACATGACTGTTTTTAATGCCATTAACCCTTGCGGTTATGCTGGTATGAAAATGGTGCGCTTGATGGATTTGTGTCAATTTGATACGGCGGATGTCATCAATCGTTTGCTTGACAACATCCAAAAGCGGCGCACAGGCGACATTGTACTGCGCCCTATTGGTGCCTAAAAATATATTTGTTGCCATTTTATAGCAAAACAGTCGTTATAGAAAGCAACTTTTACATCAAACCAACTTTTTATGTCAAACCAAAAGGAAAACTTTATGGCAGATTTTAACCAAATCTTAGATGCAGGCGATGTGGACGGCGGTGTCATCAATGTCGTCATTGAAATCCCAACTGGCAGCAACCACAAAATTGAATGGAATCGCCGTTTGGGCGCGTTCAAGCTTGATCGTGTTGAACCCATTGCTTTTGCCAAACCATGCAACTACGGCTTTATCCCACAAACGCTTGACGAAGATGGTGATGAACTTGATGCGTTGGTCATTACCGAGCAGCCTTTGACCACAGGCATTTATCTTGAGGCGCGCGTGATTGGCGTCATGCGTTTTATTGACGATGGCGAAGTGGATGACAAAATCATCGTTGTGCCAGAAGACGACCGCAACAATGGCAATTTGTATCAAAGTCTAGAAGATTTGCCCAAGCAATTCATCAAGCAACTTGAGCACCATTTCACCCACTACAAAGACCTCAAAAAAGCAGGTTCAACCAAAGTGGAAGGTTTTTTTGGTATTGAAGAAGCCAAAAAAATCATCAAAGAATCACAAGTACGCTGGACAACAGACAAAGACAAGTGATTTAAAAATAAATCCCAATAAAAATAAGCTCTTAAAGAGCTTATTTTTTTATTAACATCTTTTTGAAAACTCAGTCTTGAATTATACGCCATTCTCAACTTCTAACTTAATTGATTTTTTATAAAAAAAATCAATTTTCGTAAGCTCAGTGGAAGAATGACACCCAACACTTTTTTGATAAATTTAAATCAAATCAATCATTTAGATGTTGGGTTTGGCAAGCTCAACGTCAATCTACAAAAACGGTTAAAGCTTAAGAATGACGTAAATTATAGGTTTTGATTTAAGATATTGCCAAAAATCATCCATTAACGGCTTGAGCCACTGCTGATATAAATTCTGCCCGAACCTGTTTGAATGGTGGGCTGTACATTATTTTGCGGTGCGGCATAGTTTTGTGGCGCAGCATAACTGACAGGCACAATCGCCGTTGTCTGCGTTGTTGTCGCAGGTGCTTGCGCCAAATAACCCATCAAACTTGCATCATTGCGATACAAAGTCATGTAGCGATTTTTAACACTCTTGACATAGTTTTGAGTTTCGCGAAATGGTGGTATGCCGCCGTATTTTTTGACATTACCATAACCTGCGTTATAGGCAGCAATGATGTGATCCAAATTGCTTGTTTGGCGCTTAAGCCATGCCAAGTACTTGACACCGCCTTCAATATTTTGGGCAGGATCCCAAGCATTTACGACACCCATATCGCGCGCCGTGCCTGGCATAAGCTGCATCAGTCCCATCGCACCGACTGGCGAGCGCGCGTTGGGATTAAAGGCAGATTCGGTATGAATCACTGCTTTGACCAAAGCAGGATCAATGCCATGTCGCGCCGCAGCAGCACGAATCAGATGATCGTATGCATTTTTGTTTGCGCTGCGACTTGGCGTGCTGGCTGTGGTTGGGTCATAAGTGGCAGGCACTTGACCGCTGGCGTGCAACTTGGTATCTGGGTAATAAGTGACACTTTTTTGGGTGAATTTGCTTGCGCCACTTGTGTCTTGTTGGATGTTGGTCAAAAACAGCTGACCGCCGCGACTGTTGTCTTCATAACTATAAATCGTATTCGCGCCTGCCGTCAAAGACAACACACCGACCGAAGATAACAATAATTTTTTCATACGCTTGTTTTTTTAACCAATAATTATTCTATTATAGCACAATTTATGCCATTACAAACATAAATGGATTAAATTTTGTACAATTGAACATCATAAAGACTTTAGCTCAATTGATGCCGCGCGTAAAATTTTCAATAAAAAAGCGTGATAATTACCACGCTTTTTTATTGCACATTGTAAAATAGTATTGCATTTATGGGTTGTTAATCAACCCGTCCAAATACCTCCTAAACAACCTCACCCCAAGCGGAGCTAATTTATCCTGCCACAGACTCGTCAGCGTATCGTCATCATCAACCGCCACCGACTGCTGTAACAACACCTGCCCTGTGTCCCAACCATCGTCAAGCTGATAGAGCGAACCACCCACAATCTTGTCGCCATTGGCAAATGCGTCTTTGACGGCGGTTTTACCCTTGTATTTTGGCAACAGGCTTGGGTGGTAGCCGACCGCTCCAAAGCGTGCTTTATATCTTGCTTGCTTTTCCACAAAACAATAAGCATGAGCGGTTAGGATAATGTCCACACCGTTTGGTACTTGATTGTCTATCAAAACTTTATCATGCACCACCACAGGGATTTTGTGCTTGTTTGCCAAAACTGCCAAGCGGTCGGTTGCATTGGGTGGCGACACAGCAACGACTTTAATTTTGGATTGGTTTAAACACCAGTTTAAAAGCTGTTCGGCAAGCCATTTTTGCCCTACTATCATCACGTTTAATTTATTCATCAAAGTTTTCTCCCAAATAACGAAAGCCTTGCACCGCTCTAAAATGACTACCATAAGTGCCTTTAGTTTTATGATTAGGTCTACTGCCATGCAGTTTGGCACTAATTTGCGTCCACTTTTTATCACGTCTTAACGCCTGAGCCAAATTCGGATGGCTGGTGTGAAAAAGGGTTCGCATGGGCTTTTTGTAACGATTATTGCCGTTTAACCAATGTTCACACACCGCATTTAAAAACCGCATACCAATGCCAGCACCCTGCCATTCTGGCATAACCACAAGGCGACAGGCACGAGCTTCAATCAAGCCTTGGCGTGTGGATACCGCCAAATGAGCGACCAGTTCACCGTTTACCACAGCAACATAATTGGTGGCGGCTATCATTTTTGGCATTTTTAGATAGTGATGCGGTTCAAAAGCTTGCCAAAATTGCCAGTTGGTTTGATAGATGTCAAAGGCAATGGGTGGGCGTTGCCACTTTCTTTGCCTAAGAAACCCCCGATTAGCGATAAATTCGCCAGTATCTGTGTTATACACCCAGTCAGGCTCAAGCCAATCTAGCACGTCATGATGACAGGTGAGCAAAATGGCTTGTTTGCCTTGGGTGCGTTTCCACGCTTTGGCAAAGGCAGACGCCCCAATACAGGCGATTTGTCTGTCCACCACGCTACTAAATTCATCAATGATTAGGCGGTCAGGTTCATCGGCTAGAGCTTTGGCAAGATTGGCACGAAACTGCTCACCGTTGCTTAACACATGGTGCGGACGTAGCCACGCAGGTACAGTGCCAAGCCCCACGGCGGATAGGCAAGCGGTGGCTTTGTCAGGGCTTTCGCCTACAGCGATTTGGTCTATAATGGGTTTGCCTTTTTGCCAAGTGGGGTTGTAAAGTGAGACGTCTTGCCAAATGCGTTTGCCTAGACTGGTTTTGCCTGTGCCAGAGCGACCGACAATCACGCCGATTTGCCAGTTGTTTTGTCCGTTTTCGTCTTGCCAATGTTCAGGTTCAATAGGCAAATCTGCCGAAATATGAACGTCCGCCCCTGTTTCTACGTTAAACAAGGATTTGACACGTTCAGCTCGGTAGCTGTCAAAGTCGGTGCAGGTGTGATGGATGTTGATTTTCATACGACCACCACTTTTGCTTTATAGCCCAAAGATTTTAAGTGTTCAAAGACGGTTTGTTGCTGTTTTTCATCGGTGCATTGAATAATTAACCCAAATTTGGGCTTGTAGTTAAAGCCGTTTTTGGCAGGGGCTTTATTTAGCGGATTTTCGGGGGAGGATAAATTTACTCTTGTCATAAAAATTTCCAATTTTAAAAGACGAATTATGTCACAATAAGACTTGGCAAATGGGGCTACCACTCTTTACACCGCATAGGTGGTTTAGAAATAGTGCAATAATACCTCATAATGCGATATGAATTAGTCCCATTGCCCTGTTTTACTTAAAAACCAATCGCTTGCCAAAAAATACCATCATAACCATCTGCATTGATATACCCTTCAATGGTTGCTGTTTGTAGCGTCAAGCTGGTATTATCAAAGGCAACCACCTGTGCAAATAAATCCAACCAATAGCCTACTTTGGTAGCTTTAATGGTGGCAGTTGCGTTTAGGCAGTGATGTTGGAATGCGATGGGTAAATTGACAACCGCTGAGCACTCACGACTTTGTGCTAATATAATCCTAAGCTGACTTGCTGGGACAAAGCCCCATTGCAGCACCAAGCCATTGGGTAGCTTACAATAGCCGTTTTGGGCAAAACTTTGTGTAAAATCATCTTGGCTTGATTTGCTGTCAATCAGCTCTTTTAAAATTTTACCCTGATTGGCAGTCAAAGCTTTATTGCTATCATCGCTGTCTAGGCTATTTTCAAGGTCATTATTAGATAGATGATTTTTCTTTAGGTCATCAAACTGCTTTTTTAAATAAGCCGTACGATTGGCAAGCTGTTGATGAGGGATATTATCAATGCCATTTTCGCCCCCTTGAACAGGGTCGTTGGCTTCAATTTGGCGGATTTGTTCTGCCCATTCGGCTCTTTCTGTGATAGCTACCATTGTGCGATTACCTCGTCATAAAAATGCGTGCCGTCATGATTGATGACACTGTTGTGATAAAAATTGCGTAAATTAATAGATACCAATTTGCACCGCAAAGGGGCAACATCCGTCAATAATGCGTGTATTCTTTGGGCTTCAAGCGTACTAATCCGCTTTTTCATAACCAAGCGATAATGTGTCCAATGCCCCACGCCACCATAACGATGATTGCTGTCGTGGTTGATTGTGCTGTCATGCTCATAATACCCAAACCGCTCTTGCAATTCACAATCGCCAAATCCAAGCAAAGCAAGCGTGCGTTTAATCGCCCACGGCGTGCCTTTGTGTCTGTGAATTTGAACTGCCCCTTTTATCAGCTCTCGCTGTTCGTATTCTGTGGTGGCAAACTCCCACCCATCGCCAATCAAACTAAAATGATGAGCAAATGCCATCAAAGCAGACGCAGACGTAATGTCAATCAGCATAATAATCACGTGCTGTGGCAAGGCGTTTAACCGCCCTAATAACCGCTCCAACACCAAAAATCGCTCATTTTGCAAAGGGCTTGGCAATACGCTGTCAAAATCGGACGCCTTAACCATGCTGCACGCCACCCAATTTAACCTGTATGTCGGTACAATTCGCCCATTCATGGGCTTGCAAAATCAAAGGACTTGTCGGCTCAATCACTTTAATTTGCCAAATATTTGAGTCGCTCAAACGGTCAATAATTTGGCTTGGCACAACATCTCGCCCAAGCTTTTGGCGAAGTTCATTGGCATAGTCTTGGGCTTTGATTTGGGTACTTACAAGCACGCTGTCAGGATTGGCAATGGTTAGGGGCGACACTTCCACGATTAAGCGAAAATCTTTTGGCGTGCCACTTGCCACAAACACACGGTCGGACAAAGGGCGTTTTTTCTCATCGCTGGTATTGGCTAGCACCTTGACAATCAGCTCATCAGACACCACGCCACTAGCAGTCAAGATATGAATATAAATGTCGCCATTGTCGCCACGCAAAGCATTGGCATCAATGATTTGGCTATCGGTGGATAGGGTATGATAAATATAAGCTTGGCGACTGCCAGTCGTGGCGTAGCTTTCAGGGGCTAGGCGGATACGCTCACGCAAGCGTTCGTCCGTTTCATCATCAAGACGCACCACACCAAAAAAGTCGCCCAAATAGTCCAGCATTATCCCACTTGCAAACGCCAATAAATTTTGTTCACACGCCTGTTGGATTTGGGTGCGAATAAGCATTTCACGATAGGCAATCACATCAATAAATAGGCGGTCAGCTTGGGCTGGGTACAGCTTTTTATTGCCAAGTTGTTCATACAAGGCAATAATCTCGCTTGTGATAGCACCCACATCACGGTCTATAAAATGTGGTTTGGCAAGGGTTTCTACGCTCATTTTTTATACTCAGTTTTTTATATCCAGTTAAACTCGGTAAGTCATATTTTGCGGAATCAAACTGTTAATCGGTGTCCAAGCAATATTAAACACCGCCCCTGCAAAACTTTTGGTTTGGTCAAATTGTTTGGCGGTGATTTTGACCGACTGCACTCGTGGCTCATTTGCCAAAATCGCATCGGTGGCTTTGGCGATAAACAAGGGGGCAACGGTGCTAAAATTACCGTCAATCAAGCCTAGCACATCACAGCCAAATTCTGGGCGATGTGGCACGCTTGCCTTGGGCGTTGACAGGATAATGTAAATCGCTTGCTCCACATCAGCAAAGCCTGTCACAATGCCGTCATCGCTCAAGGACGGTTGCCAGTGGGTCGCTTGTGAAATTGGACTGTTCAAAGTATCGTTCATGGCTATCAGAATACAACAAAAACTTGTGTGGCAATTTTAGGGCGTTTTAAGGCTTTGGTTGGGATTAGCTGGGTGATGCAGTCGTGCCTCGACCGCCTTGTACGCCGCCATGCGTGTGTGAGTTAAAGGATTTACCGCCGATGATAGCATCATCGCTAATGGTTGCCGTGCCATTGATAGTCGTGTCGCCGTTGATGATGACTTCACTATTTATGGTCGTTTGGTTGGCGGTGACGTTGGCGGTTTGGCAGATGATGTTAATCGTGCCAGTTGCATTTACGGTCAAAGTATGGTTGTCGCTGTTATAAGTGATAGTTGTGCCGTCATCAAAGATTTTGACAAATTCATGCCCATTGGCAGGGCTGTTGTCTTCATCATTAAATACCGAACCTAAACACAGAGCAGACTCGCCATCATCGTACAATAAAATCGCCACTTGTTCGCCCATGACAGGTGGGTCAAAGTGCTTGGCAGTTTGGGTGCGTGTGGTCAAAACCTGTGCCCACGGCGACAGCATATCGTCCATGTCAGGCAAAACCGCTTGAAGACGTAACGGCTGATACTCTATGTGTTTAACCAAGCCATAAACCAATTGCATAATATTTCCTTAATCTAGCTTGCTAAATTGCACTTCGGTGGTGTAGCCCATTTGCCGACTGATGCGGTGTATGGCTTGTTTAATGCGGTATTTGCCGTCAAATATACCAAAGCCTGTCATCTCAAAATTACTGCCAGCGGTCAGACGTGTGTCGCCAGAGACGCTAAATTGCCCTTCGCATTTTTTATCCGCCCCCTTGTCAAGGTCGGCGTTTGCCTTACTGTCGGCAACGGCTTGGGTGGTGGCGTTTTTTCGGCTTTTATGTTTGTCATTGCTGTGGGTTGCCATGCGGTTTCCTTATGATTTTTTTTGTGAATGTTGGCGTGGGCTTTGACGGTTTTTTTGGTTTTGGGATTGTGTTTGGCAACTTCAGCACTTTGTGGCACATTGCGGATTTGGTCGGTAAATCGCCAGCCTTTTATCATGTCCGTGCGGTCAAGGGTTGCGATACTTTGGGCGGTTTTTAGTTCGCTTAATTTGCTAAAAATCAAGCGTTTGCCAATTACCTTAACCATATAACCATAAGTCGTTGCCAGCCGATTAATAAACGCCAAATCGGTTTCTTGCTGGGTGATGCGTTCAATTGGTAAGGCTTCTATTTTACCTTCCACGCTAAAGCCCAAATTTTTTGCCACTTGTAAAATTACAGCGTCTAGCGTTTGATTATCAAAGCCTTGGTGTTTGACCGTGCGAACGCCTGTGGTTACCCCTGCGGACAAAGCACGGATTTGCACCGTATTTGGGCTGTCGCTGACCGTAATTTCATCAATTTCAAACGTACCACAGTCCAGCAGTTTTTCGCCGACATAGCCAATACAAAACACCAACGTCGCCCCATGCGTCGGATACCAATCAGACAGCCATTTGCGTTCAGGGTCGGCAAGGGTAATGTCCAGCTCGTCCGCTTCGCCTGTCAAATGGTCGGTAAAACTGGCTTCTATCAAGTCTTTGGCGATGTCGTGGGTGGCGGATTTGTCATTGTATAACAAGGTAAAAGTGGGCGTTTTTATCATGCTATTTTCCTTTTGCTTTTAATCTCTAAGCCATGCAGGGACATCATATTTGGTGGTGTTTTCCACGTTGATAATGGGGATAAACACAATTTGCCCTGCCGTCAAAGTCGCCGTCATTGGCAAATGCCGATTTGCCAATATAATCCGCTCGTAGCCTGTGGGGTCGGCATAATATTGATAAGACAAGCTGTCCCAACGGTCGCCCTCACTTGCGATGTGTTGTAAATATTCGGTCATCATCTTCCTCCTAGCTGGCGTAAGGCTGTTTGTTTGGCAAGGGTGGCGGACTGTACTTTTTGGCGGTCAAATTGTTGTAGCACCGCTTGGGCGTTGCCTTGATGCACGCTTGGCAACGTGGTGGGTATCGCTGTCCATAGGTCGGCTTCATCAAAATCCGTCAAGGCTTGATTGGCAACTGCTATCGCTTGATTAACCCCTGTAAAATCGCCGTTTAACACTTCCTTACCCACACGCAATAAATGCTTGGCTCGGTGCTGAGCGATGAGTGCTTTTTCCAAATTTTGCAAAGGCGTTGTGGTTGGCAACAAGGTACTAACGTCCAGCGTTTGGGCGGTGGAAATTGGCGTGGTGAGATTGCTTAAATTTTGCACAGCAGGGGCAGGTGGTTTTATGGTGGGGTCGCCACTAAACTCAGTTAGGGTGATGTTGCCGTCTATGATAAGCGGTCTGCCGTTGTCCGCCACTTGGCTAAAACTTACGTCCAGCTCATCAAGCGTAACATAGCCCACATAGTCCAAATAATCAAAGACGAGTGCTACAGGTAGCCCAGCATTTAGCACGTTTTGCAATTTTTCAAACACGCTTGCAGGGTCGCAAAACTGATAATGCAGCCGAATGGACAGTCGCCATTCTGCCAAATTCGCTCCCAGTCGCTGACGGCTTGGCTTATTCATGGCTTTGTCGTGCGTAGCAAAGGTGTGGCTAAATTTTGCCCCCACCGCTTGCAATAGTCGGCTGTCAGTCAGTTGTATGTCGCCTAGGTTGGTTATCATGTTTTTTTCCTGTCAATTTAAGCAAAGGCTCGGCGGTGTTTGTCTTGTTCGTAGCGACTCATCAAGCGTAAAAATTCTTGATAACCTATTTGCAAACCTTCTTGTAATTGCCCTGCGACATTAGCATTGCCGTTGATGTTAATGGTTGGGCTAAAATGCACCGCACTGTTTGACACACCACCTGACACACTTTGGCGTGCCAAAACCTTGCTTGAATATTGGGTTTGTGCCAGTCGTTTTGCCATAGCGTCAGTCGCTTTTACCGCCGTTGGTGTTCGGTTTGTAATACCAATCGCTGTACCTTCGGCAATGCCACGACCAAATTTCATAAACAGCTTTGACGGCGAGTTGATTTGCATTAAGCCTTTAAAGCGAGATGTAATGCCGCTTGCCATGTTTGAGATGGTGCTGTACAAGGCAGACAGCCTTGATGTCAAACCACCAATTAACCCCTGTATCATGCTACTGCCATATTGACGAAAGCGAGCAGGTAGCCCCCCAAAAAAGCCAAACACCGCACCAAATGCACGACTAAACAAGGCAAGCGGATTAAAGCTGGCAATGGTGGCTTTTAGGCTGTTCATGGCGTTATTGGCGGTGGTTTTGATACTGTTCCACAGGCTGACAAAAAAGGCTTTGATGGGCGACCAGTTTTTATAAATCAACACCCCTGCGGTGATGAGTAGCCCAATGGCAAGCCCCAAAGGATTTGCCATTAAAATAACTCGCAAGGCTTGAAAGGCTGTACCGACTAGGCGTAAGCCTGTGGCAAAACGGCTCGCCATCGGTGTAAACCGCCCCAAAATCGCCATGCCACGAAGCACAGCCATACCTGCACGCAAGCGATTAAACCAAGTAACCGCAGTTACAATCGGCTTGACCACAGACAGCACCGCAAAACTAATTCCCCAAAAGGCGACTTTTGCCACCAACAGACCACCCACGATTTTGAGGATGCTGGCGACTAATTGCGGATTTTGTTTTGCCCAGTTGCCAAAGTTGGTTATCATGGGTTTTAGACCGCTTAAAGTTTGATTGACCGCAGGTAATAACGCATCACCTATGGTTACTGCCAAATCGGTGACATGGATTTTAAACGACTTCATCTGTTCGGCTGATGATGTCATGCGTTTGTTGTAATCTGTGCCTATGGTGTTGCTGTCGGCGGAGTTTAGCGAGCCTTGTTTGATGCGGTTAAATTCGTCTTTGTTGCCCATCATCGGACGGATAAAGCTCATCGCCTGTTGGTCTTGGAATAATTCGCCCAGCTTGTAGGTTTCGTTTAGCCTATCCACCGCCATTTGTCGCTCTTTGTCATCTTTGATAGACATGGCTTTGGTAAATTCAGCTAGGGCTTTGGGTGATTTTGTGCCGACATATTGTTCTATGGTGCTAAACATGGCTTGCATGGGGGTCATGCCGTTTGCCACAAGGTTTTGCATGGACGCTTTTAAATCTATCCCTGCTTTGGTAAAGTCTTTAATGGTGTCAGGGGCGGTAAGCTTAGACAAGAAATTTCGCATATTGTTCGCCGCCTCGTCTGATGTACCAGCACCTTTACGAGCGATTTGCAAACTTGCCCCTATCTCTGCCACCGCTTCTTCACCTTGCACGCCCAAGGCTTGATAATAAGGGGTCAAACTTGGCAACCATTTTGCCATATCTTTGACTTCAAATTGCCCTTGTTTACCAGCGTAGCCCAGCATATTCATGGCTCTGTCCCAACCAGCATTGCCTATGCCTAAGTTGTTTTTTAAGGCAACTGTGGTATTGCCCAAATCTTCAAAAGATGCACGCCAAGCGGTTGCCGTTTGGGTAAGTTTTGGCGTGTAGGCTTCAATCTCTTTGGCAGAACCAATACCACCAGCAACAAGCGTGCTTAAACCAATACCGATGTCGTCTAAGGTTTGGTTGTATTGAATGGCGGTTGCTCGTACGGTCTCGCCAATTTTGGCTTGTTCTTTAGCATTCCATTCAGCGGTAATGGATAAATCAACAATACTGTCTTGAAATTTACTGGCTTGGTGTATCATCGCCCCAACAGGCACAGCAAAGGCGGTCAGCGTGCCGACACTGCCTGTTAGATTGCTTTTGGCGTTGTCTTGTAATTCTTGGACTTGTCGCCCACGAGCGATAGAGCGGTTTAGGCGTTCTTGGGCTTGGGTAACTTGGTTAATGGCTTGACCGATACGGTCGTATTGGCTGCGTAACCTTCCTAAATCAGCGTGCGGACGAGCCAACGACTGCGACAAAACCGCCCCAAGCCGAGCTTGTCTGGCGGTCAGTTGTTGGGTGGTGGTCGTCATGCGGTTTAAATCATTGTTCAAACCCTGCAAAGCACGATTAAGACTACCATCAACGATAGCCCCAATGCGTACAAACAAACTCATATCCGCCACATTACCACCTTATTTTTTGTAGGCTTTATTCTGCTCATCTATTTGCCGATTGGCTTCATCTACCCAACTGACAAACTCCTGCGTCTCCATGTTGTCCATTTCGCTTGGCTGTAGATGAAACCACTTGGCTAATAAACCTTGCATGATTTGCCAATCAGTCGCCTTGACGACCAAAGTTAAGCTGTTGAAATCGGTTACGCACCGCCATATAGTCGTTCATCAGCATTTTGTCTAGGTCTTCCACCACCAAATCACAACTCATCGCCACCATAATGCTTTCGGTTTCGGCATCATCGCCACCGCCTTGTTTTTGGGCGGTTTTCATCTGACGCACGGTCAAGGGCTTCACCGTAACTTGTTCAACAGGCACACCTGCATCGGTGGTAAAAGGGGTTTGTAATGTAATGGTATTTAGGTTTTGTGAGAAGTTTTTAGACATAAAATTACCCTTAATGGTTAAAAGATTAAGGGTAATTTTAAAGGTTTTTGTAGGACTTAAATTTTAGGGCGGTTTAATGCTTACATACCAATATTTTCTCGGTACTCTTTTAACACATCTTCGCCATTGATTTTTAGGATATTGGCAAGCACATCAATCTCAACGACTTCATAGCCATCATAGATTTGCTTAAAATAAGTACAGGTAAAATCATACTCGCCATCCACGCTTTTATGCTGTTCAAACTTGCCAGTCGGCATATTTTTAAACGACACCGTCATAAAGGTGACGAGCGGTACATTTGCTACCACGCCATTGTTGCTGTGGACTTGCACATTGGAGCGGATTTGCAGTTGATTGGATTTAAACGGCGACAGCAGTTTGGCAGTATCTGGGTAAATACTGTTAAACTTCATCTTGCCTTCCATTTTGTCAATCCCTGTGGTGGGCAATTCCACCTTGCCTATCATGCCCATGGCACGAAATTCATCAAAGATAAATTTAATGTCAGGATTGTCTACACTCTCCACCATGCCAAGCAGATTGACACCGTTTAGATAGGCATTGCCCTGTGTGATTTTGTGTACGCTAATGCTCATGATAACCCTCCCATATTAACCGATTTTAGATTCAGTAGATATTCGCCTGTTACTTCACGCTCATAGGTAATCCGCTCCATAGGGAAAATAGGCGTAAATTTGTAGCCCACACGGATATGCCCTTGCGTCAGCTCGCTTGGCGGATTGCGTGAAGTATCAAAAAACGCCTTACCGTCCACAATCGCCCCACGCATGACAAGTAGGCGGATGTAGTTATTAGCAAATTCGGTCAGACTGTCAATTTGGGCTTGCTTGATGTCTTTGTCTACAAATTGCAAACTGGACTGATGAAGCGAGGCTTCTATCATATCCTTGGTGCGTTGTACTTGCTCAAAGTTTTCATAGCTGGTTACGGTAGGATAGCTTGCCGTGCGGTTGCCCCATGTCAAAAAACCTGTCCCATGCGATTTAAAAAAGGTGCTAATCCCTGATGAATTTAACAAATTCACTTCGCTGTCAGCATCATCAATGCGAGCGGTCAGCACACGTTCTAGCCCCAGCGTTCCCACCGCTTCTTTGTTTGATGAGCTTGTCCAATAGCCGCCTGTGCGGTCAATATAGGCTCGCACCCCAGCAAAGGCGATAGATGCAGGCTCTAGGCGAGTGTTACTGGTGACAGGGTCAAACACCTTGCGGTGCGGATAGCACAGACGCACACGAGTGGACTGGGTTTGGTAAATATCCAGACCCAATGGGGCGACATTGCCACGGCTTGCCACCGCTTCGCTTGGGGTCAGACCAAGTGGTAAATCCACATACGCCACCGCTTTTAGGCGGTTTGCCATGACTTCCAAGGCACTTGCCACCGCAGGGACACTGCTAAAATACGGAGCGATTAAAATCTTAGCATCAAAGCCAAAAATCCCATAACCGTCCACCAAATGCTGTATGCCTGAGCGTTTGCCTGTGGCATCGGTTGTACCGATAAGGCTGGCGATGTCAGCAGCCTTCCCCACATTAATCACAAAAATCATACCTGCCCCTTGCTCTCGCAAGGATTTTAGGGCGTAGGGTATGGTTGTGCCGTGGCTGGGCTCGCCAAACTGAGCATCATCGGTGGAGTTTAGGCACAGTGTCAGCTCGTTTACCGCCCCTTGTGGGGCTGTGCCAATAAGACCAATCACGCCTGTTTTGACTTCTCGCACGCTGGCTGTGCCTTGTTTGATGTCAATGGTTTCAACACCGTGTAAAAATTCTGCTGTCATAGTTGTTCTCTTTGCTAATTCAATTTAGGTATCCAAATAAACGTCAATTAAAAATAACTGTAAGGCATTTCAGGTGAGTTGAACTCACTGTGTGTGACGCACGATACAAAAGACGGTGGGCTGTCAAAAGCATCTGCCAAATAAATTACCGATTCGGCATTATTGCCAATATTGCTTTCATCATACACATAAAAATCTCCCCGCTGTGCCATCGTAACGACGTTTGGCGTATCGCCAGTAATCCGAGTTGGTACATATTGAACCGACATTGACCCATCAATATTTTTGCGTGTATGCAGATGAAATCTTGCCATGCCAACGCTGTTGGTTTGTGCCAGCAATCTGGCAAAAAATTCATCAATCGTATGGATGTCTTTTAAATCAATCCAACAGTTACCCTCACTCAAATCTACAGTCACACCGCCAAGATTATCAGGCTTATTCACCATCTCCCAAGTCATGGGGCGAGACCACTGACTGGGCATTGGTGTGCAACCAATAGGGGCTAATTGGTCACCATTTTCTGCTACCAAAAGCCCAACCCCCACCAATCTTTCTGCATAAGCACTTGACTCATGCTGTACCGTCATTTGCGTGTCGTCAGATTGCCACACATTTGTCTTGCCATTTTCACTAAAAGCTGTGGTACAGCCGACATACCGATACTCATTCAACTGATTCTCACTCATAAAGATTTACTCCAATTCACTTTATCAAATATCCAAAACTGCC
Source organism: Moraxella sp. (assembly GCA_041811915.1). Taxonomy (GTDB): domain Bacteria; phylum Pseudomonadota; class Gammaproteobacteria; order Pseudomonadales; family Moraxellaceae; genus Moraxella. The sequence goes on along the minus strand of JBGXSA010000022.1, from coordinate 48,185 downwards.
AAGCTCTGCACAAACGCCGTTTCGGTACTAAATTCCACCACATAAAACCACAAACCGCTGTCATGATTATCAAAATAATCTTTGATGGGCGACAAGGGCTTATCACAATGCACAGGCATAAAGCCTGACAACAATTCAAGCACCCAGTCCACTAAAGGCACAGCCCCAAACCTATCATACAGCCCACGACTGACAATGGTAATCGCAAAAGTCAGCTCTCGTGGGCGAATGACGGCATTTGTGTCATTGTGCTTGGGATAATTTGACCGCCCATAGCTCACAAGTAACGCCCCATTGGCATGATTGAGCCGATAACTTGTCGGCTTTTCAGGGTAAAAGCTTACCGCCAAATCATTGCCCACGCTCTTTTTGAGTTGCTCTACAATGTCGCTGGCAATATCTTTGGCAAGGCTAAATGAAGGCAGTTTTTGCAAAGTCACCACTTACCGCCCTAAAAATTATCCAACAACGCATTATTAAACACCGACCCATTTTGGCGACTGGGGCGAACTTTCACATGAAATTCGCCGTCATCATTCAGTGTCGCTTTGGCATTTGTCAAATCATCAGGCACGCCAAGGCTAATCTTGCCATCTCGGATATGTTCAAGGTTTTTGATAGCGACACGGCGACCATCCACCACCGCAGGGGGCAACTCAAAGCCCTCTGGTCGGCGTTCATACAGCGTATAGCGAGCGATTTGTTTGGCACATTGTTTGACCAAGGTAGGCGTGTTTTTAAAAGGCAAGCTGTAACGGTTACGCAAATAACCGTCCACTTCTTCGCACGCCTCACTAATGATGGTTTGCACCAAACGTTCATTAATGCTACTGCCTATCTCATCGTCTGACAACTCACGCAAAACGTGTTCAGGAACGAGTACCTTTAAGTCATCAAGGCTGATATACGCCATCAGTTTGCCCCTGCCGTGTCATCAGTTTTGGCGTTAAGTTTGGCATCAGTCTTTGCATGGTCGTCCGCCACCAGTAACGCTTCTAGCTCATCATTTTTGGCTTTTGGGTTATGCTCAATCTGGCGTTTGCTAAGCTCGGCAATCAGCTCGGCTTTGGTTAATTTACCATAGTCTGCCACTGTTACTTCTGCCGTTTTATCAGGCGTTGTTTGTGTCAAAGGCGAATTTAATTCGCTTTTGTCGTCAGAGTTGTCATCAAGATTATCATCACCGACTTGATGCGTGGGTGGTAAATGCGAATTTGAATTCGCATTTGGTGGATTTAATGGTGGATTTGACGGTTGGGTTTGGGCAGCTTGCTGATACGCTGCAATCTCATCAGGCGTGGCTTGGCGTACATAACCTGCCTTTTTGAGAAAAAAACTATCCGCAGTCGGCATCTCAATCACTGCCCCTTTGGGGTAGTTTTTGCCGTTGTGACGAATGGGTATCAGAGCCAAACACATGAACACAGCTAAATTATTCATCAAATATTCCTTAATAATTTTTAGTAAATATAAAATAAATTACGCCACGTTGCTAATCAAATACCCAGCGTGAATACCAGCAATGACAGGTACACGCTCATCGGTGACAGGGTAAAACCACGTTTTGGCGTTGTTGTCATAATAGGCAGTTTCGGCAAAAGGGTGTCCTTCCATGCCGTAGGTGTAGCCAAAGGCAGGGGTTTCGCGGTCAAACTCCGCTGTGGTCGGCACATACGCCAAGATAGCGTCATTGCCCCACACGTCTTCCACCTTGCCTGTTTTTTCGTTAAATTTCACAGCTTTACCGACCACGACATTGTCAAATTCAAACAAATCAGCGAGCATTTGAGCAGTGATACCTTTACCGTCTGCGGTAATGGTCAGACGTTTGGCAATGGCAGGGTGGTTTTTTAAGGCTTTAAACGCCACAGGTGACAGCACCATGATATTCGCATCCGCCCCTGTATTTTGGCGGATAGCGTCTTTGGCGGTGTCAATATCACCAAATGGGTCGCTGTTTTCATCCGTCCATTGACTTGTACCTGATAGAGCGGTTTTGTGGGTATCTGGGTAATTATTTGGGTCTCGCGCCATGTTCGCTTGCTGGACTTCCAGTGGCAACATCACGCCACGCATGGCTTTGTTGGTGGCTCGCATACCAAGCTTAATGCTTGGGCTGACCGCTTCGCTGTCACGCAAATCTTCTCGTGGCACTTTGCCCTCTAAACTGTGCAATTCAAGCGAATAAGGTGTGCCTTCATAGCCGATGTCAATGCGTTTGGTATTTGACCCACGAGAACGCTGGGTTTGATACACGATAAAATCTTTGTCGGTAAACTGTATCACCTTACCACCAGATTTGCTGACTGGCACGCGTGGGAATAGATAATGACCGACACTTTCAGGGATTTTATAGCCTTGAACGACAGTGGTCAAAACTTGGTCTACAACAATATTAGACATAACTTTTCCTTAAAAATCAAAAGATTGTTAAAAATTAACGGATTAAAATTTCAGCGTGGCTGTTTTGGTGAGCGTCATGCAGCACCACACCCACCACTTTGCTTTCATAGCTTGCCAGTTGGCTTTGGGGGACGACCATCATTGCCCCATCATAGACCACCACATCGCCTTGTTTGACAGGACTTGTGGCAATGTCTTTTAGGTTCATGCTGGCTGTGCCGATGGCGGTTACAGATACCATTTGACCCTGTTTGCCGTCTGTGGTGGTTACGCCAAGTAAGGGGGCTTGTCCGCTTGGGGTTTCCCCCGTTGCCGTTACCCACGAACCTGCGAGGGTGTCTTGGGCGAGTAGCACAGACAAGGTCAAAATACTAATTGCTTGGGTTTTCATAAAATTTTCCTTATCAATGGTTAAGGTTTAACCGATTGCCATGACGGCGGTGGTGTAGTCCACTTTGTGAGTTTCGCAGTAAGCCAAGATTTCTTGGTGTTTGGCAAGGCTATCGGCATCCACTTTGGCACTGTGGGGCAGATTGTGGTTTAGGGCGTTATTTAAATTTGAACCGCCAACTGCCTTGCCAGCCGTTTCGCTAAACAAATGCACTTTATTATTTAGTAGTCCTGCATTTAGACCATCTTTAAAGGCTTGGTTTAAAGGCTTGGTGTTGTCGCCTTCACCAAAGTTTAAAGGATTGGCACGACCTGCGACATCAATGGCGTTTAGTACCGCTACAACCATCTCTTTGCCCGCTGGTACAAGTTTACCTTCTTTGACAAGATTTTCGGCAAAGTCGTTGTTGGCTTGCTCTTGGGCACGGATTTTTGCCTGTGCTTCGGCTTGCTCTTTTTGGGCGATTTGAGCTTTGAGATTGGCGATTTCGGCATCTTTTGGGTCAGGCGTGGCAACAGGTGGTACAGTTGCAGGTAAGCTTTGGGGCTCGGTAGCTTGATTGGCTTGGGGTGTTTCGGTTGTCATTGCATTTTCCTTTTGTGGGGTTGAAGTTGGGTTAGAAATTGGGTTTGAATTATCACTGTTTGGATCATTACTTAGGGGCGTGGCTTGTTCGCTGGGCGGTTGTTCATTAAACAAAAGCGAGCCAAGAGCGGACACCACCTTGTTAAATAAAGTCTTTTCGGGCGTGTCGGCTGTGTCGCTTGGACTTTCACTAAAATCAAAGGTCAGCTCCACCGCCTTGTCATTTTCGTTAAATTCAATCGGCTCTAAGCCTTTAATGGCTGGCGGTTCTGCTCCCAAAAATCCCACATGACGCAGATAATACACGCCTTTGACAGGATTGGCAGATGAGTTTGGCGGATAAAAAGAAGCCGAGACTTTTTTATAAAGCCCTTGTTTGACTTGCTCGCCAAAGTCGTGTTGGATTTGCTCTGGTATGGCGTACAGATTGCCATTGTTAGCGGTTAAGGACTTGACCCAGCCAAAGGCAGGAGCATCGGTTTTGGGGTGTCCGACCACGATGGGGGCTTGGTGTAGGCTTGGGTTGTAGGCATTGATGGCGTTTTGTAAATCATTTTCGCTAAAGCTTACCGAGACACCGTTGCTGTCGGTATGTGTACCTGTTTTAAAGATATGGATTTTTTTCATTGGACTTATCCCTTTTGGAATATTAACGCCAATGATAGGGGATTTTTGTTAGGGGGAATTTTAGGGCGGTTTAAGGGTTTTTTTATTGGGTTAGATTTGGTAAGTTTGTTTGGGGTGTTTTTGGGGTGTAAAAAAGCGTTTATAAACATTCATAAACGCTATTGGGGTTGAAAAAGGTACAATTATCCCAATTTATCATTTGTCGCTTAATTTTAAACCATAAAGCGATTTTTTAAATTTAACTAACAACCATCAACTTGCCATAGGAGGCAATCTATGAATCCCTATCAGTATGACGATGACCTAAACGATGATTTGGATAGTGACCCAATCGAGCAACAAAAAGATGAAGACTTAAGGATTGCTATGGCAAAGCAAGGACTTGACCATCACGACTTTCCAGAAGGTACACCTGTGGGTGCATTTATTGATAAAAGTGCTTACTAACAACCTTTATAAACTTTGCCAATAATCCACCACCATTCGCTCCAAAACCTGCTTGTCGGTTGCACTAATCCCCAAAAACGGACGAGCAGGAATGTCACCCCACAGATGGGGAAAGGCGGACTTTGTCCCACCAAAGTGCATCATTTTGGCATAGACCATATTTGTGCCAACCATCACCGATTGTCCGTTTACTTGATAGTGGATAGAGCCTTGCAGGGTGTGGCTTAGGATAAGGGGCTTTTTGCTCATTACGGCAGACACGCCACGAGCGTTGATTTTGCCGTTCTTGTTGGTGTGGCGACCGCCCAATAGCCGTGCAAAGCTAACAGGGCTATTGCTTACCCAGCGGTTACCATCAGGGTCGGTGCTGGTATGAAAGCGTTCTTGAGTGCTGTTTAACACCTGCTCACCCATGTTTTTTAATAAGGGCTGTAGATTATTGCCACGCTCTATGAGTCGTAGCAGCTGATTTTGGACGGCTTCTAGCCCTTGAATTTCTACAGTTACCATACTTTACAATCTCATCAAGGTTTGTTATGATAATAAAAAGTTTTAGGAAAGCCGAATGCGGTGAATCAAGCCACCGCCCCTGTTCCTTTTAGGTTCGTAGGTGGGTGCAACAAGAGTGTTAGCTTGTCCTCTCTTTCCTAATCTTTTTGATAAATGATTTCGCCCCCAGTTTTTAATGAGCGTTTAATTTCTCGCTCCATTTTTCCTGTGCGAAATGACTTTAAAAACAATCCTTTACCTGTTTTAGTTTGTTGCAACACCGCCATATAAGATTTTTCTTGATGTTGTAACCAAACCGTCATCACCTGCCCATTTATCCCAACTTCTTTTAACACATACTGCGGATTATCAAAAATCCCTTGTACTGCCAAATAATCACCCCATTCAAACATTGCATCGCCCTTGCGACTATACACTTGTTTTAAGGCATCATATTCGCTTAATTTTACTACCTGCGTGCTTACGCCCAATTTCTCCATAAATTCAGGCGGTATGACCGCCACAGAAAAACTTTCGTTTGTATCAAGGCTACGCAATTTTTTGACAATTTGGTCGTGAGTTAAGTCTTGATAGTCAGGTTTGGCAATTTCTTGGTTTACTTGGTTCTCAATCCGCCCAAGCCAGCGTTCAAACACCCCTGTCGCCATATTGCTTGCCACGATAGCCTTGGCAATGGCATGGGGGTATTTGTCAAGATTAGGATGCCAAGACGAGCCGTGAGCATGGCTAAAGCTTTTGTCAGTAAAGCCGTCCATATCAGGCGTAGGGCTTAGTGTTAGTCCCAGCCTATCCATATCTGCTTGTGACAGTGTATTGACATAACACTTACAACCCCAGCCGTTGGGCGGATAATTGACACGCCACCACGCATCATCGGCACGCAGTACCAGATTATTTAGGCGTTTGTGGTTTAGCCGTGGGTGGTGGGTTGTGATGTGGCGATACTGCCAAAACGGACGAGCCTTTAGCACGTCAGGGTCTGTCATCTGTTGCCAACGCCCCCCTGCGTGAGTAGTGCGTAGATTGGTTTGATAAATGATACTGGCACGCCACGCCCCAGTGCCTTGTAAACCGTGTTGCCCTGCCGTCCAGCCGTGTTTTTGCACGATTCTGTCAAAGTTTTTGCGAAATTGCCCTAGGCTGTCGCCATTTTCTATGGCAGACAGTACCGCTTTGTATAGGTCGTTTAATAGGTCAGCTTTCATCACCCCAGCCACCACAAACGCTTTGTCGTGCTGTATGGCGGCGATGTCTTTATAGCTTTGGGTCGGCAAGCGTACCTTTTGTCTAAAAAATTCTATCTGTTCATCAAATGGCAAATCAAATGCCGATTGCACACCGACCAGTTCTTGATTACTCATTTTCTGCCACCACTTCTGCCATTCCAGCCAAATGCCCTGCCGTCATCGCCATTTCAATCACAGACACAAGTTTATCATCAGGCAAATCGGCAAAGGCTTGACTGATAAGCATTGGCACATCATCAAGGCTGTTTGCCGTATCAATCACCGCCTTAATGCGACTTAGCCAATCATTGATAACAGGCTGGCTGTTTTGGGCAAGTTGGGCGGTCGTATGGTCAGCATAGTCTTGGTAAACAGGGTTAAATTCATTAAATGCCAAATTGGGGCTGTCGTTATTTGGCTGTTCTGGCACAATGATTTCATCATCGGCAAAGCCCAAATGCCGTGTATAAAAAGGCTTTAAAACAACAGCCCCTGCAAGCTTTGCACTTGTGATAAGCTTGGTAAGTCGTTCGGTTTCGTCATTGGTTTCCCACATAGACCAGACAGGCACATACTCACCCTCGCCGATGTTCAACGCCACCACATAGCCCAAAAGCTCATTAATCGCTTGTGCTATCATGACACCGTCAGCATCTCGGATATCATCGGTTACTTCTATACCAGCTTGAGCGGACGCATTGGTACTGGACGCATCGGTGGATTGGTTTTGCCCCAGTAGGGCGATGTTAATCTCATCTCGGCAATGTTTGAGTAGTCGCTCAAACATATCTGCCGTTGCTCCTTTACCAGCTGATTCTAGGATTTCCACCGAGCCGTCATTAGGAATCACCGCCACGCCATCTTGACTTAATAGCTCTAAGCTGTCCAAGATTTTATCCACTTCACTTTGTGGCGTGGCTCGTGGGTGTTTGCCTACCACAAAGGCTTGACCGTATTTATCCGCAAAGCGTAACCAAAATTTAAGCCCACCCTTACGAAACACCGACAGCCAATACACACTTGCCAAATCCGCCACGCCATAGGGATTGATAAAGGTGGGGTCATTTCTTGCGGTGATAAATTTCATGGCTGGCACAGGCTCGTATTTGCCGTATTGTTTTAGGCATAGGCGGTTGTCACCATCAAAGCCAAACCATTCAGGCGGTTTGCCCACCACTTTTGATGGTAGCCACAGACCACCCGTCCGCTCCCAGTAGATTTCAGCTGGCGAATAGCCAAACCAAGACGCATCGTGTAGCTCACGAATCAGCTCACGCAGTTTGATTTTTGCCAAGACGTCTTGACACAGTTTCATGGTCTTGTCGCTTGCCTTGCCTTGTTCCAGCCCATATTCTAGGGCGACCACTGCCGAGCGACGGCGTCTGATTGCCCCTTTGATGACAGGGTCATTCATGATGTCACGATACACCTCGATGTCTTTGCCCAGTCGCTTTAACACAGGGTCAGGGTTTGGCAAGGACAGCATCATACCGCCAAAGGCAAAGTGAATGCTTTGACGGCTGGCAATCTCATCCGCTAGGCTTGTGGCAAGGTCTTGTTTGTCTAGTTTATTCATCAGTTACCCTTTTTAATCATAGCCCTTAATAATGCGTCTAAAGCGAGCCAATACGCCCATACTCATTGTTTCTTTGTGTTCTACTTGCCGACTTTTGATGACAAGCTCACCATCATTTAAATTCATAAAAGCATAATAAAGCAAGGCAAGAGCCACCGCCGTGTCGCCGTGTCGTTTGTCTTTTTTACCGCCCCCATCTTTGCCTGCATTTTTCTTGGCAGGCAGTTTGGGTACACCACCAATGACTTCAAAGGCAAAAAGGTCGGATAAGATATTGTCATGTCTAGGGATGTCGGTCAGCACGCCGTCTTCTAGGGAGGATTTGAACGGCGGCATATTTAGGCTATACCAGCCTTGCGACAGCTTTATCATCTCTACCACTGATGAGCCGTAGCGATGATAGGCTTTTTCGCTGTTACTTGCTCCGATGCCTGTTGCGTCCATTGCCATGCCCAGTAGACGAATGTTGTCGCAAATATAATTTAGGACTTGTTCTTGCTGGCTAAATGGAATGTTATCCAGTTCCACCACACAGACTACTTTAAGTCCAATCGTCTCAGTTTTTATGCCGACCACATAGGCGGTCTTGTCGCCATTTCGCCCATAGTCCGCCCCCACAAAACAGCACGCATTTTGGGGCAAGTTGGCAAGGATTAAATCCAAATTATCCACGCACCATTCACGGCAAGACGCTTGTCGCACGCTGTCGGATTGCAGATTAAACTCGTCTGTTTCTTGATAAATCAGATACGGCGTTTCGTCATTCATTGCATTTAGAATTAAGGCACGGGACAAATATTTACCACCGCTGTTTTTAGGGATGCAGTTTAGCTCTTCGTCCACATTGTCAGCATACATGGCACGGATTTTGTCCGCCCACTGTCGCTCGCCTTGTGGTGTCCATTTTATGCCACGCTTTAAGCAAATTCGCTGATACAGTCCTTGTGTCAACGCTTCATCAAAAGTGCAATGGTGCAGACTATACGGCAGTTTACCAGCTTTGGCATCTTCTACCAGCAAATTAAAAGGGTTTGCCACGCCATTATGCGTTGAAATAATCCGCACACAGCCACCCCAAATCGTAAGAGCAAGGGCAGACTTTAACAGCTCTTCTAGGTCATCATGAAACCCAGCCTCATCAATCACCACACGCCCCTGCTTACCACGCAAGTTTCTGGGTGATGATGAAAGGGCAGTGACACGATAGCCACTGGCAAATTTAATGCTATACGCTAGGATAGATTTTTTCTCATCGCCATTTTCAAAGATTTCTTCGTGTTCTTCCACTTCACTTGCCACAAGGCTATAAAACTTCGCCCAATCCGCCACATCTCGGATAAACTCTATCGCCATATCCTTAGTATAGCCGATGTACCAAGTATCCTGCCCATTGGTACGACTTGCCTCCAATGCCGACTCGCCAGCCTCCGCCCACGAGCCACCGATACGGCGACTTTTGACAAAAATTTTGACCTCCGATTGGTCGGCAACCCAGTCTTGTTGGTAAGGGAGTAGAACGCTTGGAGTCGTTTGCTTTGTCATTAAAATTTCCCAAAAAATGCCCAAATAACAACCACTACCCACAAACCATGACACGAATAACCATTTACTTCCAAATAGGTTGTACAGACCGCCAATACCGAAAAGGCAATGGCTGTGCCTAGTCCACGCTTTTTATTCATTGTGCAATCCCCAAAATTTTGGCACGGATTAGCTCTGCGGTTTCATCAGACAGCCCACCTGTTTTGACAATGGTTTCTACTTCTTTGGCGGTGGATTCGGCTTTTTCTTTGACATCGATGGCGTGTTGTTTTTGCAATACAGACGCTTTGACAATCTCGCTAATGCCTTTACCTGCTTTGGTTATCAGGCTTAGGCGTTTGATGGGGTCAAGACTGTCATCTTCTTCTAGGTCTTGTAGGGCGACTAGGGCATTAAACAGTTCGGTCTGTACAAGCGATAACACCGCAGACGAGCGAGCGTCGCCATCATCAGGGATGGCTTCGGCAATCATAAGTGATGCTTGTGTGCTTGCCTTGATGGCAGACAGCTTTCTTTCTAGCTTTTGCCCATAGCGGTGTAATGACGATTTGCCGATTTCATAGCCCAATTCATGTAGCCAGTCGGCAAGTGCTTCATAGCCATAAAAGCCGTTGGTGGTAAGTTTGTCATCAAGGAGCTTTTTGTGTTCTGGGCTTAGGCGGTCTATTGCGGTCATGCGTGCCATGTTTTCCCCTAAGTCCAATATTTGACAGGGCGAGCGATACCGACAGGGCAGTCGGTGGCATATTCCACCACGTCCACGCCGTCATGACACAGTTTGGCGTGCCAGTGTCCTGTGGGCTGTTTGTCAAGGCTCACCAAATGTCGCCCTTCTAGGTAGTCCAGCTGTTGATGGATTTCATTTGCCGTAGCGTCCGCATAGATACACCGCACCACGTCCAGTAGTAGCACGTCTATCGCACCGATAGGGCGAGCCTTGTCAAGGGCATTTAACAAATGCCACCGCATGGACTCACGGCGAGATTTTAATAAATCAATCGTCATTATTTATTGTCCTTATTTATTATCCTTAGCAAATTGGGTCAAGGTGGTTTGCACCGCATCAATCTTGGCTTCCACCACGGTAAACGAACGGATAAAGTCCTCTTTGGCGACATATTCGCGTGGCAGTTCGGCTTTGAGTTTCAAAATCTCTCGGTCAAGCTGACGGATAGCGTCCGACTCTTTATCCAGTTTTGAGCCCAGATTATTAATCGCCACCGCCAAGCCATCATCACGCTCTTTGATAGAGTGTTCAATACGACCAAAAAACGCCTTGCCAGCACCCCAAATAGAGCCACCAATCGTTATTATCAGCATAATCAGCTGATAAGGTTCCAAATTAAACGTCATCGGTAACCTCGCTCGTGTGTGCGTTCAAACTGCCATTGACACCCCACACAGCGGACGGCATGGGGCAAGACTTGCTTACGTTTATCGCCAATCGGCTCACCACAGTCCACGCAGTCGGTGGTGTCGTTGGGTGCGTGTTTGGATTTGCTGATTTGCCCTTGTAGCCAGCGTTCATAATCAGCATTTGCCTTATCTATCATATCCGTCATTTGCCACCGCCTTTGTTTGGGTCGGCTTGTTTCACAAAACGTAAAACAAGCCCACACACCGCAACCGTAGCAATCAGATACTTTTGCACCACAGGCGGTAATAAAGACACGATTTCAGGCGGTAGCGGTACAGTTGCCAAAAACACGATAATCATAAATGCCCAGTTACTAAACCACTTCCAGCCAGTTTGCCATTTGGGGACAAGTTCAAGTTTCATTTTGCCCCCTTAAATCTCAAAATGCGGACTGTCAGACTCGCCACGTTCACGTTTTTTGCCGTCATTATCCCAGTCAGCTCCCCAACGTAGGTTGGTGCTTTGGCTGATTTGCCCTTCCGCTTTTAGCTGTTTTTCGGCGGTAAACATCGCAGTTGCAATTTTGTCAAATTTCTTTAAATCCGACCAATCCACAGGATACGGACAGATGTCCACCGCCAAACCATCACAATGTTTGGACGCAAACGGATTTTTTAGCCACGTTACTTTGGCGTGATTGGGTTTGGCATATTTGGCAGGAATGCCTTTGGCGGAAAGCTGGGCGACCGTACGCCCCTTGCCGTAGTTAATCATACACTGCTCACGACTTCGCACACCTTCAATGACGACAAAGTCTTGTTCGGTAATGCTAATCGCTCGTTTCACGATTTTAACAAGGTCAGGTTTCACGCCGTTTAGGTTGTTTAAACTGCGATTTGATAATGAATAAGCCATAAAAAAGCCCCATTGTTGATAATAAGGCTTAGCATAAGGCAAAGATGGGCAGAATAATTTTAGGGCGTTTTAAGGGTTGTTATTGGCTGGCTTTTAACGCTTCATCATACGACATTTTTACCAATGTTTCACAAGTATTTTTGGATTTTAGATAATCTTGTTTTTCTTGGTCGGTGATTTTTTGCATTTGGGGTGTGTTGTTTTCCAGTTGCATTTTTAACGAACCAACATACAATTGCAAATCTCTTAAAGCTGTATCGCATTTGGTGTAAGGTGCTAAAGTGTCATCATCTAGCCAATAGTTAAACACATAATTTGTCAAATCTTGGTCTTGTTGTTTTAATGTGTTAATATCTTGATTTTCAAAGGATTTTAGAGCTGTTTGTTCTTCTGTGTTAATCTTATCTAAAACACCGACCGCAAAGTCTTTGGCTTGTTCTTTGGTTAATTTGGCAGGTTGTTCTAACGGTTGATGGGTACTGGTAACACTTGCTTGGGGTGCTGGCTGTTCTGTGCTTGTGGCTGGCTGTTCGCCACACGCTGTTAATAGTAGGCTTAGGGCTAAAATGGTGCTAAGTTTTTTCATGATTTTTCCCTTAAAATCAATAAGTAAGATAATTAAATCCTTTGAGTTTCTTTTGAATTTCTGCCACTCGCTCATCAAGGCTATTGGCAATGGATATGCAAAATGCAAATACCAAAAACAAGGCAAGGGTTACAAAACCGATAGATTTCAAGTAAAGCATTACCAACATCAACCCAACACAAGCCAATGATACCCATTCTACAATGTTGAGTCTGCCTTTTAGTCTTTGTAAATCCTGTCTGTAATTTTCTTTTTGCCAATAGGCTCTTATGTCAAAATGACAGTACGGACACCGTAAGCTATCCGACCAAATGGCGTGTCCACAGCCCTTGCGCGGGCAACACATAGAACCAACTTGCCCCATTATTGGCATAATAAGTGGTATGCCGTTTTCTTCAAAACGGACATCGCCATAATGCTCGCCATAATTGATGTAGCCCTTATTTTCCAAAATTCACATCTCCTTTGTGCGTGCCTTGATTGACATAACCTTGATTGGGTGTGCTGTTAAAACTGTTATTATTGCCGCTTTTGTCGCCCATTTTGGCATTGGCGTTGGGACTGTGATGAATGCCACTACCCACATCTTCAAGCCCCGACAACGCCAGTCGCAATAGGCGTTTTTTCTTGTCTGCAGGTAATGAGCGGTAACTGTCCAATAGTAGCTCCTCGTCCGATGATAGCGTGGGCGTGGCATCTTCTGGGTACATCTCTCCCTCTCCTGTAGCAAGCCAATGGGGGCTAATCCCTAATTTTGAAATCAAGGCTTGCATCTCCTCTGGCTTAAATTTTTTGACCCGTCCTGCCGACAAATTTTTGGCTCGGTCTAGGCTGATACCCATAATTTCGGCAACATTTTGTAGCTCTAAGTTGTTTTTCTCAAGAATTTGTTTAAAAAGTGTAGAAATCACACAAAAACCCCTTTACAAGTGTAAAAAATACACTTACAATATACCATAATTCAACGTTAATTACCGTACAATCCATAAACGGAGAATCGCAATGAGTAACAAAGTAACTCCCCAAGACATCAAAAAACGCCTTTATGCCGAAGGCATTACCCTAAAACAATGGGCAGAAGACAACGGCTACAAACCCGCCCAAGTCTATCGCGTCATGCGTGGCGAAAACAAAGCCCTATATGGCGAAGGACACACCATCGCAGTGAAATTAGGGCTAAAACAAGCCCAGTAATTATCAATCCAAAACAGTTGTTAAAAAACAGTTGTTAAAATTTTTTCATTTTATCAAAAAGAGTTTTATATGGCAAACGCAACACGCCGAGCTTTGCGTATCATCAAAGCCCTGCAAGGCAAAACCTTTAGTGGAGTATCCGTCACCGAGCTTGCTACCGCTCTTGACACAAGAAGTTCCAACATCTGCCGAGATTTGAACGATTTGGCATCAGAAGGCTTTGTAGAAAAACGAGGCGATGGACGTTATCAGCTTTCCATCAGTTTACTGCAAATCGCCCAAAGCCATCACAGCGAAACCGAGCGACTGCAACAGCGTATCCATGAATACAACCAGCGTATCAGCCGTTTTTGATGTACTTTTTTATTAAACCAAATACGAATTCAAATTCGCTTTTTAAAGGAAAAAATCATGACCACAGATTTACTACAAACCACCCCAGTAGAAGTTATCCCTGCCAATGCAGAGCCCAGCATTGCCGACCACCACGCCAATGTCGTCCGCCTTGCCGAAAACTACCACTACCAAGGCGAGCTGACCGTAGGGGCATTAGAAGACCGCATCCGCTTTTATCAAAGACGCACCGTAGAAGATGTGCTAGAACTTGGCAAATGTCTTTTGATTTTAAAAGAAATGTGTTCACACGGCGAGTTTGTGCAACGAGTGGAACTTTTGGGCTTTAACAAACGCACCGCCCAAAAATTTATGCAAGCCACTTTAAAGGTCAAAAGCGAATTTAATTCGCTTATTGCAAAAGTGGACAGCCAAACCAAACTCTTAGAACTTATCACCCTAGATGACGACCAATTAGAAGCCCTAAATAGTGGCGAGCCTGTAGGCGGTATTACCCTAGATGACATTGACACCATGAGTGTCAGCGAGCTGAAAAAAGCCCTAAAACAAGCCCGTGCCGAAAACGAAGCCAAAGACGAAGTACTAGCCACCAAAAACCGCAAAATTGATGAATTGGACGCCAAATTATCAGTGCGTAAGCACATTGACAACGCCAAAGTGGTGCAACAAGAAGTGGAAAGCCACATCAATGACGAGCTTGGAGTTAGCACCAAGACGGTGATGACCGCCATTAGCCAGTTTGGGGCGGTGATTGAAGCCTTGTCTTGTCAGGCAAGCGAAAACGATTTGCCCCATTTGAACCAAAAAATCACACAAGAAGTCAGCTTTTTATACTCACGTCTTGCTGAACTTGGTTTGTCGCTGGGTGTGGACTTGTCGCTAATGATGGCAAGCGATTGGGCAACAGACAGCGACTTAGACAATGAATTGGGCGGCAGCGAATAAGGATGCTTATTATGGATAGTGCTACTCTTGATTATCTTAAAGATTTATCAAACCGACTCAACACCGCTCCCCACGGTCAAAAAAGTACGATTGTAAAAAGTTCTGCCAAGTTTTTAAACTGTTCTGTCAAGCAAGTCTATACAATGCTCAAACAAGCCAATCTTGCCCCGCAAACCAAAAAAGGCGACCGCAAAGTCCGCACCGACAAAGGCAAGACCATCATCACCGAAAGCCAAGCCAAACTGATTGGTGGCATGATTTTGGTGGCAACTCGCAACAATGGCAAACGCATTTTGTCGGTCAAAGACGCCGCCGAAATTCTAAAGGCACAGGGCAAATTGCCTGATGTGGACGTCAGCACCATTTTAAGGGCGTTAAAAATGTACCATTGCCACCCCGACCAGCTTGCCACACCAACTGCCCACACCGCCCAAAGAAGTTTGCACCCAAACTATTTGTGGCAGATTGATGCCTCTGTTTGCGTGTTGTTCTACCTACCAAAGGGCGGAGCAAAGATGATGGACGAAAAAGAGTTTTACAAAAACAAGCCAAAAAACCTGGAAAAAATCGCCAAAGAACGGGTTATCCGTTATGTGATTACCGACCATTATAGCGGGGCGATTTATTTGGAATATGTACTGGGGGCGGAAACCTCTGAAAATCTAACCCAAGTCTTTATGAACGCCATTTTAAAACGACAAGCAGAAGACCCCATGCACGGCGTACCGTTTCATCTTGGCATGGACAAAGGCAGTGCCAATATGGGTGGGCTGTTTATGAATATGCTAGATAGACTGTCGGTTGTGCCAATTGTTCACGCCACAGGCAACAGCCGAGCCAAGGGGCAGGTTGAACAAGCTCAAAACTTGGTAGAAACCAAATTTGAAAGCCGTTTGCCGTTTGTAAAAGTGGGCGGTCTTGATGAATTGAATGCTTTGGCAACCAAATGGCGACTTGATTTTAATGGCAATCCAAAACACATTCATACACGCCACCGCAAGACCCGCAACCAAGTTTGGCTCACCATCACAAATGATAAGCTTAGGGTTGCCCCCAGTCGTGAGCTGTGCTGCGAGCTGATTACCACGCGTCCAAAAACCATCAAAGTGCGTGGCGATTTGACCGTAACTCACACCGTCAAAGGCTTTGGCAATCAAGTCTATGACTTGACCTGCGTGGATGGCATTTATCCAAAAGCCATTGTTGATATTGTGGTCAATCCTTACCGAGTGCCAAACATTGATGTCATGTGGCAGGGGCAAATTTACACAATCGCACCAATTGTCAAAGACAATGCTGGCTTTGATATAAACGCCCCTGTGGTGGGACAAAGCATTGTTGCCAAGCCACAAGCCACTCCTGAACAAAACCGTAAGGCAATGCTCAAACAAGCCTACAATGCTGACACCGAGGCTGATGTGGACAAGGCAAGAAAGGCACGAATGGTCGCCTATGATGGACAGGTGGATATGATGGCAGACATTGGCGAAAGCGTGCTATATCTCACCAAAAAAGGCGTGGGGCTTGACATCAGCCAAAGCTCACACTTAACCGCCAAAAAAGTGTTAAAACCTTTAACGCCTGTGGAAGTCGCCAAAACTTTGAAGGCACAGCTTGGCGATGCGTGGCAACCAGAGTTTTATCAAATGATTGTGAACACTTTTCCCGATGGCGTTGCTCCAGATGAGCTTGGCAGTGTGGTGGAAATGTTGTTGCCACAAGATGAGCCAAATAAACTGCTATTAAGAGCGGTGGGCTAGGAGCAGACCATGACCTTAAAACAGCTTTTGACCGACCACAAAATCAGTCAGCGAACATTGGCAAATGGCATTGGCTTAAGCCCTGCGAGCATTAACAGCATTATAAATACAGGGGCTTATCCAAAAAGCCTAGACCGTGCCAAAATTGATGCCGACATCATTCAATTTTTGCAAAAGCAGGGGATTGATACCAGCAGTCTTATCATTTGCCTAAATCCAAACCCCCAAACCCCCAAAACAAATAGCCAAGAGGAAAATCTTATGCTACTTAGAAAACAGACCCTTACCATGACTGCCAAAAAACACTTTGGCGTGTTTGCCAACCCCTTTACCAGCGACATTCGCTCAAGCAATGAACTGTTTTTGTCAAACGATGTGCATTATGTGCGTGAAACTCTGCTCCATACTGCCAAACACGGTGGGTTTGTGGCGGTAACAGGAGAGTCAGGGGCTGGCAAAACCACCCTAAAACGCGACTTAATAGACCGCATTCATCGTGAAAATCAGCCAATCATCGTCATTGAACCGTATGTATTGGCAACCGAAGACAATGATGTAAAGGGCAAAACCCTAAAATCCGCCCACATTGCCGAGTCCATTTTGCACGCCTTAAGCCCACTTGAAAATGCCAAAAGAAGCCCAGAAGCTCGCTTTCGCCAAATCCATCAGCTTTTAAAAGAAAGCCATAAGGCGGGTAACAAACACCTGCTGATTATAGAAGAAGCTCACAGCTTGCCACTGCCGACCCTAAAGCACCTAAAACGCTTTTTTGAGTTAGAAGACGGCTATCAAAAACTTTTGGGCATTGTGCTTATCGGTCAAAATGAATTGGCATTAAAGCTGTCCGAACAAAACCCCGCCATTCGTGAAGTGGTACAGCGTTGTGAAATTGCCACCCTTGACCCAATCGCCCCAAATGAGCTTGCTAATTATCTGTCGCACCGCCTAGCAAAAACCAAAGCTCTAAACGAGCTTATAGACGAGAGCGGTATTTTGGCAATGACCAACAAACTTGTCCGCACCGACAACAAAGGCAAAGTGGTGCAAAGCCTACTGTACCCCTTAGCAGTTGGCAATCTCATCACAGGGGCGATGAACCTATGTGCCGAACTTGGCGTGCCTGTCATCAACGCCGATGTTATCAATAATCTATAAGGAGCAACCAATGACAAACCCAACCCTTAAACCACAAGACAACACCAAAAGTCTATCTGCCATAGAATACCTATGGCTACAGCACGAAAAGCACCGCTTGGCACAAATGGATATGGACATCATCCGCCTACAAAATCGTCAAGACCGTCAATCTGTTTGGATTGCTCTGCTGATTTTGACGGTCATTGTGCTTGGCATTGCGATTTTGCTTTTGATTTTATTGTAAACCAACCAACGGAGTATGTTATGACAACCCAAACCCAAATCCCTGATGGCTACCGCCTAAACGACAAGGGGCATCTTATCCCCATAGATAAAATCAAGGAAATTGACAAGCTAAGAGACGAAACCGTCATCAATCTTGTCAAACAAGCCCTAGAGCTACAAACTCAAATGCAGGCAGTCAAAGACAAAGTCTTTACCGAGTTTCATAATTTTGTGGAACTCTCCGCTTGTGAATATGACACCGTCATTGGCGGTAAAAAAGGCAATGTGTCGCTTATCAGCTTTGATGGCAAATACAAAGTACAAATCGCCATCTCTGACAACCTTGTCTTTGACGAACGCTTGCAGGTCGCCAAATCACTTATTGATGAATGCTTGACCGAATGGACAGCCGACAGCAACGACAATGTCAAAGCCATTATTGACAATGCTTTTGCGGTTGACAAAGAAGGCAAAATTAACATCCGCCGTGTCTTGTCGCTTCGCAGTCTAAACATTATTGATGAAAAATGGCAAAAAGCAATGACTGCCATCAGCGATGCCACCCAAGTGGTGAGTAGCAAAGAATATATCCGCTTTTATGAACGAGACCAGCATGGCAAATACAGCCAAATTAGCCTTGATTTTGCCAATCTTTAACCACTTAAAATTAAAAAAAGGCAAAACAATGACAAGAGTTGGTCGCCTTGTCATTGTCCCAAAAGACCATTTGAAGGGAAAATCATTATGAACAAACAAGCACTTATCAACGCGATTAGCGATAAATCTGGCTTACCCCAGCAGACAGCCAAAACCGCCCTTGATGCAACGTTGGCGGTCATTAGTGAAACTTTGGCAAAAGGCGATGACATTGCTCTTGTTGGCTTTGGCGTCTTTTCGGTACGCACGCAAAAAGCACGCACCGCCCGCAACCCACAAACTGGCGACAAGGTTCAAGTACCTGCCAAAAATGCCGTGTCTTTTAAAGCTGGTAAGGGGCTAAAAGAAGCGGTTAATTAAATCAACCAAACCGCAATGATAAGTGGGGATAGCCTTGCTTATCATTGCCAACATAAGGAAAAAACAAAATGAGTAAGTACAAAACCAAACGAACCGCCTTAAATAAACCCAAACTTATTCAGCTCATTCACATTGGTAAAAGTAAATTATGCCTTGATGATGACACTTACCGCTCGCTCCTTATATCAATGACCAGCAAAGACAGCACCAAAGCGATGACTATTGGCGAACTAAATAAAGTATTGGCAAGATTAAAACAGCTTGGGTTTGTGGTAACACACAAGAAAAAAGACCCAAACCCCATTGAGAACAAATACGATATTGACATTGGCGAACAAATCAAGTTGATGCGTCATTTTTGGTTGGAGCTGTATGATTTGGGAGCGGTTAAAAATCCAAGTGAAAAGGCTCTGGCAACCTATATCCAAAATCAAGCCAAAACCACCATAGAAAACCTAGATACAATCACAGCAAGTAATATCATAGAGCGGCTTAAAAACTGGCTAAAACGAGTAGAAAAACAAGCCAAAACAACAGAAAACACCACCACCCCAAATCCCCAAAATTAAGACAATTTCAATAAAAAGCCATGATAAAAAAATCGTGGCTTTTTTGTGGTAGTTACCTTTTATTACCGTTGTTTTCTTTGCTAAAATGTAAGAAATAACAATAAATTAAAGGTGTTTTTATGACTGACAACAAACGCAAAGGTAAGTTTAATCAACAAGCCGAAAACTTCTTTACCGATTTACGCTCTTTTGGTACACAAATCATTATCCACACCACAAATCTTGATGAACAGACCGCCAGCCAAATCGCCAATGAGCTTGCCAACCGCCTAGCTCAGCACTGGGGTGGCAGTATGTTTTATGTGACCAAACAAAACACTTGGCAATACCACGAGCGAGATTTAGCCATTTGGCAAGCCTTTAATGGCGATAATCATTTTGAGTTGGTGCAAAAGTTTAACTTATCGTTGCCTTATATTTATGAAATCCTAGCCCGTATGCGAAAAGAACATCAAAGCTACTCCCAGCCCGACCTTTTTAACAAAACCGTCTCTTAAGAATAAAAAGGCTTTGATAAATTCAAGTTTAGCACCTAAAATCATCAAAGCCTTTTTATTGCACACTATGCAATATTACTTCAAACCCTATCCTAGTCTGCCCCAGTTATTCCCATCATTTCCCACATTTATCCTACCTGTCTTGGTTAATTATCTATCTTGTGTTCACTCAATGAATGCTCTCATATTTGCACCGATAAATATATCAACATTTGCTTTTACAAAAAAGCAAAAGCCCAATGTCTGCATTGAGCTTTTGTATGTATCAAGTTTTATCATTGCTATTATCATGCTTAAAATAAAACATTGATAGTAAATCACAATAATAAATCACAATGGTTAATTACACCAAATCAAGAGCCGACTTTTTCGGAAGTTTTTGAAATGATTTTGTTTAGCTTCCATACAGGAACCACTTCTTTGGTCACCTCGTTAAGCAGTGCAGTTTGCTCCAAATCCAACACATAGCGATAGCCTGGCTCATATTCAAAACCCACAATCTCGCCACTTAATGTATTAAAGTTCTTGTCAAATGTACGGCGGTATTGCAAGCATTCGGCATCTACTTTCAAACCAGCAGTATTGGTTACTTGGCATACTGCTTTGCGTGGTGCAATCTCCACCTCAAAGCTTCTGATATTTTGCACTTGTACTTTGACTTTTTCTCCTTCAACAACCATAACGCGCTCGTTGTCCACGTTGGTTGTGCTGCACGCTGTCAATGTCAATGCGCCTGTCAAGACAGCCAAAATCAATTTTTTCATAATACGCTCCAAGTTTTCAATAGTTTACAATAAAATGTTTGCAAGATGTCAATTGATTTGATAAAACGCCATCAACCAATTGATGATTTACTATACCACGACAAATCATGGATTGTGTTATATATTGTAATATTTTTCTTAAATTGAGCAATTATAAACGCCAAAATGTTATTACTTGGTAATCATAATGCACCATATTGTTGCCAACTGCCTTGCGTGGCGTGATTGGCTTTATGTTTTTGTAGGGCATACAATCCACCGCATTCAACAATGACAATCAAAACAACACAAACAATTTTGACACCAGTGCGGTACAAGCCATAACGGTACAAGCTGTCATTTAAAAGCATCGCAATCACAGCCGACCACAAAAACACCCCAAAATCATTAATCCACAAATACAGCCCAAGCACAAGTGCAATCAGACACAAACAACAATACACAACTTTGGCAAAATTCATAGCTTTCTCAATTCATAGCAATTTATAGTTTTCCCAATTTATAGTCTTCCCGCAAAAAAACAAAGGGCTATTAACCCTTTGTTTTTGTTACAAATTTTAAGCGGCAGGCTTAATGACAACTTCGTGTGAAGTTTCGTCTTTATTTAACACATCATCTTGCACGCTGTCTGCATTTGCTGCCGATGATGCTGCGCTTGGTGGATTGTTTTGCGCATTTTTTGGCGTATAAACAAGCCCCAAGGTTTTGCTCGTATCAGTACGCACCGCGTCAAGCAAAGTGGCGTCTTTTGACAAATCTTGACCATAAGATGGGATGATTTCCACCAATTTATCGTGCCATTTGCCTTTGACTTGCTCAGGGAAAGACTTTTCAAGCAGTGTCAATAAAATATGCGGCGATGTGGATGCGCCAGGCGAAGCACCAAGCAAGGCGGCAACCGATTTATCTTCAGACACAAAAACCTCTGTACCAAATTGCAACTTGGCAGGCTCATTGGGCAGCTTTTTGATGATTTGCACGCGCTGTCCGCCTTGCGACAAACGCCAGTCTTCTGCTTTGGCATTGGGATAATATTTTTTCAGCTCCGCCAAACGCTCTTCATCGCTTAGCATGACTTGACTGATGAGATATTTTACCAAATCGGTATTTTCAAGACCAATCGCTGCCATTGGCAAAGCGTTGTCTTTGGTGGCAGAATTAATCAAATCCAGCTCAGAGCCATTTTTCAAAAATTTATTAGAATACGTTGCAAACGGTCCAAACAAGACGTATTTTTTACCGTCAATATAGCGCGTGTCAATGTGTGGCACCGACATGGGCGGCGCGCCAAGCTCAGCTTTGCCATATACTTTGGCGGTATGCGCCTCAGTGATGGCAGGATTGTCCGTCATCAAAAACTGTCCGCCGACAGGGAAACCTGCATAATATTTACTTTCAGGCAAACCTGTGTACTGCAAAAGCTTGATTGCAGCGCCACCTGCGCCCACAAACACAAAGCGCGTCTTGGTGTGTGTTACTTGCCCATTGGTCAGGTCTTTGACCGTTACCGTCCAAGTATTGTCCGCATTATGACTGATGCCTGTGACCTCATTGTTGGTCGCCAGTTTGAAATTTGCGCTTTTTTGCAAGCCTGCAATAAGCTGCGTGGTAATCGCGCCATAATTGACATCTGAACCTACATCCATGCGCGTTGCGGCAACTTTTTGCGCGCCGTCACGCCCTTGCATAACCAGCGGCGCCCATTGTTCAATCTTCGCCTTGTCTTCTGTATAAATCATGTCTGCAAACAATGGACTTTTGATCATCGCCTCATGACGGCGCTTCAAAAAGTCCACCTCATCACCCCAAACAAAAGCAATATGCGGCACAGGATTGATGAAAGTTTTTGGGTCGCCCAGATTGCCTGTTTTGACTTGGTGTGCCCAAAACTGCTTGGCAACCTCAAACTGACCTGCAATATTTTCGGCGCGCTTGATGTCAATCTTGCCATCATCGCCCTCGGCAGTATAATTCATTTCCATAAAGCCAGAATGCCCTGTGCCAGCATTATTGAGCCCATAAGAACTTTCTTGAGCCACTTGTGGTAGGCGCTCGTACATACGGATTTGCCAATCAGGTTCAAGCTCTTGTAAATAAGTACCAAGCGTTGCGCTCATCACACCACCGCCAATCAGCACCACATCCACAACAGGTTCATCGTTGGCACTAGCAACAGGTTTGGTTGCAACAGGGCGAAATAAAAATATCAGCACCGCAATCAACAAAAGCGCAAGCAATGCGCCGACATATAAAACAATTTTTTTCATAAAAAACCTTAAAACAGTTTGATGGTTTTGATTGAAATTATGGCGCATTTATACAATTACCCATAAATATACAATTAGCCACAAATATTGATAAATTTGATATCAAATACTCAATCAAAGCGCGCCATTATAAAGGTTTTTTGTTTAAAAATCTTAATTTATTTAAACAAATAAAAAAAACATCATGTTTAATTAATTTGATAATAACCCATCAATCATGGATTGACCGCTCAAATTCCTCCAAAACAGGCTGTAAATGCGCGACTTCTTCAGCGCTTAGCACATCCTCCATCAAAATGCCATGCAAACCAAGCAGCTGCTTGAGTTTATCCTTGGATACAGTAACCGAAACAAGATTGTACCCCTCATCATCATAGCTGTCTTTTGTAATGATGTTAAGCTCATACAAGGCGTGTTTAAACGCGCCCATGCTTGGCGATAAGCGCAGCTCATAACTGTCAATTTGCCCCACGAGCAATTGTTGCACTGCTTTTGTTAATAAATCAAAACCTTGTTTGGTTTGTGCAGAGATGTACACATCGCTTGGCGTATCGGCTGCAGCATAACGAATGGTGGCGCTCTCCCCACTGATGTCAATTTTATTGTGCACCATCAAAATCGGCGCCTCACTGCCAATCTGCGCTAGCACATCATTGACCGCATGAATTTGCTCAAATTTATCTTGACTTGCGCTGTCAATCACGTGCAACAACAAATCCGCCTCAAGCACCTCCTCCAAGGTCGCATGAAAGCTCTCCACAAGCTCATGCGGCAGATGACGAATAAAGCCCACCGTATCAGCAAGCACCACTTTGCCCACGCCAACCCAATCAATACTGCGCAGCGTTGGATCAAGTGTGGCAAACAGCTGATTGGCGGCATAAATGTTGTCATCGGTCAGTTGATTAAACAAGGTGGACTTGCCTGCGTTGGTATAGCCCACCAAAGAAATGGTTGGAATGTCTGACTTTTGGCGGCGCGCTCGTCCTTGCTTGCGCGTTTGTTTGACTTTGTCAATCTTGGTCTTGAGCTGACCTACTCGGATTTGCAGCAGTCGTCTGTCTGTCTCAAGCTGAGTTTCACCTGGGCCGCGCAAACCAATACCGCCTTTTTGGCGCTCAAGGTGCGTCCAGCCGCGCACAAGGCGCGTGGACAGATGATTTAACTGTGCCAATTCCACCTGCAACTTACCCTCAAAAGTTTTGGCACGCTGAGCAAAGATGTCCAAAATCAGCCCAGTTCTATCCAGCACACGGCAAGCAATGAGCCGCTCCAGATTGCGCTCTTGGCTTGGGGTCAAGCGGTGATTAAAAATAACCAAGTCTGCATGGTGCTGAGCCACCGCCGCGGCGATTTCATCGGCTTTACCTGTGCCCACAAAATATTTGGCGTGTGGTTTGTTTCTGCTGCCTGTAATCACCTGCAAGCACTTTGCGCCTGCCGAATCAGCAAGCAACACAAATTCCTCCAAATCATCTGGATCATCCATCTCTTTAATATCAAGATGAACCAAAATCGCTTTATTACCACCTTCATGTCTGTCAAAATATTCCAAAATATTTCCTTTTTTTAAGTATTAATAACTCAATATTTTAGCACAGAGTGCTGTCATCCATCTTAGGGCGTGTTGACATTTCACACGCTTTAAGAAAAAATATTGAAAATTAAGCTCTGGTCGTGCTTTTGGTGAAAAATAAGCTAAATCTTGCCTTTTGTCGTTAAAGCTATTTTAACAAGCTTGTCAATATTATCATATTGGCTTACATTTATTGCCTAAAAAGGCTTGCGATTTATCTAAATTTTTCACTCAAATTGAAATGTCAACACGCCCTAAATTGTGCTAAGATAGCGGTTTTTCAACCAGCGCCACTTTTTGTTTATGAATCATTTATTTTATCCTCTACCTGCCATCACGCTTACTCATCGCCACAAAACACTTGATTTATCAACGCCTCACGTCATGGGGATTTTGAATGTCACGCCCGATTCATTTTCTGATGGTGGGCGCTACAACACACTTGAAAATGCTGTGGCACGCGCAGCGCAAATGATTCATGAGGGCGCAACCATCATTGACATCGGTGCTGAATCCACGCGCCCCAATGCCAAGCCCGTAGATAAATCCACCGAAATGGCTCGCCTAAGTGACATTGTCAGTGCGATTGCCAAGCAATATCCCGATGTTTGGCTGTCTATTGATACAAGCAATCCTGAGGTCATGAAATATGCGCACGCGCTTGGTGCAGACATTTGGAATGATGTGCGCGGACTGACAAGACCAAATGCTTGCGCAACTGCTGCTCAGTTGGACTGTCCTGTTGTCATCATGCACAGCCGCGGCGAGCCTGACACTATGAACGCGCTTACCAATTATCCGCGCGGTATTTTTGAGATTCAAGATGAATTGACACAGCGCATTGATGATGCCGCCGCAGCAGGGGTCAAAGCGCACAACATCATCATTGATGTCGGCATGGGCTTTGCCAAGGATTTTGAAATGCACACAGCGCTATTAAATCATTTGCATGAATTTGTGCGCATGGGCTATCCCATGCTGTTTGGCATATCAAGAAAGCGTTTTTTGGGTGAGATTTTAAACACACTAAATCACGCCACAAAACACACCGCCTACGAGCGCGACAATATCGGCGTATCGGCAGCGCTGATAGCAGTCATGCAAGGCGCAAGCATCATTAGAACGCACAATGTTGGCGCAACCAAAGAAGCATTGGCGCTGTATTGTGCACTCAATCAAAATCAAGCCATCAAATAGCCAAAACCATCAAATAGCCAATAGCAAGCGATTAGCAAATCAACGATTGGTAAATCAACAATCACCAAACAAACACCCAATAAGCAACAAAACCGCCAATCTGCGGTTCTGTTGTTTTGCGGTTTTGTTTTTTCAAGGTTTTTGTAGGCTTTAAATTGTGCGACATTAATTGTCAATCATAAACTATCAATGAACTATCAATGAGCACTTAACCAATTAACGCCTATTCATTAACATTTGTTTTTTATTAACGCTGTTTTTGTTGCAATTGCTTGGCAAGGTTATAACATTCATCAATATGATTAAAAGCGATTTTTTTAAAAATCATATAACTCATCGTCGCTGCCACCATGCTGCCGCCCAAAGGCACATATTTGGTGACTTGCTTGCCAATGATGCGCCCTGTAAAACCCTGAAAGGTTTTTTTGACCATGCCGCGTGTCGCAACCAAACCACCAAATGACAACAAGCTGTCTTTAAAAGAATCAAATCTGGCGTCTTTGCTGTCAAGTTTGGCAGCATCTTTGGCACTGTCAATAAGACCAAAACGCTCGCTGATTTCTGGCAATAATTTAGTCAAAAGTGTGGCATCCACCGCCACATCCAAAAAAGGCACAGGAATTGTCGCCACGCCTGCTGAGATTTTGGCACGGCTTTTGACAAGCTCTTGGCACTCTAGGCGCACTTTTTCTAAATTCAAATTGGGGTCAATGCTTGTTGCGGTAACTTTTGGGCTACTTGTAAATTTCATCATCATCTCCTAAATTTAATTCATTCAACCAAAAATTCATTCAAAAAAGATGTGTTCATTTTAATAAAAAGCCCATCATTTACAAGCTCATAATTGTAAGCTGAATGTTAAAAAATGTAATAACAAACGACATCGCGGCAGTCAATATTTGCTTAATCAAACGCGCGCAATCGCACAGCAATCGCATACTGGCTAATCGCATATTAACTAATAGTGCGGCGGCTTATCTGCATAAATATCAAACGCTGCCACCTGCAGATTGTCTTTTTGTTTGATTTGATGATACATGAGTTTCATTTGATCTTTGATGTCCATCAACTCGCGGTCTTGGCGTGCCACCACATCATTAAGCTCATCAATAGTGTCCTCAAGATAGGTGATTTTGATTTGCAAATCGTGCAACTCATTAATCAGTTGATGATTTGTGGTTTGATTGGATTGATTCATAACCGCCTTCTTTGATTTTTTGATTGTTTTTGATTTTTTTAATCACTCATGATAAATCACTCATTCATCGCTCAATGCTTAATGACTTATGCTCAATGGCTTGACATCAATCAATCTGCACAAATCAGCTTTATAAAATCAGCTTTATCATTAAAATGCGCTCCATATTTCGCAAAAGAGTGAATTTTTGATATAATCTTGTTTATTTTATCAAAAATTCTTAATTTATGGCATTAATCACTCTAAAAAATATTCATGTTGCCTTTGGCGTTGCACCCATTTTGGATGGCGTTAATTTTAGCTTACACGCTGGCGAGAGAGTGTGTTTGATTGGACGCAATGGCGAGGGCAAATCCACCTTACTCAAACTCATCACAGGTCAGCTGAGCGCGGACAATGGCGAGGTGCTCATCAGTGATGGCATCAAAATCACCATGCTTGCACAGGATGTGCCTGATGATGAGCGCACGGTGCGCCAAATCGTGATGAGCGGTGATGAGATTGTTGCAAATTTACTTGACGATTACCATCAAAAAAGCCACGCCTGCACGCTGGGCGATATGTCGGCGTGCGAGGCAATGGGTGAGCTGCAGCACAAGCTTGATGCGCTGGACGGCTGGGATTTGCAAAGACGTGCGCTCATGCTCATTGATTTGATGGGGCTTGCGCCAGACGATGCGCTTGCTGACTTATCGGGGGGCAAAAAAAGACGCGTCATGCTTGCCAAGGCATTGATGACAAACCCCGATGTTTTGCTCTTGGATGAGCCAACCAACCATCTGGACGTGGAGAGCATTGCTTGGCTTGAGGATTTTTTGCTTGCCCAAAATCTTACGGTTTTATTCATCACCCACGACAGAAAATTTGTGGACAAATTGGCAACGCGCATTGTTGAGCTTGACCGTGGACAGCTGTCCAGTTATGACGTCAGCCAAGGCGTCAAAGGTTATGCGCGCTATCAAGAGCTCAAAGAGCTTGAGCTTGCCAGCGAACAAAAATCATTTGAAGAATTTGACAAAAAACTTGCCCAAGAAGAGGCTTGGATTCGCCAAGGCATCAAAGCAAGACGTACACGCAACGAAGGGCGAGTGCGCGCACTCAAACAGCTAAGACAAGAGCGCAAAGCACGCCGCGATGTGGTGGGCAACATCACCATCACTCAAAATTCGGCTGAAAAATCTGGCAAATTGGTGTGTGAAATCAATCATTTAACACTCAAATATAACGACAAAATATTGGTCAAAGACTTTAGCAGTATGCTCATGCGTGGCGACAAAGTGGGCATTATAGGCAAAAATGGCGTGGGCAAAACCACCCTCATCAAAACCATTTTGGGACTGGATGACAGCGCAAAAGTTGCAGGCAACATCCGTTTGGGCACCAATTTATCCATCAGTATGTTTGACCAATTAAAAGACACCTTAGATCCAGAAAAATCCGTCGCGCACAATGTGTCAGAGGGTTCGGACTATGTGGAAGTTGGCGGTAAAAAAACACACATTTTGGGCTATTTGCAGGATTTTTTGTTTACGCCCAATCGCGCCAGAACCCCCATCAAGGCACTGTCTGGCGGCGAAAAAGCCCGCGTGCTGCTCGCAAAACAGCTGCTGACGCCCGCCAATGTGCTTGTTCTTGATGAGCCAACCAATGATTTGGATATGGCGACGCTTGAGCTTTTGGAGGATTATGTGGTGAATTTTGATGGCACAGTGCTACTCATTAGCCACGACCGAAGCTTTATGGACAATGTCATCACCCAAACTTGGGTGTTTGATAGTGACAAACAGGGGGATGGCGTTATTTATGAATACATCGGCGGTTATGAGGACTATTTGACTCAGCACAAACCAGTCAAAGCCGCCACCCAAAAACCCAGCAAATCAAACACCGAATCCATAACCACACCACAGCCCAAAGCCCAAGACACGCCAAACAGCCCTTCTTTGCCCAAAAAACGCAAACTCAGCTACAAAGAACAACGTGAATTGGAAAGTCTGCCTGATGACATTGCCCAACTGGAGGCGGAAATGAAAGATGTACAAGACAAGCTTAGTGATGGCTCATTGTTTGTCAGCGATCACGCAGCAGCTGCCGCCATGACAGAGCGCTTGGGCGAAATTGAACTGCTGCTTTTAGAAAAGCTGGAGCGCTGGGATGAGCTTGAGAATTTATCATGAGTTGCCATAATTTGACAACAGACAAGCATACAACCAACAAATCACCCAGTATCTTGTCCACACACAAACAGCAAAATATCGCCCCCAAAAAACCGTTTGAATGGCGGTTTTTGCACCCAAAAAATTGGGGCATTTGGCTCATGATGGCGCTTGTTTTGCCATGCATTTTTTTGCCGCTGCGTTTGCAATTTTGGCTTGGGCGCAAAATTGGTATCGCCATTTTTCATCTTGCCAAAAAGCGTCAAAAAGACACGCTCACAAATCTTAAGCTTGCCTACCCCAATAAAGACGATGCCGAACGGCTTGCCATCGCCAAGCAAGTGTTTGTCAATCAAGGCATTGGTATTTTTGAGAGTCTGTGCGCTTGGTGGCGCCCCGAGGTGTTTGTTAGAACGTTTAGCATATCAGGGCTACAACATTTGGTTGCTACACAAAGCGCGGGCAAATCTGTGATTTTACTTGGTTTACATGCCACAACTTTGGATTTGGGTGGACGAATTGCGACACAGTTTTTTGCCGCCAACTGCGTTTATCGCCCACAAAACAATCCCTTGTTAGAATGGCTCATCTACAACAGTCGCGCGCGCATTTTTGATGAGCAAATCGCCAGCCGCGATATGAAAAAATTGGCAAGCTGCATCAAAGCAGGCAGTGTGATTTGGTACAGCGCCGACCAAGACTATGGGCTTAGTCATGGTATTATGGCGCCATTTTTTGGCGTGCCTGCCGCCACCATTACCGCGCCGCGCCGCATTGCCAAGCTTGGTGACAAAAAAAACCCGCCTGCGGTAATTGTGATGAATTTTGTCCGCCAAACACCTGACTTCATCCCCAAAGGCAAGCGCCCACATTATCATTTATCACTCAGCCCTGCGCTGGATGATTACCCAAGCACAGATGAACTGGCAGACGCAATCCGTCTAAACACACTGATTGAGCACGCCATCAACCAAAGCCCTGCGCAGTGGATGTGGTTTCATCGCCGTTTCAAAACCCAAGCAGACGGCACCAATTACTACCACAAATAATTCTATAGAACATCAGAGGCAATCAATCTGTATTAAAATATTTACCATTAAAATACAACAAAAAACCACTCAAATAATGTGTCATTTGAGTGGTTTGAGCTGTTGCAATGTATTTAACGTCAAATCAGCTTTTGATTATTGCTGTTTTAGCTGCGATAATCAGCATTGATTTTGACATAATCATAAGACAAATCACAAGTATACACCGTATCAGAGGCTTGTCCCTGCCCCATGTCAATATGAATGGTAATCTCAGGACGGCGCATGACATCTTGTCCACGCGCTTCGGTATAGTCTGGCGCAAGTCCGCCGCGCTCGCAGATTTTTACCTCATCCAAAGATACGCTCACTTTGGATTGGTCAAACTGCACACCTGCGTAGCCCGCTGCTGCCAAAATTCTTCCCCAATTGGGGTCTGAGGCAAAAAATGCCGTTTTGACCAAAGGCGAATGCGCAATGCTGTAAGCGATTTTTGCACATTCCTCGCTGGTATGACCGCCTGTCACTTTGACGGTGATGAATTTGGTCGCACCCTCACCATCGCGCACAATCAGCTGCGCAATTTTCAAAAACACCTCATAAATGGCATTATAAATCGCTTCAAAATGCGGATGTTGCTTGCTGTCAATCTTGGCGCCTGTCTGCGCGGTGGCAATCAATGTACAGCAGTCATTGGTGGAGGTATCTCCGTCAATTGTAATGCGGTTAAAGGTTTGATTGGTGATGTCGGTTAATATTTCTTGCAAAAGCTGTTTTTCAATGTGCGCATCGGTTGCCACAAAACCAAGCATGGTTGCCATATTGGGGCGAATCATGCCTGCACCCTTACTGATGCCTGTCACCGTGTAGCAAACGTCATCAATGATCACCTGCACACTATGCCCTTTGGGCGTGGTGTCGGTCGTCATAATGGCATGGGCAGCATCAAGCCAATTATCCGCCTTTAGGTTTTGCAAGGCGGTATCCAAGCCTGCAATGATTTTATCACTAGGCAAGCGCTCGCCAATCACGCCTGTGGAATATGGCAACACCTCATGAGTTTGTACATTTGTTTTTTGTGCCAATGCCTCGCACGTGGACAGCGCACGCTGATAGCCCTCCTCGCCTGTGCCTGCATTGGCATTGCCTGTATTGATGAGCAGATAGCGTGGGTTACTTGTGCCAATAAATTGGCGTACAAGCTGTACAGGCGCTGCACAAAACTGATTTTGGGTTGTGACCACCGCAGTGGCGGCGTCCTTATGAATACAAAATACCGTCAAATCTCTGCGGTTGGCATAACGCACATGCGCCTCAGCAATACCAATTTCAATACCCTTAACAGGATGCAATACACCCAATGTCACATCACCAACAGCCATAGTTTTTTCCTTAAATTGTCAAATTATCATACAAAATCCGCCCATCCTGAAGGGCGCTTTTAAGCCTATTGTATCAAATCCAGAGCAGATAATCTCACTTTGTTTACAGACTTTATTTGCAAACTTTGTTTACAATTGCGTTTACAAGCTTATTTATCAAAGCGCATTTACAATGTTTGTAATAATCGCTGCCAATCATCGGTATTCACCCAACAGACTTTAGGTTTATTAACGTGTTGATTATAAGGCTGATCATACAGCCAATGCGCCCATACAGCAGGCAAACTGCCTGTAACCTCAGGCTTGTCATCAATCAGCACATCACCACGCACCCACGTTTTGTCTTTAGCCAAAATTATGCGCTTTGTCCACTCAAAGCCCAAATGCCGCTCCACCCACATGAATTTTTCTGCCACGCAATTGCGATAGGCACTGATGGGCGCGGTGCAAATTCTCACCTCATAACCCTGACAAATCAACCAATCAAGCGCATCAAGCGCGCCCTCAATCGGCGGCAAATCTCTAAAAAAATTAGGCTCGCTATAAATTTCATACAATTCATTTTTTTAAGTGAGGCAAATCGTCTGCCAAATAAAAATGACGGCGCGGTGCAGTCAGTGGCAACGACTCGCCAAATTTTCGTTGCCAAGCAAGATTCACACCTTGCTCAAAATCCGCCAAAACACCGTCTTGATCAATCAATATTCGCTTTTTCATTTTTAACCAGTAATACCCTTAATCTTGTCCCTTAATCTTGTATAGTCACGCAGTGCTCACCATTGAAATGTCGCCCAAACAGGCGCATGATCTGAGGGTTTGTCCATGGCGCGTATCTCATAATTCACACCCGCTGAATGCAGCTTTGGCAGCAGATCAGGCGTACACAAAATATGATCAATGCGCAAGCCGCGTTTTGGCAGATCCTCAAAGCCCTTTGAGCGGTAATCAAACCACGACAACAGCTCACCTGTCGGCTCCAAATGACGATAGGTATCCACCATGCCTTGACTGAATGCCGCATACCACTGTCTCTCCTCTGGCAAAAACGAGCAAATGCCTTGTGCAAGCCAGCGCTTGGCGTTTTTTTCACCAATACCCACATCCATGTCAATGGGCGCAATATTCATATCACCCATCACAATCAAGCTTTTATTGTCTTGGAGCAGCTCTTGGATATAAGCACCAAAATGGTCATAAAAATCGCGCTTCATTGGAAATTTGGTGGCATGATCTCGGCTTTCTCCTTGTGGAAAATAGCCATTTAGCACATGAATCTCTCGCCCATCAATCTTAAACTCTGCATGAATAAAGCGCTTTTGACTGTCTTGTGTGTCATGCACAAAGCCTTTTTGCACATAGCTTGGTGCAATTTTGGATAAAATCGCCACACCATAATGTGTTTTTTGTCCAAAAAATTCAGCATGATAACCCATGTCAAGCAACTGCGCAACAGGAAAGTCTTGATCTTGCACTTTGGTTTCTTGAATGCCGATGACAAAAGGCGCAAGCAGTTCATCTAGTTTTTGCAATTGGTGCAGTCTTAGGCGAATGCTGTTGGTGTTAAAGCTTACAAATGTAGTCATAAAAATTTCCAATAAAAGATGTCAATGACTTTATTAAAACAATATGTTTTTAAAGAATATTTTTTTAATATAACCCAAAAATATCAAACAATCAATTCAATTTACAATAATCATTTTAATTCACAATAAGCACAAAACAACGATGACAACCAAAATACTATAACAATCACAGCAAAATAATGATTGCAACAAAACCATCGCAGTGACTGCAGGTATTTTTACTCAAGTTTTAATAGCCAAAGTTTTGATGAATGTGTTATGATTGTACAACCATAAACTAAAAATTAAGGCAACAAAATTGAGGCAACAATGATTTTTCATACCCACAATAAAGCATACATCAATCACACTGACGCAGGCGGCATTGTTTATCACGCCAATTATTTAAGCTTTTTTGAAAATTGTCGCCGTGATTTTTTGAGCACGCTTGGTTTTGGCTATTTTATTCATGAGCAAGAAGGCTATGTCCATTTTGTAGTCAAGCAAGCCACCATTACCTACAATCAAGCCATTTGGCTGGATGATGATTTCATCACCAGCATAGACAGACTTGACATCAAGCCCGCCAGTCTCATATTTTATCAATCCATCATCAAAGACGGTAAGATGTGCGCAAGTGCAAGCATTACATTGGCGTGCGTCAAAAACACCAATAACGAGCTTAAGCCACACCGCGTGCCAACCGCGCTCATCAATGCCTGTAATCACCATCAAGCTCAATGCAACACGCAAGCAATCTGACAATCATGAGCCATGCGGCTGCCAGCAGCCAAAACGCGTTTAGACAGCGCACTCAAATCATGATGCAAATGCACTTGTGCGCTCAAAAAATTACCAAAAAACAAACCGCACAAGGCGGCTTGTTTGACTTATTGGTTTGGCACTGTCAATACTTGACCGATTTTTAACTGCTCATTGGCTTTAAGATTATTCATCTTGGCAAGCTCATCAGTACTGATGCCGTATTTTTTTGCCAAACCAATCAATGAATCGCCCGATTTGACTTTATAAGTTGTTGTCAATTTTGGTACTTTGATGGTTTGACCGATGCGCAGACTGGCGTTGGTGGACAAATTATTGGTTTTTGCTAAATCAGCCACCGATACGCCATACTTATTGGCGATTGAAGTCAAAGATTCGCCTGACTTGACTTTGTAATTTTCGGTATTAGAAAGGGTGCGTCCACTTGCACTACTGACTTGTGCATTTGTTGTGGTGCTTGTATTTGCCGATGCGGGTACTTTGATGGTTTGACCTGCAATGAGTTTGGCGTTGCTGTCAAAATCATTGAGCTTGGCAATGTCATTGGTTGTCACACCAAGCGCATTTGCCACGCTGGTCAAAGTATCGCCAGATTTCACCTTATAAGTCTTGCTGCTTTGCGCGCTTGCCTT
The DNA here is from genome assembly GCA_041811915.1 of Moraxella sp. Classification (GTDB taxonomy): domain Bacteria; phylum Pseudomonadota; class Gammaproteobacteria; order Pseudomonadales; family Moraxellaceae; genus Moraxella. The sequence continues at coordinate 13,777 of JBGXSA010000022.1, read as the reverse complement.
ACTTTGCGTGCTTGTTTTTGCGCTGTTCGCCTTAACTTTGTTAGGTACAAGCCACAGGGTTTGCCCTCTTAACAACTGGCTGTCTGTGGATAGATTGTTGTAGCTTGCCAGTTGAGATACGCTCAAATTGTGCTTGGCAGCAACACCCGTCAAGGTATCGCCCGACTGCACCACATAGCTTTCGGCAGCTTTATTGGTGTTTTGGGTGGACGTTTGGGCTGTACTTTGGGTTTTTGGCTTGGCATCATACAGTTTTAGGCGTGTACCTGCCAATAAATTGGCATTGGGATTGATCTGATTCCATTGCGCCAAATCATTCATGCTTACACCATGATTGTTTGCAATGGATGTGAGCGTATCACCACGTTTGACCACATAAGTGCTTTGCTTGCCTTTGGGCTCAACTTTTGGCTTGATGGCAGGCGCAGCTGGTTTGGCACCTGATGAGTTAGTCGCCGTGGCTGCAGGCGGTGGATCATAACGCAGGGATTTTTGTTGTCCGCGCGCATCCAATACCGACTGGCTGGTCTGCACCGCATCCAGCTCAATTTTACCATCTGCAGGATTGATGGGCGTGACCGCTTCTGGTGCATTTAGGCGAATCTGCTCAGCAATAAACGCCACTTCTTCAGCGGACAAAGGTGGCTCTTGTATGATGGTATTATTGGCGGTCAGTGTTGCTGTTGTGGTAGGCAGCGCATTGGCTTGCTTCAGCTCTTGTGTGTAGCTTGGATTTGCCACGACAGGTTTGCTTGGCGCAATATAACTTGTGGTTTGCGTTGGCGCACTCGCTGTCATACCGCCCATATTTTGTAGCTGAGTGTCCACATTTGGTGACAAGCTGTTTGGAATCACAACGCGGTTGGGGCCTGAGGCGTCCACACGCAGATTTGTCAAAGCAGGATTCAATAACTGCAACTCATCCATCGGTACGCCAGTCAAAGACGACACATCATACAAGCTTGTGCCATAATTCACTGGTACAGTACGAAAATGCGTGTGGTTGGCGATTGCAGGAAAGCTTACTCCATATTGTTTGGGATTACCAACAATCTGCGCCACCGCCATAAAGCGCGGCACATAATTCATCGTTTCGGTTGGCAAAGTCAGCGACCAATAATCGGTAGGCAAGCCCTGTGCAGCATTGCTGTTGATGGCACGCTGAATGCGCCCTGGCCCTGCATTATAAGCAGCAAGCGCAAGTTCCCACGAACCAAACTGATTATACAAACTGGTCAAAAAATCATAAGCTGCGCGCGTGGATTCAATCACATCACGGCGACCATCATAGGTGGATGTTTGATTCAAACCATAGATACGCCCCGTACTTGGAATGAATTGCCACAAACCTGCCGCAGCCGCGTTGCTTGTGGCTGATGGGTCATATGAGCTTTCAATGATGGGCAATAAGGCAAGTTCGGTCGGTATGCCGCGGCGCTCTGCCTCAGATACTGTGTGGTGCAAATAACGACTGGCGCGCGCTGTCAGACGATCCAAATAAGCCTGTCTTGAAGCAAACCAGTTTTTTTGCGCTTCAATGCGGTCATTATAGATGGGCTGCTGCATTTTGTAGCCCTGACGCACTCTGTCCCACAAATCACCATGACGTTGAACCGACAAAAGGTCACCCTCCACCATGGTCACATCACGCGCTTCAAGCAAATCCTCCAAAATACTGAGCGTTTCAGCATCTAAAGTTGTGTCATACAGCGTGCCTGAATTGTTGGCAGTCACCACTGTATTATTGCTGGTGGTGGGCGTAGTTGTAATGGGCGTAGTTGAGGTGCTCGTTTGAGACGTCGGCTGTTTGCTGCTGCAAGCTGCCAACAAGACAGACGACACCGCCAAAGTCAATGGTAATTTTAGTGCAGATGGAATGGATAGGCTCATAATCAATCGCTTTTTTGACTGGTCAGTGATTAAAAAACTGGTTAGTAATTAAAAAAAATAGGATTGTCCGTCTGACAATCTATTTTTAAGTATACCAACAATTGAATTTAAAGAAAAGAATTTTTGTGGAATTGATTACTTTTTAGGCAAAATTATGGCAAATTCATAACAATTTATTTGCCAATAATCCAACTTAATAATGGTCATTTGTTGCTTTAAGTCATGATTAATCAAACAATGGCGACTTAAATAAACCGATGGCAAAATAACCAAAATGATTTATAAAGGTGGGATATCCTGACATTTCAAAGATATTAACAATTTAGCAATGATATAAAAATAAGGCAGTATTTTACATTAAAAACCTAAAATCAATCAGCGCATCCACTCTTTGCCAAATAAAAAACATCCACACAACGAATGCATGGACGTCAAATCAAAACGAAACTTAAGTCAAAACAGACTTTAAGTCAAAATGCGTACAAAAAATCCAATCAAATCAATACTGTATCAGAACAATCAAGCAGTCATTCATAAGCAATTGACAGTAATTTTAAGTGAAAGAGATTTTAAGTGAGAGTGATTTAATTCACAGTAACCTGCGATACCGAACGCAACAGTACGGTATTTTTGCCACTCAGCCCAAGCGTTGCTCTTGAGGAGGTCATGATGGTCATAGGCTTGCCATTTTGTGTCCATGTCTCAGTGGTGATGATTTGCGCGCGCGCCTGATCACCTGTGATTAATACATCACGCACCTCTATGTCAAAACGATAAGTGCTTGAATTGGTCCAGCCTTTTTGCAGCAGCTGCAAATAATCCGACTTGCTCAATGTGGTTGTACCGCGCCCTTGTCGCGACAAAGAAATGATGGCATCATCTGAAATCAGGCGGGCGATTTGACCGATGTTGCGATTATTGGCGGCTGTTTTAATGCTGTTAGCATAAGCATATACCGACTGCTCAGAAATCGCCGCCTCAGCAATCATAGGGCTTGCCAATACAAGAGAAGACGCCAAAGCGCCTTTTAATTTGTGGCGATATTTGTAAGTTGCGCCCACCAAAGCAGCGGCTGCCAAGACTTTTTTGTTTAGGCAAGTTTTTACAATTTTTTTCATCGGCGGTATATCATCCAATTTTAAATATCAAAAATATTCGTTTTTAAGAATATCTATTTTTAAAAGACGTACATTTGCTGTAGCGACTTTTATTTTTATTACTTTATATTTATTATAGCGACTTTAAATCCAAAAAATGTAACAATATGTTGCATTTTTGGGCGTTTGCCGTGATTGGCTCACACATTCATCAAAAAACAAACAACAAATGTATCCAAAGTACACCATCAAAACAAATAAAAATAAGCGCTTAAACTTTAAGCGCTTATTGAATGGATTTTATGATGCAGGGCTATTTTCGTCGGTATTTTCAATGCTCGCTCCAAGTCTTTGCATGCGTTTATTCATGAGCTGAACAGCAAGTTTTTGCATGTCTTCCACCTTATCAAACTCATCAACAATCTCAAGCCCAAGCAAGGTTTCAAGCACATCTTCTAGGCTAACAAGCCCTTTGACTTCGCCATACTCACCCACAGCAATCACAATATGTACGCGCGATTTTAACATCAAATCAAGCAAATCAAACAACTTCATCTTGGCAAATACAAACGTAATCTCACGCCGAAAATCTTTGATGGGTAGGTGGATTTCTTGGTTGGCTTTGGCTTGCAACAAATCAGATTTCAAAACAAAGCCTGTGATGTTGTCAATCTCATCATCATAAATCGGAAAGCGCGAAAAAGACAGCTTGGTGTGGCGCGCAAAAATATCACCTACCGTGTCATTTTCATCAAACGCAAGCATGACCGAGCGCGGCGTAATCACCGCCTCCACATTGACATTGCCAAGCGCCAATAGATTTTTGATGATTCTTGATTCCAAAGGATTGATTTGCCCTGCCTGTTCACCTGCATTGGTCAGCGCCAAAAATTCATGGCGACTAAACTCATTGTCGGTATTGCCGCGCGTCAGCAGTTTGGTGATTTTTTCGGTCATCCAAATGATGGGCATGAGCAGCACATTAATCGCTTTGACATAATAAGCAACTGGCACCGCAAGTCTACGCCAATACGCAGTGCCCAAGGTTTTTGGAATAATTTCTGTACCAATTAAAATCACCAAGGTCATCACCGCACTAAAAACACCGAACCACGCACTGCCAAATACAATGGTAGCCTGCGCGCCTGCACCGAGCGAACCCAAAGTATGCGCAACGGTATTTAAAGTCAAGATGGCAGAAATGGATTTGCCGATATTATCTACTTTGACGTCTTTTAATAGTGCAGACGCCTTGGGATTTTCCTGTGCCAAAGTATCAATATAGCTTGGCGTCATCGTCAATAATGCCGCCTCTGACACCGAGCAGACAAAAGAGACAACCAAAGATAAAGACACAAAAAAAATCAAAAGCACAATGGCAGTATGCATATTGGCTGCGGAAGCGGACAAGCTTGCATTGCTGGCAAGCGCCATGGTGGGAATCAAACAAAATAAAAGTGCAAAAAATCGCCTGTGCATATCTAAAAACGGTTGCTAAAATTATTGTTAATATAAATGAAAATCTGCAAGCTTTCAAGCAAAATATTGTCATAACCGATATTTTTTGATTGTGATGTTTAAGTAAGGCATAAGCTTAAACGCTAGGTACGTCAAAAAAACTACAATCAAAACGTTCTGCCAGCACAATCTGGTACCCAAACAGTACACACCAAAAGCACACGCTGACAACACTGATGGTTGAATTGTTAATGGCTTAACTGTTAATGGCTTAATTATTGACAGCCTAATTATGAATGATTATAAATGGTCAAATCATGACTAAATATAATCACACATTACTGACAGGTCGGTATATACCCACCTTAATAAGCCCTTTGCAGTATACAGCATCAGCATCTAAAAAAGCAGTTTAAACACAGCAGCTTAAATAAGCACTCCCAAACAGCAATCAAGCAAAAAGCCAATAAGCTCAGAATATTCACAAAGATTGTTGAGCAATTTTCGTCAAAATATGTTAAAATCTAACGTATTTTTGTTTGACAATTTGCTTTTGTAAGCAAATAAATCTTTGACCAAATGAGATTTTTTTATGAACTTTTTTATTCAATCTGCTTATGCGGCAAGTGGTGCACCTGCCCAGCCTAATATGTTCATGCAATTATTGCCCATGATTTTAATTTTTGTGGCGTTTTATTTTTTAATCATTCGCCCACAATCCAACCGCAACAAACAACATCGCGCTATGATTGATGCTTTGGCGGTTGGCAATGAGGTTGTGTTTGCTGGCGGTTTGATGGGTGTCATCAAAAAAATTGACGGTGATTATGCAGTGATTGCCCTAAACAATGCAACGGAAGTCAAAATTCAGCGCGCCAGTGTCATTAGCGTATTACCAAGTGGCACAATTGCAAACATCTAAGGCAAATGATTTTATTTTATAAATTGCCATCAGACAATTTTCACCAGTTATATAAGAAGCAGCTATGCATTACCCAGCTTGGAAATATTTTTTAATTGCTGTTGTGCTCATCATTTCAGGGCTGTACGCCCTACCCAATCTGTATCCAGATGAAAGCGCGGTGCAAGTCACCAGCAGCTCAGCTGGCACAACGCTCACACCCGATGTACTTGACAGATCACAAAAGCTCCTTGATGGCGCAGGTCTGTCACATCATGGCGGCACCTTTGATAACAACAGTGCGCTCATTCGTCTTTCCACACCCGAAGATCAGCTCAAAGCCCAAGAGGTACTGCGCAAAGAGCTTGGCAATGACTATGTCGTAGCCTTAAACTTGGCGCAAACCACCCCAGAGTGGCTCACCAAAATTGGTGCAAAACCTATGAAATTGGGTTTGGACTTGCGCGGTGGCGTGCGTTTTGTGCTTGAGGTGGATATGGCAAAAGCACTTGAGCAGCGCCTAAAAAATACCACTCAAGACATTCGTCGCAGCTTGCGTACAGAACAAATTGCTGTATCTGGTATGCGCGCCAAAGAGCGCGGCTTGGTACTGCAATTTAAAGACAACGCAACGCGCGATGCTGCTTTGAATGTGCTAAACACTCAAGTCGCCAATCAATTCACCATTCGCCCCATCATTGAAACCACAGGGCCTGCACTTGATTTGACTTATACCGAACAAGCGCTTAGTGAAATTAACAAATACGCTGTTGGTCAAAACCTAACCACCATGCGCAATCGTATCAATGAGCTTGGTGTGTCTGAGGCATTGGTGCAATCTCAAGGCGATAACCGCATTGTTGTTGAACTGCCAGGGGTACAAGATACCGCAGAAGCCAAGCGTGTGCTGGGTCGTACCGCCAATCTTGAATTTCGTATGGTATCTGATCAAATGGCGACTTATGACGGCGGCACACCTCCGATTGGCACAGAAAGCTTTCCTTTTGGTACATTGGACGGCCCGCCTGTCTTGCTTGAGCGTCAAGCGATTGTTACTGGTGATAAAGTAACCAATGCTCAAGCCAGCATTGATCCGCAAACAGGTGGCTCTGAGGTAAACATCACGTTGGATAATGCAGGTGGACGCGCCATGCAAAACGCCACAAGTCAAGCAGTTGGCAAACAAATGGCAGTTTTGTTTATTGAAAATAAACAGCGCATTGAATACCAAACCAACGACAAAGGTGAAACTATGGAAGTGCGCACACCCTATTCAGAAGCGCGCGTCATCAACCAAGCCAACATTCAAGCGGTACTTGGCTCATCATTTAGAATCACAGGTCTTAGTAACACCGCTGAGGCAAATGAGCTTGCACTGCTGTTAAGATCTGGTGCTTTGGCTGCGCCCATGTATTTTGTGGAAGAGCGCACCATTGGCCCATCATTGGGTCAAGAAAATATTGACAAAGGTATTTTTTCAACACAAGTGGGCTATTTTTTGGTCTTTGCCTTTATGATTATTTTTTATCGCGCTTTTGGTTTGATTGCCAACATCGCATTGGCTTTAAACTTGGTAATCATGATTGCCATTATGTCCATTTTGGGCTCATCACTGACCTTGCCAGGCATTGCAGGGATTGTATTGACCATCGGTATGGCGGTGGATGCCAACGTATTGATTTTTGAGCGCATTCGCGAAGAGCTGGCAGCAGGCGCCAAGCCAAAATCAGCGATAGTGGCAGGCTTTGATAGAGCATTTAGCAGTATTTTTGACGCCAACATCACAACTTTACTGGTCGCCTTTATTTTGTTTGCCATCGGTACAGGCCCCATCAAAGGCTTTGCGGTGACTTTGGCGATTGGTATCATCACCTCGCTATTTACTGCCATCATGGTGACGCGCGCCATCATTCAGCTTGTTTATGGTCGCCGTAAAAATCTTGAAAAACTAAGCATTGGTTAGGACGTAAGGGGAATTTACCATGACAGACAACACTCAACCAACACATCCTCGCCGCAGACAACCTCGCCGCAATGGCAAAGGCAGTAATGCAAGCGCCAACCAACAAGCACTTGCCAAGCAGAGCGATGCGCCGATTGCTACAGAAATTAGCACAGACGAAGCAGCACTGGCAGCAGGCGGCAACAAAAGCATCACAGGGCGCATTTTGCCGTTTATGAAATTTGAAAAGCCCATGGCCATCTTGTCTGCTTTGCTTGTTATCATCAGCATTGCTGCTATTATTTTGCGCGGTTTGAATCTTGGCTTGGATTTTACAGGCGGGGTATCTGCCGATGTCAGCTATGCCAATCCTGTAGAATCCGCTCAAGTTGTGCAAGCACTTGAAAATAAAGGCTTTAATGACGCGGTTGTGCAGTATCTTGGTACGCGTCAAGAGCTGCTTGTGCGATTGCCACCACAAGAAGGCGACGCTGCGACCATCACAGAAAATCTCACGCAAGCACTGTCTTTGAGCAACAACAGCGTCAAGGTGGACAACCTTAACATCATCGGCGGTCAGCTTGGTGATGAAATTTATATGAACTCTTTATTGTCACTGGCAGTTGCTTTGCTGTCCATGCTCATTTATGTGGCTGTGCGCTTTCAGTTTAAGCTTGGTGTGGGCGCAATCTTGGCATTGTTTCATGATACCATTGTCACGCTGGGTGCTTTTGCTATTTTTGGTTGGCCATTTGATTTGACTGTTTTGGCGGCGATTTTGGCGCTTATCGGCTATTCATTAAACGATACGATTGTTGTTTATGACCGCATTCGTGAGAACTTTCGCCGTGTGCGTGGGGTTAGCCCAAGACAGATTGTGGATTTGTCTTTGACCGAAACCTTGCGCCGTACTTTCATGACCATCAGCACAGTATTGGTTGTTGTATTTGCCATGCTGTTTTTGGGCGGTGCAGGTTTGTTTTGGTTCTCGGTCGCGCTGTTGATTGGTCTGATTGCAGGTACTTATTCATCCATGTACATTGCAAGCTCAATTCCTTTGATGATGGGATTGTCGCGCGAGGATTTTGTAGTCAAAGTCAAGCCTGAATTTGTGGAAGAAGAGGTTATTTTTGCCGACCCCAATCTGCAAAAAAATCAATAAAAACAAAAATCAGCTCAAGTTGGGCTGATTTTTTTATCGGTCTTTTAAACGCAGCTTATCATTTAAGATTGGGGCGTATGCAATATCAACACGCCCCAATCTTAAAACATTGCTAATTTTTGTAATGGCAAAGCCCTACAAAATCACTCATCAAACACAGGACGATTGCCAGGCGTCTCACGGTTGATGTGCAAAAACGCGCGATGTCGTTCATATTTATCCAAAATGTCATTGATGACTTGTTCTTTATCATAACCCGATAAATCATTGCCTTGCAGACCGTCAAACAACATGGTTTCAAGGCGATAATATTCATCTTGAGCATCAGGCACAATTGGACGTATCGGCACAGGGTACGCCACAGGATGAATGCCGTAGATAAAATTTTGCTCGTTTTGATAGCTGATTTCTAGGTTAATTTGATACAGCTCATCCTGTTCATTGGGCGTCTGATTGACTGCCACTGCCAAGCCTTTTTTGGCAAGCTCATCAGCGACCGCTTGTATGGCAGGCAAGCAGATATTATCAAGCGTATGTTTGGTTGCAGCTTTGTCAGGATAAGAGGTAATCCGTTCAAGGCGCGCTTGCCAGTTATGAATGTCCACATTGCCCGCCACAGGTGCAGCATGAATGAGCGTGGATGCTTCTCTAAAATCCTCCAAACGCAAAGATTTAAACAGCCCTGCCATCACAAAAAACATCACAAAACTAAACGGCAAGCCCATAATAATCGTCGCTTTTTGTAGGGCAGTAATACCGTCTGTCATCAGCATAACCGCCGTCAAAGTACCGATTGCCACCGCCCAAAAAATGCGAATCCACACAGGCGGTGTCACATGATTATCATCGCTTTTGAAGCTAAAGTTACTAAGCACAATCGCCCCAGAATCCGCCGAAGTCACATAAAACAAAAGACCAGAGACAAACGCCACAATCGCCGTAAAGCTAAACCACGGATAAAATGACAATAATTCATAAAAGCCAATTTCAGGTCGTGCAATCACTTGATTGGCAAATTCCAAATGCCCTGCAAACACTTGATCCAATGCGCTGTTGCCCATAATAGACAGCCAAGCTAGCGTAAACATAAACGGAATTGACAGCGTACCGACAACAAACTGGCGAATGGTGCGACCTTTGGAAATTTGTGCCAAAAACAGTCCCACAAATGGCGACCATGCAATCCACCACGCCCAAAAAAACAGCGTCCAATCTTTAATCCATTGCTCTTGCTCTGGAGTTTGATGATATGCAAAATTATCCAAAGTCATCATCGGAAAACGACTCAAATAATCGCCCACATTGGTAACAATCGCACCCAATAAAAACTTGGTATTACCCAAAAATAGTACAAACAAAATCAAACCCAAGGCAAAATAAATATTCAGTTCGGATAAAATTTTAATCCCCTTGGATGCTCCTGTGGTTGCTGACACGATAGTAATCGCAACCGCCAAGGCAATCAGAGCAATTTGCCAAATCATCGTCTCTGGTAAATCAAAAATGATGTGCAATCCATAATTGAGCTGTACCACACCAATACCGCAAGTGGTGGCAATCCCAAAAATTGTCCCCAAAATCGCCGCCACATCGACGGTATCACCAGCAATGCCATTGATTTTTTTGCCAATCATCGGATACAGTGCCGAGCGAATGCTCAAAGGCAAATTATAACGATAAGCAAAATAGCCCAGTGCAATGCCAATGAGTGCATACATACACCACCCTGTCAAGCCATAGTGAAAAATCGTCCATGTCAATGCTTGGCGAGCTGCTTCCACCGATTGGGCTTCACCGACAGGCGGATTCATGTATTGCATAATTGGCTCTGCCACCGAAAAGAACATCAAATCAATGCCAATACCTGCTGCAAACAACATCGCAGACCAGCTTAATAAACTAAACTCTGGCTGAGAATGCTTGGGCCCAAGCTTAATATCCCCATAACGAGAACACGCAAGAAATAGCACAAAAATAATATACACACTGGCAGCAAAAAAGTAATACCATCCAAAGGTATTACTCACCCAATTTAAGACATTATCCAAAATCATAGACGCACTGTCATTAAACAGCATGGTATATAAACTAAAAAAGACAATGATTGCCGCCGAACAAAAAAACACGACGCGATTTAATTGACTTTTTTGTTGATTTTGCGAATTGGTATTGTCAGAAGATACAACATCAACAGATGGATTTGTCATAAGCACTTCCCGATTGTTATTAAATGAGTGTTATTAATTTTGTCATTCAATTGTTTTAAAATTTACAAAAAACTACATAAAAAAATACTTTTTTAAAACCGAATTTACATTTATATAACAAAATTTATGTTATAAATCAATGATTTGCGAACGAATTAAAATTTTGTTATCATAGCCTAGTTTTGAATTATCAGCAAGATTTTTTATATTTGATAACAAATCAGAATGATTTAAACCAAATAGGAGTTTATGATGTCTGTATTACAATTATACATCCACGGCAAATACGTCAATGCCACCAGTGGCAAAACTTTTGACACCGTCAATCCTGCCACAGGCGAGGTAATCGCCAGCATTCAGTCCGCCTCCCAAGATGATATTGATAAAGCCGTCAAGTCCGCCAAAGAAGGACAAAAAGTGTGGGCAGCCATGACTGCGGTGGAGCGTAGTCGTATTCTGCTCAAAGCGGTGGAGATTTTGCGTAAGCGTAATGATGAGCTTGCCAAGCTTGAGACAGCAGACACAGGTAAAGCAATGAGCGAAACTGCCACCGTGGATATCGTCACAGGTGCTGATGTGCTGGAGTATTATGCAGGACTTGCCACTGCTATCGAAGGCATTCAAGTGCCTTTGCGTGAGTCCAGCTTTTTTTATACACGCCGAGAGCCTTTGGGCGTGGTGGCAGGGATTGGGGCGTGGAATTATCCCATTCAAATCGCCCTATGGAAATCTGCCCCTGCACTGGCAGCGGGCAATGCGATGATTTTTAAGCCAAGCGAAATCACTCCACTGGCCGCCTTTAAGCTTGCCGAAATCTACACCGAAGCTGGCGTGCCTGATGGCGTATTCAATGTCGTTCAAGGCGGCGGTGATGTCGGTGGCTGGCTGACCGAACACCCAGAGATTGAAAAAATTTCTTTTACAGGCAGTGTACCAACAGGCAAAAAAGTGATGGCATCAGCTGCCAACTCTTCGCTCAAAGAAGTCACCATGGAGCTGGGCGGTAAATCACCGCTTATCATCTGTGAAGATGCCGATATCGATTTGGCGGCAGATGTGGCGATGATGGCAAACTATTACAGCTCAGGACAAGTCTGCACCAACGGCACACGCGTCTTTATCCCAAAATCATTAAAACAAAAATTTGAACAAGCCATTGTCGCTCGCATGAAGTTTGTTAGACTTGGCGATCCGACCGACCCTGCCACCAACATGGGGCCTGTGGCAAGCTTTGCCCATATGGACAAAGTCCTAGATTATATCGAGCAAGGCAAACAAGCTGGGGCAACGCTTTTGTATGGCGGATACCGTGCCACCGCCGAAGAAGTTGGTGAATTGGCAAGTGGGGCATTTGTGATGCCGACTGTCTTTAGCGACTGCACCGATGAGATGAGCATTGTGCGTGATGAGATTTTTGGACCAGTGATGAGTATTTTGACTTATGAGACGGTCGATGAAGCCATCCGCCGTGCCAATGACACCGATTATGGCTTGGCGGCAGGTGTCGTCACGCACGATATCAATGCCGCTCATCACATCATTCATCAGCTGCAAGCAGGAATTTGCTGGATTAACACCTGGGGCGAGTCGGACGCTAAGATGCCTGTGGGTGGCTATAAGCAGTCAGGCGTGGGGCGTGAAAATGGCTTGACCACCCTTCAACATTATACTCGCATCAAATCAGTGCAGGTGGAAATGGGTGAATTTGCATCGGTCTTTAGCGAGTAACTATTCAGCGAATAATTTTATCAATAATTAAAAATTAACGGTTAAAATAAAAAGGATAAAAACATGACCCAAGCTTATGATTATATCATCATCGGTGCAGGCTCAGCAGGCAATGTGCTTGCCACTCGCCTGACCGAAGACGCTGATGTGACTGTCTTATTATTAGAAGCAGGTGGACCTGATTATCGCCTTGATTTTCGCACGCAAATGCCAGCGGCATTGGCCTATCCGCTACAAGGTCGCCGCTATAACTGGGCATATCTGACCGACCCTGAACCTTATATGAACAACCGCCGCATGGAGTGCGGTCGTGGCAAGGGCTTGGGTGGTTCATCTCTTATTAATGGGATGTGCTATATCCGTGGCAATGCCATGGATTTGGATAATTGGGCGACGATAAAGGGGCTTGAAAACTGGAGCTATGCCGACTGCTTGCCTTATTATCGCAAATCAGAAACCCGTGATATTGGCGAAAATGACTATCACGGTGGCGACGGTCCTGTGCGTGTGACCACCTCACAGCGTGGACAAAATATTGGCAATAATGTGCTGTTTAATGCCATGGTGGAGGCAGGTGTGCAAGCAGGCTATCCACGCACCGATGATCTAAACGGCTATCAGCAAGAAGGTTTTGGCCCGATGGATCGCACCGTCACGCCAAACGGTCGTCGCTCATCTACCGCGCGTGGCTATCTGGATATGGCAAAACACCGCCCGAATCTCACCATCAAAACCCATGCCGTGACCGATAAAGTGCTATTTTCAGGCAAAAAAGCCATCGGCGTGCAGTACCTACAAGGCAACGACACTCAGCCTACCATCGTACACGCCAATCGTGAAGTCATCGTCTCGGCAGGGGCAATCGCCTCACCACAGATCCTACAGCGCTCAGGCGTGGGTAGTAAAGCGCTGCTCGATGAATTTAACATCCCTGTCGTGCAAGATTTGCCTGGCGTGGGTGAAAATCTGCAAGATCATCTGGAGATGTATCTACAATACGAATGCACCAAACCTGTCTCCCTATACCCTGCCCTAAAATGGTACAATCAGCCAGCCATCGGGGCTGAGTGGCTGTTTATGGGAACAGGCATCGGCGCAAGCAATCAGTTTGAGGCAGGTGGCTTTATCCGTACTCGCCCAGAATTTGAGTGGCCAAACATTCAGTTTCACTTTTTGCCAGTGGCGATTAATTATAATGGCACCAATGCGGTGAATGAACACGGTTTTCAGGCGCATGTCGGCTCCATGCGCTCGCCCTCACGCGGTCGCATTCGCCTAAAATCCTTGAATCCGCACGACCATCCAAGCATTTTATTTAACTATATGTCGCACGAACAAGACTGGCAAGAGTTCCGCGATGCCATCCGCATCACCCGTGAAATCATGCACCAG
>JBGXSA010000021.1:0-73389 GCA_041811915.1 Moraxella sp. | reverse complement strand
GTATCAATCAAACACAATGCCCTGTGCCAAAGGCAATTCTGATGAATAGTTCACTGTGTTGGTTTGGCGACGCATATAGTTTTTCCAAGCGTCCGAGCCTGATTCACGACCGCCGCCAGTTTCTTTTTCACCACCAAAAGCACCGCCGATTTCAGCACCGCTTGTACCGATATTGACATTGGCGATACCGCAATCACTACCACTGGCGCTCAAAAAATACTCCGCTTCTTTGACGCTATCACTAAAGATACATGATGATAAGCCTTGTGGGACATCGTTTTGAAGGGCAATGACTTCATCAAAATCGCTATAGCTCATCACATACAAAATCGGTGCAAAGGTTTCTGTCTTGACCGCATCAGTTTGGCTTGGCATCTCAATGATGGCAGGCTTGACATAATAGGCATCAGGATGAGTGTCCGCAAGCACTCGCTCGCCACCTGTCAGCACGCCACCTTCGGCAACGGCACGGCTGATGGCGTTTTGCATGGCATCAAAGCTGTCTTTGTCAATGAGCGGCCCAACGAGATTGCCCTGCATCGGATTGCCGATACTCACGCTGGCATAAGATTTTTTGACACGCTCAAGCACGACATCTTTGATACTATCATGGACAAACAGACGGCGTAGCGTGGTGCAGCGCTGACCTGCCGTACCCACCGCCGAGAACAAAATCGCTCGCACTGCCAACTCCAAATCCGCACTTGGGGTAACAATCATGGCGTTGTTGCCACCAAGCTCAAGCAAGCACTTACCAAAACGCTCGGCAACTTTTGGCGCAACCAAGCGACCCATGCGTGTGCTACCTGTGGCACTCACCAAGGCGACATCATGGCTTTCAACTAAGGCATTGCCGACATCCGCTTTGCCAAGTAGCAGTGCTGATAAGCCCTGTGGCACAGCGATGCCTGTGCTTTGGGTGAATTTGGCAGCCGCTTTTTCAAACAATGCTTGGCAAGCGATGGCGGTCAGTGGCGTTTTTTCAGACGGTTTCCAGACCACCGAGTTGCCACACACCCACGCAAGGGCGGCATTCCACGACCAGACCGCCACAGGGAAATTGAACGCAGAAATCACGCCCACCACCCCAAGCGGATGCCATGTTTCACGCATATGATGGCTTGGGCGTTCGGATGCGATGGTCAAGCCGTATAACTGACGAGATAAGCCAACCGCAAAATCACAAATATCAATCATTTCTTGGACTTCGCCCAAGCCTTCGGCGGTGATTTTACCTGCTTCAATCGATACCAAAGCCCCCAAATCATCCTTGTGCTCACGCAATACTTCGCCCAAAATCCGTACCAATTCGCCACGCTTGGGCGCAGGTATGGTTCGCCATGCGATAAAGGCGGCTTTGGACTGGGTAATAGCAGTATGGGCATCATCGGTGGAATGTAGGGCAACTTTGGCAATTTCACTGCCATCAATCGGACTATGGACGGCATAATCACCGCTAAGATAAACATCTGATACGCCCATTTTGGCAAGTAGGGCTTGGGTTTGATTGACTAAAGACATAAAAAACTCCTTGTAAGTTACGGTTTGCTCGATACTAATAACTTAGCGTGTTTTGTACAAAAGTGCAACCGCTGAAATTTCTTGGTGCTATTCCTAGCTGGAATGGTGAGTAGGTTTTATTGTAAGCAGAGTAATACAGATAGACAAGCCTTTAAAATGCACAAAACCAAAAATGACCAAAATTCTTTTAGTGGCAATTATAATTAATGGCAACAAAACGAGAGTTTTTAGTATAAAGTGTATAAAATATCCGATAAAATTTGTTGATTTTCTTAATATTCCATTATACTATTGCAAATAGGAATTATTTTTAAATAGGAATGAGAACTATATGCATATAGATTTTACCATGTCATCTCAAGATTTTAGGCAACAGGTATTATAACAAGCACCCAAAGTCTTCAAAGGCGCAGTCAAAGATTTGAATATTACTTGAAAACAAATCAACGAATTATATCAACGAGCCAATCCCACAGATGAGCTTTTTCGCCTTAGAAAAGGTGAAATCGTACCTATTTCTGAGTATGTAGAAAGCTTTGATGACATGGGGCGTACTCGCTATCGTTTTATTAAATCTGCCATTTATCATCATATGAAGCATGGCGCAACCATTGTCTATAATCGCATCAACGATGAACCTTTTGTAGACGGTTTGGCAAAACAAATTTCCCATTTTGTGCAAGCACCGACTGTGGTAAGTGGCTATTTGGCGTTTGGTAGTGATGCTTCTTTTAAGAGCCATTGGGATACTCGTGATGTCTTTGCAGTGCAACTTATGGGCAAAAAACATTGGGCGTTATACAAACCCAATTTTGAAAGTCCGTTATATATGCAACAGTCCAAAGATGTGGATGTACCAGAGCCAACCATACCTGATATGGAGATTGTATTGGAAGCTGGTGATGTGCTATATATTCCGCGTGGATGGTGGCACAATCCTGTTCCCATGGGTTGCGAGACATTCCATTTGGCGATAGGAACATTTGCCCCAACAGGCTATGACTATATGCAATGGCTAACCAAACAAACCCCCAATATCCTACCCTTAAGATACAATTTGTCTGACTGGGAAAGTGACAAAGATAATATTACAAAAGCTTGCAATGAATTGTCTGCCATCATGACAGACCCTGTGGTTTATGATAAATTCATGCAAGAACATATGGCGAACTATCGCAGCGACAGTGCTTTTAATATGCAGTTGTTTGGTAATGCCAATGCCGATGCAAATGACATTCCTGATGATGCATTGATTGTATCTAACATTGTAGATGGCAGAACGCTTGAAAAAGGTTATGTCATTGCCAATGGCTTAAAGATTAGTATCAATGACGATAGTCAATATTTACTTAAGCAAATTATGCAATATGAGCCAATTAGTTTGTGCAATCTTTTACAGGTAACCGATAACAGTATATCCAATGATGTTAGGTTGGCAATAGCCAAAATGGCACAATTGGATATTATTGAGTTAATACTTTAATTTATTACTGTCAATAGGAGTAACTTTATGTTTGAATTAAGTATTGAACAAATCAAGATGGTCTCTGGTGGTGCGGCAGATCAGTCTGGGAACGATTATGGGGATAGCGGTAGCAATAAAACAAATAGCAACTTTTCTTGGGGTCAGGGTATAGGAGGGGCAGTTGGAACTATTGCTGGAGCTTATACTGGACCAGCTGCACCTTGGGCATCTCCAGCTTTGGGTTTGGCAGGGTCTTATGTGGGGCATAAAATAGAAAATATTGACTATCATCAGTTAGGTGAAAATTATAAAAATTCTGTAGATAGGCAGTTGCAAAATGGGCTATTTCATAATGACTAATCATTTAATATATTGGTATAAAGAACCATAACTGTGGTCATAATTTTTTAATTCAGGAAATGCTATGAATTTCAGAAATTATTCTTTTAAAAATATTTTTATATCAGCTATTATTTCTTGTATTTGTATGTATGTGATTTATTGTATATTTTTGCAAAATATAAGCATACCTATATTCATTGATTTTTTTGCACAGTATTTATTGTTTTGCATCTTGATTTTATCTTTAAATAAAATTAGTTATTTTAAAAAATAAAGTAAATTAATATTATTAATTTAATACTTAATTTACCTTTGTTAATAGGAGTAACTTTATGTTTGAATTAAGCATTGAACAAATCAAGATGGTCTCTGGTGGCGCGGCAGACCAGTCTGGGAATAATTATGGGGATAGTTCTAACGATAAAAACGATAAAAATGACTCTTGTAGTTGGCAAAATTTTGGAAAAAGTGTAGTAGGTGGAGCGATTACTGGTGCGATAGGAGGGGCTACATCTGGAGCAATAGCTGCAGGAGTTGGAGCACCATTAGGAGCAGGCGTTGGCGCAGTTGGTGGATCAATCGGTGGTGGAGCTTACCATCTTGCAACTTGTTGGTGGTAATATGACTAAAGCAAAAGATAGTTTATTAAGATTTATTCATATGTTTTTAATGTGGATAGGTGTTAATTTTATCATTTTTCAATCTTTGAGCTATTGGAAAACACTGTTTGGTGCATTTATATTCTCTGTGATTTATACTACTATTTGGCAACTAATATTCGCAAAAAAACAACATTGATTGTATCCAATATTGTAGATGGCAGAACACTTGAAAAAGGTTATGTCATTGCCAATGGCTTAAAGATTAATATCAATGATGACAGCCAATCTTTACTTAAAAAAATCACACAACGCGAACCCATTAGTGTAAGTAACCTTTTACAAAACACTGATAAAAGCATATCCAATGAAGTGAGGTTGGCGATAGCTCAAATGGCACAATTGGATATTATTGAGTTAATACTTTAATTTATTACTGTCAATAAGAGTAACTTTATGTTTGAATTAAGCATTGAACAAATCAAGATGGTCTCTGGCGGTGCGGTAGATCAGTCTGGGAATGATTATGGGGATAGTTCTAATAATAAAAATGATATAAAATGGACAAATAGACAAGTTGGCGAGCCAGGTTTGATATCCACAGCAACTTCAATTGCAGGTGGCGCATTTGGGGCACAGGGATCTGCTATCGGTTTCTTGGTTGGGCATTATATAGAAACTAGGGATTATCATCAAATAGGTGAAAATCACAAGAGAGATATTGATAAACAACTTCAAAATGGTCTATTTCATAACGACTAGATAAAGCAGTTGATATTTAAAATTTTATAAAATAAAAATTTAAATATCATACGTCATTCTCAACTTTAAACTATTTTTGTAGGTTGTGGCTCCGCGATAGCGAAACCAAAAATTTTAAGTCATTAATTAATAATAGTGAGAATTTTATATGATATTTTTTTGCGCGCCACCGTTATTTTAAGCTTATTTGGTATATACAACTTGGTATATAACAAATATTATGATTTTTTAAGTAATTACGCAATGATTGTCATTGTGGTATTGGCTATTGCTATATTTTTGACTTTAACCTTACTTGATAAAATATATGCTAATGTTAAAAAATCCACTAAGCAATCCTTTTAAATTATATTTGTAACCACCAAAAATATTATTCTTTATAATAATGAATCATTTAAGGTGTAGAAATTATAAAATGTGCGATAAAGTGATGAATGTATTTAGAATTTTGACCATTCTATTATTTTTTGCATCATAAAAAGCGGTTTATCAAAATTACAATGATATAATTCCTGATAATGCTATTTTAGGAATGGCTGCATATATGCTTGTATTATACCTTATGATAGCACTCTCTAATTTTTTGATTGGCAAGGTTTATGATAAATTTATTCATAAATAATAATACCTATCATGTCCAGTCTATTCCGCCCAAAAAATAGATTGGTCGGGTAAGGTTGTGAGAGTAACGCCGATTAGCTTATCATACTCATATTTATTAATTTTTTGTACAGTATTTATTATTTTACATATTAATTTTATCTTTAAATAAAATTAATATGTAAAATAAAAGAACTCAATATTATTAATTGATATTATTGAGTTAATACTTTAATGTATTGTTGTCAATAGAAGTAACTTTATGTTTGAATTAAGCATTGAACAAATTAAGATGGTCTCTGGTGGCGCGGCAGATCAGTCTGGGAATGATTATGGGGATAGCGGTAATCAGCCTTTGAGATTACCAAAAACAGATTTATCAAAACCGCCTGGTTGGGGCGCTCTAATAGGAGGTATTGCTGGACAAAGGCTTGGTGGAACAAAAGGTATGGAAGTTGGTACAGTTATTGGACATTTTGTAGAAAATTTTAATTGGGAATGGTATCGTAAATATAGAACAATTACTGAACCTTACGAATTAGAGTATTCTGGAGGACTACCTTAAATGAAAAAATTATTAAAAAATATTGTTAGTGATTGCGGATGGGTTTTATTTACAATAGGTTTCTTGATATATATGTTTATTAAATCTTTATTTGATTTATCAAATGCAAGTTCATGGTTATTGTTTATATTTATAATGATTATTTCTTCTAAGATGTCAAAAAAAATGATTAAGACTAAGTCGCAATCTCGCTAATTTTTTAGAATATTTTAAATTAAATATAAATCAAGAAATTAAAATCGGCAGCTATCATACGGATTAATATTATGGACAAAAAGATGACGATTATTACTTTAGCAATGTCAGATTTAAATTCTTTTATTTTATCTGTATTGATAACAGAATATGGTAATTTTAATATGAAAATCGTGCAGCCATTGATGATGGTACTGATATTTATTTTATTGTGTTCTTTATAGAAATTTTACCAAAATTAAAAAAAAGAGGTTTTATATGCAGATAAAAAGTTATGGTTTAAGGCTAATTATTGGTATAGTAGGTCCAGGTGTGACTATTTTGATTTTGCAAAAAATTACCAATTTTGATCCTTATTTGTATTGGTTTATATACGGGATAATGGTTGGTATGGGCATAATGTATATCAGAGAACGTACAAATTGACCAGTAGGTAAATACATGTATGAGCGCTATGAAACTATCATGATAATAATATCTATCATTGGTTGTATTGTTTTCATGACAAAAGATATGGTAAAAAATCATATATATATTGATTGGTGGAATAAAACGATAGCTTTTTTGTTTTTATGTGTTATTGTATTTACTATGCCAATGGTTTTAGATAAGCTATTTTTATTTTTTCAACTTTATATTTTTGGTCAATAGGAGAATGGTATGCGTGAATTAAATTTTCAGGAATTACTATCAGTTTCTGGCGGTATGGCACCACTTGTAAGAGCAACTCTTGAAGTGTCTAAGTCTGTCAATAGTCCTGCTGGGCGAGCTATTGTATCGGGTGGCGCAGTAGGTGGAGGTACTCATGCGATGTATAATATTACGGCTGGCAACGATATTACCGCAGAAGGTATGACAGGTTCAATTGTAGCTGGTATGTTGAGTCAAAGATTCAGTAATACTTATGTGGCATCTTTTTCAGGAGCTGCAGGTGGTGGATTAGCCGAAAGATCAGTTAAAGGATTTAATAGCGTATTAAAGCATGACAACCAAGACACATCAGGCAATAACTACGGTGATTGATTGCCTATCTCCAGTCTATTCCGCCCTGAAGCCCTATCCGCCCAAAAAATAGATTGGGCGGGTAAGGTTGTGATAATAACGCCGATTAGCTTTGCTTTTTTGACGTTTTGTGCGTTTATGGCAGGGCTTGTACTGATTATATTTTTGGTATGGGGTGAATATACCAAGCGTAGTACAGTCAAAGGTCAACTCATTCCCAACAAAGGGTTGGTACAAGTCTATACCACAACAGCAGGTGTGATAACAGAAAAACATGTTTTTGAAGGTCAGACAGTCAAGGCAGGAGATGTTTTGTACAAAATCTCTACTGCTCGCCATACTGATGCTGGTAATGTACAAAGCATGCTAGACAAAGAACTGGCATTCAAAAGACAGCTGATAGAACATGAAGTCACTCGCACCAAGCATGCTCAATCTGCCGAAAAAAGAAATATCGCAAACACCATAGAGCGTCTACAAATAGACATGGACAAGCTACAAGCTCAAATGGATTTACAGGCACATCAGGTTGCCATTGCCAAAGAGACTTTGGCGCGATATGAATTTGCCATGCAAAGTGAGGCTGTACCCAAGCAAGAGCTAGAATCACAAACAATGGCATACAATACACAGCTAAATAGTTTAACCGCTCTCGAGAGAGAAAGAAGTCATTGCCAGACAAATCAAAGAGCAAGCCATAGCTTTATACCGTCTAGAGCATGAGCATAAAGCAACACTTCTACAATATGAACGCACATTGTCTGACAACAAAAGCGATAGCATCCAAAACCAAGCCAACGATACTTTGTTTATTAAAGCCCAAGTAGATGGTGTGGCAAGTGTCGCTCATGCCGATGTGGGGCAATTTGTGGATAGCAGTCAGTCACTTGTAAGCATTCTGCCTAATGACAGCCATTTGATTGCGGTGATGTATGTGCCTAGTCGTGCTATTGGTTTTGTTAAGATGGATGATGAAGTATTGCTCCGCTATGTAGCGTATCCTTATCAGAAATTTGGACATGCCAAGGGACGTATTATCTCTGTTGCCAAAACTGCTCATGCAGGACAAAACTTACCCACCATTGGCACAGTATCAGCCACTGAACAAATCGCCAATGAGCCGATGTATGTTATTAAGATACATCTAGATAAGCAAACCATAACAGCCTATGGCAAAGAACTGCCCCTAGCAGTTGGCATGACCTTGGAGGGTGATGTCATGCATGAAACACGCAAATTATATGAATGGGTGCTTGAACCACTTTACAGTATCACAGGTAAAATTTAAACCAATCAATTTGTCATGGGTGCAATTGCACCTTTTTTGTTGCCACAGTTTTTATGGATAATCTTAGTCATGGATTTTTTAAAACGCATTAATTTTGGTTTATCAGCCAAACTACCCATTATTTTACAAACCGAATCTGCTGAGTGTGGACTGGCTTGCCTTGCTATGATAGCTCATTATCATGGGTATCTGACTGATTTATGGAGTTTGCGCCAAAAATATCCCATTTCCCAAAAAGGTGCAACTTTGCACACGCTTATTAAGATTGCTGAGCAAATGAAGCTTAGCACGCGCCCTTTAAGGCTAGAATTGAATGAACTTAATCGGCTGCGTACGCCATGTATTTTGCACTGGGATATGAATCACTTTGTGGTATTAAAATCCGTATCCAAAACTAAAATTACTATCCTAGATCCAAGTGCTGGACAAAGAATAATGACCATTCAAGAGGCGTCAGATCATTTTACAGGGATAGCCCTAGAGGTGTGGGCGGATAGTGATTTTGAGAAAAAAGAAGATAAGGTTAATATTCGTTTATTTAAGTTAATTGGCGAAATAAAAGGACTTTACAAGCCTTTGGGACAGATATTGATTTTAGCATTGGTGCTAGAAATATTTGCTCTAACCAGTCAATTTTTTATGCAGTGGGTGATTGACCACGCCATTGTATCGGCTGATAAAGATTTATTAACGACACTGGTTATTGGCTTTGGCATACTCATGTTTTTAACACAGCTAACAAGCTTACTTCAATCATGGATAAGTATGTATATTTCCACCACACTCAATATCCAATGGAAGGCTAATGTTTTTCATCATTTAACACATCTACCCAGTCAATTTTTTCAAAAAAGACATTTGGGTGATATTATTTCTCGTTTTGGAGCAATTGACAGTATTCAGTCTACGCTGACCACAACGTTTTTGACCGTTGTCTTAGATGGCATGATGACAGTATTTACACTTGTATTGATGTTCTTTTATAGTCCAGCTTTGGCATGGGTTGCAGTGGGTGCAATGATGATATATGGACTCTTGCGTTTTCTTTGGTATACACCCCTAAAACAAGCTACCGAAGAACAAATCATACATGCTGCCAAGCAAAGTACGCATTTTATGGAGACTATGCGCGGTATTCGTGTTATTAAACGTTTTAATAAGGAAGATATAAGAAAGAGTACATGGCTTACTTTATTTGTTAATACCATTAATGCAGGGCTTTACACCCAAAAATTAGGGCTTATGTTTGGATTTATTAATGGTATCATTTTTGGACTTGAAAATCTTATCATTATCTATTTGGGTGCAAATCTAGTCATTAATGGCACTTTTACAGTTGGCATTTTAATGGCATTTATCGCCTATAAAAATCAGTTTGGTGGGCGAGTAAGCAATCTAATAGATAAATTTATTGAAGTAAAAATGTTAAACTTACATGGTGAAAGACTTGCTGACATTGTATTAGAAAAAACAGAAAAAAATGACTATCTACCCCTAATAGAACAAAAAGATACATCCGTTTATGACATACAAGTAAATAACCTATCCTTTACTTACAATGATGATGAGCCCAGCATTATTAACAACTTAAGTTTTCATATTAAAGACAAAGAATCTGTAGCCATCGTTGGAGCAACAGGTTGTGGAAAGAGTACACTGATGAGCCTGCTTATGGGTGAGCTTACACCCAAATCAGGGGAGATTAAAATTGCAGGTAAGGTTCACCACAGCATGGCAGAGCTAAATGCTCGTGATATTATTGCCTGTGTTAGTCAAGATGACACACTATTTGCAGGCTCTTTAGCTGAAAATATCAGCTTTTTTGATGATAAACCAGACAATGAATGGGTGGAGCAATGTGCTATTATGGCTGGGATTCATGATGAAATCATGACAATGCCTATGGGCTATCAGACGCTTGTCGGCGATATGGGCAATATACTATCAGGTGGTCAAAAGCAACGTATTTTTATTGCTCGCGCCCTATATCGTAGACTAAAAATTTTATTTTTGGATGAAGCCACTAGCCATTTGGATATTAAAAAAGAGCATCAGATTAATAAAATGATCAAATCACTAGGTATCACACGAGTGATGATAGCGCACCGACCTGAAACAATTAAGAGCGCTGATTGGGTGCTCAATCTTGGTAAAACAATATCAATGCAGAATATTGATTAAAGCTTAGCACTTTATTTGTATACAATCTAATAGCAGATAGTCATACCTAGATCATTTAAACACTTTAGGCATCGCAGGCTAACTGATACAAAGCACCCCAAATACCATGCCTTTGGGGTGTTGTAACTTGCTAAAGATAATTTATTTAGATAATTTTTCTAAACACTCTGCCAATGACTTATCCATCATCGCTTGATAGAGCGTGCATTCATCATAGACGGCCACACCCAAATCACGCTCAAAGGCGGCTTGGTTGGATGCACCATCATAGCCTGATTTGGCATCATCACCCAGATTAGACTGAAAAATCCCTGCCGCCGACACAGGCAAAAAGTCTTCATAGACAATCGGCTCAAGTCGCAGTACGCCATTGTTTAGCAGGGTTTGCACTGATTTATCGCCCATATCTTTGCTGGCAAAATCATCACTAAGCTGATAATAAAAATACGCCAAGCCGTCATTGTAGAGTGCCTGATAATCATCAGGGAAGGTGGTAAAGCTCTCTGACAAAGCCTGATAATACGCATCAGGGTCTTTTTCGGGCGTGGTGACAAGACTGGCTCGTGCTTTGGCAAGTAGTTCGTCGTACAGCGCACGACCCTTTGGCGTCAAGGCAATGCCACGCTGTTCAATCTCGCCAAATCGTGCGGTATGGCTACCTGCTTCTTGCCCATCGCCTGTAAAGGTAATGGCTTCATTGAGTGCTTTAAAGCTCGTTTGGCGTAGCAAAATCGGGCAGTTGCGGCGTGGCGGCCCTTCAATGATTTCTTTGGCGGTGATGCCACGGCGACCCATTTCGTCTTGTACTGCGTCAATATCTAGTGTGCGTGGCGTTAGGTGATTGATGTGCGGCCCATAAAACCCCACCACATCGGCAATCAAGCGATGCTGTGATAATAGCTGTTCATAAAACGCTTTGGAAACGGGCGATATTTTGTGCCATTGAAAGGTTTTGATGGCTTCAGAGACAAACTTATCGGCATCATCAGCGTTCAGTCCGCCGTCTTGTTCGTGTTTATCAATCAAAAACAGCACGCCATCGCTAAAAATTTGGCGGTTTTGCAAGGTTTGTAGGGCGGTATCACGCAAGGCGTCATCATCAATAAGTTCAGGGCGCAGTAGCGAGCAAAACACCCGAAACGGACTCATCTGTAGCTCATTACTGTCAATAGCACGAAACGCCGTTGAATGTACAGGCACGCCGGCAGGGGCAAGGTCATAATAGCCCACAGGATACATCCCCATCACTGCAAATAGACGACGCATGGTAGCAAGCTCGCTCGGTAGCCCCAAGCGAATCGCCCCATGTCGCTCCAAATCAATGCGAGACAGCTCGCCTGTATTGCTAAGATGTTGTTTTAATTCACTATCTTTGGCAAGTGTATCAGCATTGATGTCAGCAACTAAGTCCATTAAATCTTTGTACAATGGCACTTCGGTTTGGTACATTTTTGACATCGCTAGCGAAAAGGCGTGGCGAATATCGGCTTTTGGGGTAAATTGACTCATAAAAACTCCTTGTATTTATCAAAAAATTTACTCATTGATTTTATAAAAAATGAATTTTGTAAGCTTAGTGGAAGAATGACACCCAACAATTTTTTGATAAATTTTAAATAAAATCAATCATTTAAAATGTTGGGTTTCGCTATCGCTCAACCACAACCTACGAAAACGGTTTAAGGTTGAAAATGATGCAGAGCATTGCTTAAAAACCCACTTAAATCTCATCAGGAATACTTGCCAAGACATCTTTTAAAATGTTTAAGCCCTTACTCAAGGTATCCATCTCAATGGTCAATGGGGGCAATAGGCGAATGATATGGCGATATTTGCCACTTGGCATGAGTAATAAGCCCTTATCTCTTGCGGTAGTCAGCACATAGTCCATGACCTTAGGATGCGTGCCGTATTTGGGGTGTTTTAGGATAATGCCACGCATCGCACCAATGCCTGTCAAACCTGCCACCCAGTCGTTGATACCGTCTTGTTGCCAAGTGCTGATGGTCATCTCAAGCGTGTCGGCGTAGCGTTTGGCGTTTTGCCACAGCGTATCATCCGCCATAATCTCAAGCACCGCCATCGCAGCAGCACACGCCACAGGGTTGCCCGAATAAGTCCCGCCAAGACTGCCTTTAATCAGCCCTTGCATGAATTTATCCCGCCCAACGACCGCCCCAAGTGGCATACCGCCCGCCATACTTTTGGCAAGTAAGAGTATGTCAGGCTCAATGCCCAGATGACTAAAGGCAAACGGCGTGCCTGTGCGCCCAAAGCCTGCTTGGATTTCATCAAAAATCAGCACAATACCATGCGTATCGCAAAACGCACGCAGATACTTGGCAAGCTCACTATCCATCACGGCAAACCCGCCTTCGCCTTGTACAGGCTCGACAATCACCGCACCGATGTTCGCTATATCCACTTCAACGCTGATGAGTCGCTCAAGCGCATCAATAGCCGTCTGAACACTCACGCCCGTATCACGACTGGCAAAGGGAATGTGATACACGCCACTTGCCAAGAGCCCCAAGCCTGATTTGTAGGGAGTGACTTTACCATTTAGATTCACCGTGCCAAGCGTACGCCCATGAAATGCGCCATCAAAGGCAATCACGCCTGCTTTGCCTGTGGCTTGGCGGACGATTTTTAGGGCATTTTCGACTGCTTCAGCACCGCTATTGGTGAGCATGACGGACAAATCATCATCAATCGGGATGATGTCAGTGAGCCGCTTAATGTAGTCTGTATAAAGGGTGTGATAAGTGGCGTTATAAGCGGCATGGGTGAGCTTGCTTGCCTGTGTGGTGATGGCATTGACAATGGCAGGGTGGCAATGCCCAAAATTAAGCACGCCAATCCCACCAAAAAAATCAATATATGCCTTGCCGTCCGTGTCCCATACACGGGCATTGTTGCCATGACTTAGGGTGATGGGGTGGACGATGCCCATGCCATCAGGCAGATGTGCTGGTGTTGCCATGATATTCCCTTATTTATCAAATTCAACATTATTTTGGCAACTCTGAAGCGATGATACAAACGAATATTTGGCGGTGGGGTATTCTGTTTTTTCTTGATAATGAAAATGACGTTACTCAAATCAAGCATTCAAGCATTCAAGCATTCAAGCATTCAAGCATTCAAGCATTCAAGCATTCAATTGCATATGATGATTTATCCAGCTTAGCATGGCTTGTACTTTTTTGGTGTTGCCAAGTCGCGCCTGATACGCCATATAATACGCGCCCTGTCCTGTCATTTGATAAGTGTTTGCCAGTTTTAATGTGCCATTTTGTAGCTCTTCAAGCACAAATCTGGTTGGCACAAGCGCCGCACCGCAGCCGATTTTGGCAGCATTGATGCACGCATTAAAGGTGTCAAAACGCACGCCCGTCATGGCTTTTTCGTGTACAATACCTTGCTCATTAAAATAATCATGCCAAGCGCGCGGCCGCGTTCTCAATTGCAACAAAGTGGCACAGCTTAGGCTTTGCACATCACAAAAATCACATTCATAGCTTGGCGCACACACCGCCACCGAACATTCATCAAATAATTTCACCACCTCCATGTCCGCCCACACCCCATCGCCATACAAAAACGCCATATCCATATCATCATCAATCAACGCGTGCGACTGTTCGGCAATGTCCAGATGAATCAAAGGGTGCGCGCGCCCAAAGCCCTTGAGCGTAGGAATGAGCCATTTGGCGCACAAAGTTGGGTGCGACACAATGCGCAAGGTATCTGCCTCCACCCCATGCGCCATCAGATTGAGCGTGGCAATTTCCAAATGCTGTAAAATTTTGAGCGTTTCTAAATAATAAGACTTGCCAGCTGGCGTCAAAAACAAACCTGTGCTTGAACGATAAAACAACTGTACCGACAACTGCTCCTCTAAATGCGCCACTTGCTTACTCACCGCACTTTGAGTCATGTGTAATTCCTTGCCCGCCTTGGTAAAACTCAAATGACGAGCGGTGCACTCAAAGCACTGCAAAGCGGTGGTGGATGGATATTTTCGTAAATTTAAGCGCTCCACACGATTCTCCACGGTAATTATTTTAAATTTTCTCATTTTAACACCGCCAATTCACAAGTCAATGACATACACATTTGCACACAAGATATGGTATTTTGTCATAAATTTATTCATGATTTATCTTTTAGAATGTGGTACGATAGCCATATTTATTTGACCAAACCTTTTAAGGAAACTGTATGGCTCATTTGTCCCTTGGCAAAGAAAAAATCCGCTTTTTGATGCTTGAAGGCTTGCACGACAACGCCTTTAAAGTGCTTGCAGAGGCAGGCTACACCAATGTGGAAAATATCAAAACCGCACTTGATGAAGCAGAGTTGATTGAAAAAATCAAAGACGCTCATTTTATCGGTATTCGCTCACGCACCAACCTAACTCGCAAGGTGCTTGAACACGCCGAAAAACTGGTCGCCATCGGCTGCTTTTGTATCGGCACCAACCAAGTGGATTTGGATGCCGCGCGCGAATTTGGTATTCCTGTGTTTAATGCCCCTTATTCCAACACGCGCTCGGTTGCCGAATTGGTACTGGCTGAAATTATCATGCTCATGCGCGGCATTCCTGAAAAAAACGCTGTCGTGCATCGTGGCGGCTGGAACAAATCCGCCAAAGACAGCTATGAAGTGCGTGGCAAGACTTTGGGCATCATCGGTTACGGCTCTATCGGTTCTCAGCTGTCTGTGCTTGCCGAAAGCCTTGGCATGAAAGTCATTTATCACGACGTCATCACCAAGCTGCCTTTGGGCAATGCTCGTCAAGTGGCAAATTTGGAAGAATTATTGCAAAATGCCGACATTGTGACCTTGCACGTCCCTGATTTACCAGAAACGCGCGGTATGATTACCAAGCGCGAGCTTAATTTGATGAAGCCCAAATCCCACATCATTAACGCCGCTCGTGGCAAATGTATCGTCATTGAAGATTTGGCGGAGGCGTTGGCGTCTGGACACATCATTGGGGCGGCAATTGACGTATTCCCCAAAGAGCCCAAATCTGCTGATGAAGAATTTGAATCGCCACTGCGCGCCTTTGACAATGTCATTTTGACCCCACACATCGGCGGCTCAACCCAAGAAGCCCAAGCCAACATCGGTCTTGAGGTGGCGGATAAATTTGTGCGTTATTCTGACATGGGCGATACGCTGACGGCGGTCAATTTTCCCAATGTTTCCATTCCATTCAAAGAGGGTACGCACCGCCTATTGCACATCCACAAAAACGTGGCTGGTGTACTGTCACAAATCAACTCATCGTTTGCCGAGGCGGACATTAATATTTTGGCACAAAATTTAATGACCGAGGGCGATGTGGGTTATTTGGTCATGGACGTGGACGATGACAATTCAGAGGCCGCCCTTGCCAAGCTTAAAGCCGTGCCCGAAACCATCAAGGTGCGTGTGTTGTTTTAGTAATAACACATCCCCAACCAAACGCTGTCTTATGATGGCGTTTTTATTTTGACAGTTCGCTGTGATATTGGTTTTAAAATGTTGGGTGTCGTTTAAACACGTTGAGTGTCGTGCCTCCACCCAATCTAAATCATTGATTGTATTGAAAAATTATAAAAATGCGGTGGTGTGATGTCGTAAATTGGCGTTGAGCGTAGGCTTAGGTTGAGCTTGCAAAACCCAACACAAAACTACCACAAGATTAGTTTTTTAACATCAAGTGCGTAATACACACTTGACATCTTGTGGTAAGTTTGGAGCTGGGTGGGTGTAGCAACTCTTTTTTTAATTCTTTTAATCAGCCAATCCAATATCTTCTTATTTTGGTACCATTGGGTTTTTTGAGTGTATTTTCCAAAATGCCGCCATTTTTCTCAATGACTTTGGCAGAAGCGATATTGTCATCATCACACGTGACAAGCACCTTTTGCACGCCCAATTCATTCAGCTTTTGCACAGCAAAGCCGAGCATGGCGGTAGCAATGCCTTGCCCTTGATAGGTAGGGTGCGTGCTATAGCCCACATGACCGCCTTGCTTTAATAACATATCATTGAGCGTATGGCGTATATGCATAATCGCCACCACCGTATCGTCTATCAGGGCGATGTAAGTGCTGTCGGCAACTTTTTGGTATTCAAACCACTGCGTGTCCGCTGGGGCATGGATGTAACAAAACCGCCATCACTAAACGCATTTAATTCATTGGCACCATGCATGGCGTCATAAACGGCATTAAATTCACGGCGAAAGGTTAAAATTCGCTGTTTGTCGGCAAGTGTTGGGATTTTAAATTGCAATGCAGTCATCATTTATCCTTGGTGGCGAATTGCGTTAGTAGTGAATTGTATTATCATACGCCAAATTATCCAAAAACCCAAATGACCCCAATAAATTACCCAAAAATATGCAAAAATTGTTGGCGTATCAGCTTTTATGACTGTATAAAGCCGTGCTGGAGCGCGTTGTTTTGGTCTTAATCTGTCTTTGTGATGGCTTGTGTATTGATGTGCTTGCAGTATGGATAATAGCGCACAAAAATAAATTGCAGTCATGCGGTTTGTGTGCTAGAATAGTCCTTTTATGTTCCCACCTAAGAGGGCTGATTTTTTGGGGATTTCGGTGCGACATGTCAAAATGGTTTTGATGATGGTGTGGCTGAGATTGAGATTGGTGCTTAGGTTTATTGGATAGGATTGATTATGCGTAAAGACATTCACCCAGAATATCGCGATGTGTTATTTCATGATACCAACGCCGATGTTTACTTTTTGACTCGCTCTACCGTTGCCACCAAGACAACGCGTGAATATGAAGGTCAAGAATACCCATATTTCCCACTGGACATTTCGTCAGCCTCTCATCCGTTTTATACTGGTGAACAGCGCAAAGCGGCAAACGAAGGTCGTGTGGCAAGCTTCAACAAGCGTTTTGGTGCGTTTGCTTCTCGCTCAAAAAAATAATTGACGATATTGCACACAGACAAACCAAACGTTAGATGACCAAACGTTTGTATGGCCTCAGCATGACTGAGGCTTTTTTGCTTTGTAATTTTGGCTGTGTTGGTGAATGGTATGCCGATTATTTGCTCATGTTGCTTTGCTATTTACCAATCATTAATCATTAATTGCCAATCATCAAAAGCAAAATCGTCGTTCAAACAAAACTTGCGCATACTCATCAAAAATCAGTAGCCAAGCTGCCAAGTTTTTGTTATGCTAATCAGCATTTATCAGGCATTGCGATTGCGTTTATGAATCATACGGTTTTTTATATTTTGGCAGGTTTGGCGTTTGTTTTTGGCTTTTTGATTTTTATTGCCAGTATGCGCCAAAGCAAAAGCGGTACGGGCATGGTCAGTGACGAGGTGGCGCACAAAGATGGCGTGCCCATTATGCCGCGTCACAAACGTCATGACGATGTGGCGGCGGATAAGACCGATGAGATGGTGGTCAATATTAATGAGGGCATGACAGACAAAATTGACATTGACACGGCCAAAGTGCAAGCAGAGCATGACGCGCTGTCCAATCTTGCGGCGGCGGCAAGCTTGCATACAGGCGAGCACAAAAAAGCCCACAGTGATGAGACGGGCACGGAGGTTGATACGC
The DNA here is from genome assembly GCA_041811915.1 of Moraxella sp. Lineage (GTDB taxonomy): Bacteria > Pseudomonadota > Gammaproteobacteria > Pseudomonadales > Moraxellaceae > Moraxella. Next base: position 55,267 of record JBGXSA010000021.1, on the reverse strand, counting down.
CCAAAGCGCAGGCGCAGACAGCTGCGCCCAAAGAGTCTGCGCGCGCACACGAGATTCCCGTTCAGCATCAGTTTGATAATCGTACTCAGGTCAATTTGACAGAGCAATCGCCCATGCTTGACGAATATTTTGATGAGCAAGAGGCGCTGGAGTCTTTGCGCAATAATGATGCGCTCATCAATCACAAGCGCAATTTGACCATCATGATTACCCCACAAAACAGCTTTGGCTTATTAAGTGGCAAAAAAGTGCTTGAGCTTGCCAAAACCTATGCGCTCAAATACGGCATTATGAATATGTTTCATCGCTATGAACAGCCTGATGGGACGGGTATGCTGTGGTTTAGTGTGCTTGGTGTGACGCATGAGGGCATTGTGGCGTTTGATTTGAATACGATGATGACAGAAAATTATCGCGGACTTGCGCTGTTTTTGTCATTGCCTCACCCACAGGCAGTCAAGGGCTTTGATAGCATGGCAGAGGTGGCGCGCGATATGGCGGAGATGATTCAAGGTGATTTGCACGACGAAAAAGGCTTTTTGATTGACGACAAACAGCTGATGACGATGCGCACGATTGCCGAACAACATCAAATCTAAATAAGTTTAGCCCCAACGCCCTATGTGGGCGTTTTTTCATGAATCATACACAGCAAAGGTCGGCATAATCCATGATTGCTCTTAAAAATTGAAGATGCGATTTGTGCAACATGGTTCATGGCATGGTCTTGCGGTGAATGGTTTTAATTAATACTCAAATAAGGCAGCGATATGCGTGATGATAAGATGGTTTTGACAGATATGACAGGTACAACAAATAAACAGGCGAGTGCTTTGGCAAATGACACAGTGCACAATAATATGGCGTACAATAACACAGCACACGACAAAGAGATTGTCAAAAAAATGCGCACATTAATTGCTACGCTCAAAAAACACAACCATGCTTATTATGTGCTTGATAATCCTACGATTTTGGATAGTGAGTACGACAGTTTGCGCCAAGCATTGATGGCGCTTGAGGCGGATTATCCCAAGCTTATTCAGCCAGACAGTCCACTCAATCAAGTGGGTGATAAGCCTTTGCCGTTTTTTAATCAAATCAAGCATGATATTCCCATGCTGTCTTTGGGCAATGTGTTTAATCGCGATGAGATGGCAGACTTTGATAGACGCGCGCGCGAACGCATTGGGCAGATTGACGAATATGAAATTGAGCTTAAGCTGGATGGGCTTGCGGTGTCTTTAAAATACGCGCATGGGCAGTTTTTTCAGGCGGTAACGCGTGGCGATGGGACAATTGGCGAGGACATTACCCAAAATGTACGCACGATTGCCAATCTGCCTTTGGTGATTGACAATGACAGCGCGCTGTTTGAGGTGCGTGGTGAGGTTTTAATGCCAAAGGCAGGCTTTGAAAAGCTGAATAAATTATCCGAGCAAAACGGCACCAAAACCTTTGCCAATCCAAGAAATGCCGCAGCAGGCAGTTTGCGTCAGCTGAATCCCGCCATCGCAGCGGCCAGACCGTTGGCATTTTTTGCTTATTCCATCAATCAAGCTTTGCCAGAGCACATCACCACGCAAAGTGCTGCAATGACATATTTGAGGGCGCTTGGCTTTGAGGTTGCGCCTTTTGTGGTGGTGCATACGCTTGATGACATTGAGACGTATCGCGATAAGATTGCCGATGAGCGCGCGCAGTTGCCCTTTGAAATTGATGGGCTTGTCGTAAAGGTCAATTCTTTGCAGGCGCAAAATAGGCTTGGTTATCTAAGCCGTGAACCGCGCTGGGCGACGGCGTATAAATTTGCCGCGCAGACGGTCACCACGCAATTAAATGATGTGGAATGGCAAGTTGGGCGCACAGGACAGCTGACCCCTGTTGGCAAGCTCAATCCTGTCAATGTGGGTGGGGTGATGGTGAGCAATGTTACCTTGCACAATTTTGGTGAAATTCAAAGACTGGGGCTAAAAATCAAAGACACCGTCAGCATACATCGCGCTGGTGATGTCATTCCAAAAGTGGTGGGCGTGATGACAGAAATGCGCCCAGACGATGCCAAGCAGATTGAACTGCCAAGCAGCTGCCCTGTGTGTAATTCGCCTGTGGTGCTGCCTGAAGGTGAGGCGCTGGCGCGCTGTACGGGCGGCTTGTATTGCCCAGCGCAGCAGACAGAAAGCTTGATTCATTTTGTCGCACGGCGCGCGATGGACATTGATGGGCTTGGTGCGCAGTGGCTCATCAAGCTGTTTGAGATGGGGCTTGTTGCGACAGTTGCCGATATTTATAGCCTCAAAAATCATGAAGATGTACTAAAAACTTTGGACGGCTTGGGTGAAAAATCGGTCAATAATATGCTCGCCAGCATTGAAAAATCCAAAGCCACTACCTTGCCGCGCTTTATTTTTGCGCTGGGTATTCGCGGTGTTGGTGAGAGTACGGCGCGCAATTTGGCAAATCATTTTGGTGATTTTGATCAATTAAGACAAGCGGATGTGGCGCAATTATTGGCGGTGGAAGATGTGGGCGAGGTGACTGCTGAGGCGATTTTTGAGTTTTTTCGCGCCGAACACAACATTGAGGTCGTGGACAAGCTGTTGGACAGCGGCATTCACTGGTCTATACCCAATGAAGCGGCGCAATCATTGCCATTGGCGGGGCAGACGTGGGTGGTGACAGGTACGCTGCACAGCATGGGGCGCGATGACGCCAAAGACAAGCTTGTGGCATTGGGCGCCAAAGTGGCAGGTTCGGTGTCTGCCAAAACAAGCGTGCTACTGGCAGGTGAAAAGGCGGGCAGTAAGCTTGAAAAAGCGCAAGCGCTGAATGTGCGGATTGTCAATGAAGATGAGTTTTTGGCATTGATTGCAACGTTATCAACTTGATGGCAAGGAGAGGGCAATGGCATTGCGCGCAAAAAATGACACATGGGCAGGGGTGGGACTATTATTCGGCTGCATTTTGTTTGGCATGGGCAGTCTGATTGTTGCTCATGTGTCCATTGGCTCGTATGCGATGGCGTTTTGGCGGCTACTCATCTCGGCTTTGATTTTTATTGGGCTTGGCTTGGCGTTTGGACAAAAATTCCCCACCCAAAAGCCTGCCATTGTCTTTGGGCTATTAGCAGGGGTGGTGTTGGGGCTTGATTTGGCGTTATGGCATGAGAGCATTCATGCGGTAGGGCCGGGGATTTCTACTTTATTAAACAGCTTGCAGATTTTCTTTTTGGCGTTGATTGGTTTTGTGTTTTTTAAGGAAAAACAAAGCCTTTTGCAGCTGGTCAGCCTTGTGATTGCAGTGGTGGGCGTCGGGCTGATTGCCAGCCCTGAATTTTCGCACAATCAAGGGGCGTTTTGGGGCTTTGTCTCTGGGATATTGTCAGGGATGTTTTTGGCGATTTCTATGGTGTGGGTACGTCATACGCACAAGATTGAGGCGGTGGCGATTTTTCCCATCATGACGCTCGTTGGCTTGGGCGGTGCGATGGCGACACTGCCTTTGATGATTGTGTTTGATGGCGGTGCGATTTTGCCCAAAACGCTGTCAGAGCTTGGCTGGGTGGTGGTCTATGGTGCAGTCATGCAGTGCTTGGCATGGGGTTTGATTGCTTATAACATCCCAAAGCTAAGCTTGACTGTCACAGGGCTTTTGCTATTGTCTGAGCCTGTGGCGGCACTTGTCATTGACTATCTGTGGCTAAATAAGCCCATCAATGGTATGCAGTGGGTAGGGGCAAGCTTAACGATGGCGGCGATTTATTTGGGCTCCATTGGCAATGCCAAAACCAGTCATTAATGCTTTTGTTGATAAACTTGGGGTGTATTGACATTTCATATGTCTTAAGAAAAAATGTTATCTATTAAAGCCATGAATGCACTTTTGGCAAAAACAAGTTAAATCTTGCCTTTTATTATTGATGGGTTTGTCAATATTATCATGTTGACAAGTTTATTGCCCAACAAGGCTTACGACTTATCTAAATTTTTCGCGCAGATTGAAATACCAACACACCCTAAAAGATGGGCTAAAAACTACATCATGCTATTTTTAAACAAATTTTTAGGTCAGGCATTGATGCCCGACATATTTCTACATTTCAATATTTTGTTGGGTAGAAATGCCCGAACTACTGCTGAAAATGTTTCAGACAGTAAAATGTAGCATGGTTATATTTGTTATAGTAATACAAAAAAATTAAATTGTTATGAAAAGGATAACAGTATGGCGACTGCTAATATAAAGGTTACTCTTCTATGCCCAATAGAAAAAGTGTGGAATAAGGTAACTGATTTAAATGATTTTGCTTGGCGGAGTGACTTAATAAGTATAAGAATTATAGATGAGAATACATTTGTGGAAATTTCTAAAGATGGAACTGAAACATATTTTAAAGTTACAGAATGTATTCAAAATCAAAGTTGGGCATTTGAAATAGAAAATGAAAATATCAAAGGAAATTGGACAGGGAAATTTTATTCTCATGGAGATAGAACAACTTTAGATTTTACCGAAAATATTGTGTCTAAAAAATTCATATTTAAGCTTTTTGTAGGGTTATATTTGAGAAAGCAACAGAAATTGTATTTTAAAGATTTAAAGAAAGCATTAAATTGTGAAGAAGCTAGCTCATAGTCGCGTGTAATTTGGGTTGCAAACCCAATAAAATTGGAGGTTGTCTGAAAAGTTGGGTTTAGCATTAGATATGCATGACACATGATGAAAGAGCTTTAATTTAAAACGGTGCGTAATACGCACCTTACATCTTGTAGCAAGTTTGGAGTTGAGTTGGTACAAATTAAACCATTGACACAGCTTTGTTTGACTCTATCCAATAAAGCCAAACAAAGCTGTGCGTGGTTTTTTAGCTATTTTGAAAACTTATCGCGGCGTGTCGCTTTTGTGCAGATTTGCGTGGCTCATGTCCACCTGTGGCGGCTGCTTGGCTTGTGATTTGGGCGTGATGACAATCGGCAACACCAAGCCTTCACCAAATTTATCTGCAAAGACATAATCAAAACGGCTTGGCACGACCGCATCACTGGTATAAATCACCAAACTCATATCCGCCCCATCGGTCAGGCTGTGCCCCAAATAATGCCCTTGAATTTGATCCAATACCTTGTTAAGTGCTTCGGGACTTGCCATGGCGAGCATCATGCTGTGCTGAGCTTGCTTGGGCGTGATGTTGTAGGCGGTGGCGTAGTTTTTGACAGGCATGCTGTCAAGTGCAAATGGATAGGCATAGTCATCAGGGTTGATGGGTATTACTTTGCTGTCCACTTGCGTCCAATCTATGCGAATGGGCGTGGCTACAACAGACGCAGTTGTATTGGTTTGGCTTTGGTTTTGATTTTGGGGTGATGGGGTGCTTTGGGTGGGTGCTGTTTGGTTGTCTGCCTGCTTGGGTGCTGGATTGCTTTGCTGACACGCCATCAGCGGCACGGCAGATGACAGTATCCATGCGACATACAAGATTTTTTTAAAATGAAATAATGACATAAAAAGCCTATCAAGCGTTGCTGTGGTTATTTAAGATGGATTTTGGTGCTAGATTTTACCGAATTCATGACGAATTGGCTATTAAAATTTGCCACATTATTATCGCCCGTCAGCATTTGGCGAGTGAATTGATGATAGTCTTGCATGTCTTGATTGGCAACCATCAGCACAAAATCATAATCGCCTGAAATCTCATAGCACGCCATCACCTGCTCACAGCTTGCCATCAGCCGCTCAAAGCGGTGCTGCATGGGCGAATTGGATTTAATCATCTTGATAAGCACAAGCACAAACAACGGCTGATTGACTTTGGTGGTATTGACAATCGCCACAGTACGCTCAATGATTTTTTGTTGGTGCAAAGCTTGAATGCGTCTTTGGGCGGTGGCAAGCGAGGTGCCGATGATTTCGGCAATGCGTTTGAGTGGCAAATTGGCATTGTCTTGCAATAAGTTTAAGATGTGCTTGTCAATCTCATCTATGGCGTGCATGGCAAATATCCTTAAAATAAGAGAAATTTTATCAAAAATTATGAGTTTATGCAAAATAAACTCATTATACCAATCAAAATTAAGATATTTTTTCTTACAAAGCCACTACAATATGCGATAAATTTACCATCAAAGAAAATGATATGAGTATTTTAAACTCCCGTTCACTTGGGATTGGTGTTGCCCTAGCAATTATATCCAATGTTTTGTTTGGCACTTTTTATGTGTATGGGGCGTGGCTTGCTCCCATGACAGGTACACAGGTGTTTGTGTGGCGACTGCTGGCGATGTTTGCGGTGGTGGTTGTGTATTTGCTGGCAAGCGGTCAGCATACGCTTGTGATGAATGATTTAAAAGCAATTCATCAAAAAAATCAATGGCTTATTTTTTTGGCACCCACGCCCATCATGCTAAGTCAGCTGTGGCTTTTTATGTGGGCACCTTTGAATAATGAGGGCGTGGCGGTGGCGATGGGTTATTTTTTGTTTCCGCTTGTGATGGTGCTGGCAGGCGTGGTGGTGTTTGGTGAGCGGCTGTCCGCCTTACAAAAACTTGCCACCACACTGGCTGCCATCGGCGTTGCCATGGAGCTTGTGCAAGGCGGCAGTTTGTCGTGGGCGACGTTTTGGGTGTGCTTGACTTATCCGATTTATTACATCATGCGGCGGCGGCAGGGCGTGCGCGCCATTACAGGGCTGTTTGTGGATTGTGCCATGTTTTTGCCGATGGGTGTGGCGTATTTGGTGTATGACAGTCAGCTGCTGTATGCGACCATCTCAAGCTTTGCCATTTTCAAGGTGCTTGGGCTTGGGGCATTGAGCGTCCTTGCTTTTATGGCAAATTTGCAAGCGGTGCGACTGTTGCCTGTCAGTTTGTTTGGTATGTTAAGCTATCTTGAGCCATTATTGTTATTTCTGGTGGCGATTGTGTTTTTGGGTGAGCCTTTGACCATGCAAATGCTGCTAAGCTACGGCTTGATTTGGCTTGGGATTATGTGTTTGATTGTGCATGGTGTGCTGATAAATAAGCGGCGGCTGGGGCAAGAGTAAGTGTATCTAACAGTTAATAAGTTTAATAGCCATAAGCTTATCTGTGCTTATACCACACCCCAACCATTCATCGTGCTTGATGGTTTTAATCATAACAACTGATTTCAATCAAATTACCCTCAGGATCTCGGCAATAGATGGATGAGATTTTGCCGACCGCCCCTGTGCGTGGCACAATCCCACCCTCCAAAACAGCAACATTGTGCTTGATAAGTGTATCCATCACTTCATCCAAAGGAGTGTCGGTCAATAAACAGATGTCCAAAGTGCCTGTATTGGCGTTGCTGGCGTTGGGCAAAATCTCTTTGCCCACTTCGTGCAGATTGATTTTTTGCTGACCAAACAACAAGGCTTTGCGGTTGTCGCCAAAGCTGATTTCTTGCATACCAAGCACTTGGGTATAAAACGCCAAAGTACGCTCAATGTCGCTTGTAGTCAGTACGATGTGATCAATGCTTGTGATGTTCATACAACGTCCTTGTTGTTTTGGTTTTAATAAGGATGGTTAGTGCATATTTTTAAAGCCACGTTGTTTATCACGAGCAAAATCTCGCTCTTTTAGGGTGGCTCGTTTGTCGTGCAGTTTTTTGCCTTTGGCAAGGGCGATTTCGCATTTGACACGACTGCCCTTCCAGTAGCACGCCAACGCCACGCACGCATAGCCTTTTTGATTGACCATGCCAAATAATTTGTCAATTTCACGGCGGTGCAACAGCAATTTGCGAGTACGCAGGCTGTCTGGATTGACGTGGGTGGAACTTGTGATGAGCGGTGTGATGCTTGCCCCAAACAAAAACGCTTCACCGTTTTTAAAAATCACATAACTTTCGCTAATTCGCATTTTGCCTGCACGAATGGCTTTGACCTCCCAACCAAGCAGCTCAAGCCCAGCTTCATAAGTGTCTTCAATGAAATAATCGTGGTGGGCTTTTTTGTTACTGGCGATTTGCCCTTGTGGTTTTTTAGAATTTTTTGACATTGTGTGTCCTTTTCTTTACAATCTAAATAAATTTGCGATGGTTGGGATTATAACAGATTTTTTGTGGTTTCCCTACGATTGACTGGGGTATTCTGACATTTGGTATTTGCTATTTTTAAGGCAAAAACGCCAGTTTATGTCCAAATGATTGCCAGATAGTAATTAGTGTTATCAAGTGTCAAAATGTCCCAGTCAGAGCCATCGGTTTACTTTTATAATTTAAGGAATGTTATGAATTCAAATCATCAAGTACAAGACAGTCAAGCGTGCGTGGCGACACTGCTCAATCACCGCTCTGTTCGCCGTTATACAGGCGAGCCGATTTCTGATGAAATGCTAAGCACCATTTTGGAGTGCGGACGTGCAGTGTCCACGTCTAGTTTTTTGCAGGCGGTGAGCGTGGTGCGTGTTGTTGACCCTGCCAAGCGTACCGCTTTTCGCCAAATCTCCAACAACCTGTCCGAAGAAAAATACAACGAACTCATCGCCCAAGGCAAACGCCTAGGGCATGATTATGTGGAGAGCTGTGCTGAATATTTGGTGTTTTGTATGGACGGTCATCGCCACAAAATGCTTGTGCCAGAGGCCGAGCTTGATTGGACGGAAGTGTCGCTCATCGGCTCAATTGACGCTGCTTTGATGGCTCAAAATATGCTTGCCGCCGCCGAAAGCTTGGGGCTTGGCGGGGTGTATATCGGCAGCGTGCGTAACGACATTCAGCGAGCCAGTGAGCTGCTTGAGCTGCCCGACCATGTCGTGCCTCTGTTTGGTCTGTGCCTAGGGCACCCCGACTGGGACGCAGCGATGAATCAGTCGCAACGTCCACGTCTGCCTTTGGATACTTTGGTGTCGGTGGACAGCTATAAGCCTGCCGATGACGATGTATTGGCGACTTATAACCAAACGGTCAAAGACTATTACAACACCCGCAAAATTGACATGGACTGGACAGACCAAATCCGAGCCACCTTTGGCAAGCCTGTTCGCCCTGAGATTTTGGCATTTTTACAAAGTAAGGGCTTTAATAAGCGGTGATTTGATAATTGAGTGAATAAAAACGGTGCTTGAAAGTGCTGTTTTTTCATATTAATTTCATAAAAATTTCATCATAAAAATATAATGGCTATTTATAATTAAAATACAAATAGGAGAATGTATTTATGAACTTTGATTTTTTAGCCATTTATGTTTTTATCTTTTTGATTCATGCACCTTTACTCTGTTCAGTCTGGATTGCTGTCAAAAATATCATCACTTATCATCAACCAAAAAACGCTTTATTGGTTGGATTTTTGTCATCATTGATAATTTATGGCTTGTTATTATGCAGTACCGCTACCATTAGCCATTTAATGAATAGCCAAGGTGAATATTTTTCTTTGTTTTATCAGAAAATTTTTTGGTCGGTATTATTAGCTTATAATGTTATTTTTATTGTCTTTTTTAAACTTAGAAATAAATTTTCAAAAACCACAAAAAGCTATATTTATGCCATTGATAATGCTTATCAAATCACTTTATTATTTTTAGTACTAATTCCAGATATTTATCTTGCTTTATTTTTTGATAAAATAAAATGGATAGATTTTTCAATTAATTTATTTACTCATATCAACCAAATATCTGATTTAGAATTTGATTTTAAAAGACATTTAGTCAATTTATCTTATAGTGCCAAATCAATAATCAATATTTATTTGTATGTAATAATCAATGCATTCATCAGTATCTTGATATTATCCGACAAATACATAAACAAAAAGAAGAAGATAATTTAAAAGATTAAATCTATCCAAAAATCATTCTAATAACTATCATATTATCCATCAAGAGCCAAAAACCCCAAATTATGACTCACCTTTTAATTCCAATGCTCTATCATACAACGCATTTTTTTTAACGCCCGTTAAATCACTTGCCAAAGCGGCTGCTTTTTTGATGGGCAAATCTTGCAATAAACGCTTTAATAATTCATCATGCTTGGTAATATTATCATCAATCTGTGTATTACCCGCCACCACCAATACAATTTCACCTTTTTGCTGGTTGCCATCATTTTTGACAAAGTCTAATAAATCACCAAGCGTGGTTAATTTGACCGTTTCAAAAGTTTTGGTCAGCTCTCGGCATAAGGTAATTTGGCGATTTTTACCAAAAATTTGGCACATATCTTCCAGTGTATCCAAAATGCGGTGCGGTGCTTCATAAAAAATCAATGTCGCCGTAGTGTCTTTAAGATGATTCAATTCATTTTGGCGCGCGGCTGCTTTGGCAGGCAAAAACCCACAAAACAAAAATTTATCTGACGGCAAACCCGCCACCGACAACGCTCCCATCGCCGCACACGCCCCCACAATCGGCACAACCTTGATGGCATTGTCATGACACGCCTTGACAATTCTAAAGCCAGGGTCGCTAATCAAGGGTGTACCTGCATCTGAAATTAGAGCGATGGATTGACCTGATTCTAAAATCTCCATCAATTTATCGGTTTTTATATCGGCATTGTGGTCGTGATATGCCAAAGTTTTGGTTTGAATATTAAAATGACTTAATAATTTGCCTGAAGTACGAGTGTCCTCACAAGCAATTAAATCCACCGATTTTAAGATATCAATGGCGCGATGAGTCATATCACCCAGATTGCCAATCGGTGTGGCTACGATAAATAATTGTCCAAACGTTGTCATAAGTATTTTTTTATAAATTTGTATTATGTATTTAATAATGATGATTTAAATCAACATTATTAAAATGCGGTGGTATTTGTATTATCAAAACAGTCGTCATCTGATTTATCATTTAAATCGGTTTTGGTGCATTCATCTAATTGCAGCCAATTACCCATCACCATTGCCAATTCATCCACGCCCACTTTATCCAAAGCAGAAAACAGCTGAATACTAAACGGCAGATTTAATTTATCCAAAGTTCGTTTGGTTTCAAGTAGGGTGGTTTTGGCGGCTCCACGTTTTAATTTGTCGGCTTTGGTCAGTAGCACATGAACAGGCAGCTCGCCATCTTTTGCCCAATGTAGCATTTGCTCATCAAAATACTTTAAAGGATGGCGAATGTCGGTCAGCAGCACAAGTCCCACTAGACTTTGGCGAGAGACCAGATATTCCTCCAGCTCTTTTTGCCACTTGATTTTCATCGCCTCAGGCACCGCCGCATAGCCATAGCCAGGCAAATCCACAAGCCTACGCGAGTCGTCTGACACACTAAAAAAGTTAATCATCTGCGTGCGTCCAGGAGTTTTGGATGAGCGCGCCAGCTGTTTTTGGTGGGTGATGGTGTTGATGGCGGAGGATTTGCCTGCATTGGAGCGACCAGCGAATGCAATCTCAAGCCCTATGTCTTCGGGGCATAGCCGAAATGTGGGCGCCGAGAGCATAAAGGCGGTTTGGCGGATTTTTTTGAGATATGAATCGGCTGCTGAGTGTGTCATGATTTTCTAAAATGATTGGTTAAAAGATGGGTTTGAATAATTGGTTTTTGAATAATTGATTTAAGGCAGGTTGCCTAAAAGTGCTTATTGTATCACAAAGCACTCAATCATCGCCAAAGATTACAACAAAAGATGCAACAAAAGATACAACAAATGACGCGAAAAATGCGAAACATTAGGGCGTGTTAAAACATCAATGCACTTTAAAAACATCAATGCACTTTAAATGACAAATAAACAACGACACAGCATAATCAGTTTGTTACAAAATATTTCTTGCAATTTGACATAAAAGCGCCATAATGTCTATAAATTCAAGCCGATAATCATCGCACACAAGCGCCAATGTGATTATCGCGGCGAATGATGACGACACGACTGTCAAAATTATTTACTGTCAAAAATCATTTTATAACAAAACACAGGTTATACAAGACGCAGATGATGAAAAAACGATACGCCATTTTTACGCTAAGCTTATTATGCTTGACGCAGGTGGGTCATGCCGATGTTGCCGCCACTTACAGCAAAAGCTGTGCTACTTGTCATGACACAGGCGAGTTTAATGCACCCAAAAAAGGCGATGGCGCCACTTGGCAAAAACTAAAAGCGCAAAAAGGCATGGATGGCTTGGTAAAATCCACCAAAAACGGTATGCCACAAATGCCCGCCAAAGGCTTGTGTCAAAGCTGTAGCGATGAAGAGTTTCGCCAGCTGATTGATTATATGTCCAAATAATTATAAAATGTCATGCGCGCTTGGCTGATAAATCGGCGATTGCGCGCATTTTTGGCTTGCCAAAAGTAAAAATGATGATTCTAATCCATTGTTTTTGATGTGGTTTTTAATTTTTTTTAAATTTTATGACGAAAACCACATTTTTATTGGGAAAATGTTTAGAAATCTTGCTATAATAAGTAAATATTTTACAAAACCCATGACTTAATCTTAAGTTAGTAGGAAATTGTTATGAAGACAGCCAATAAAATTTTATTCAGCGGCGTGCTTTTTGGTTTAGCAAGCATGAGTCATGCCGCACCAACGGTGCCAAGCTATAATATTGAAGAAGGTAAAAAGATTGTTGATGCCAACTGTGCGGCGTGCCACGGCGCAACAGGTGTCAGCGTTGCACCTGCTCAGCCTAATTTAGCAGGTCAAAACATCAAGTATCTGTACAAGCAGTTGGTTGATTTTAAAACAGGCGCGCGTAATAACGGTATCATGAAAGCACAGCTGCAAGGTCTCACGCAACAAGACTTGGCGAATGTCGCGGGTTATTATGCTTCGCAAACGCCTTGGGGTGTGGGTTATGGTAATCCTGCCACCGCAGAAGAAGCAACCAAGCTGTATTTGGGCGGTGATAAAAGCCGTGGTGTCATTCCTTGCGCTGGCTGTCACGGTCCAAAAGCTGCTGGCAACGCGTGGGCTGCATTTCCTAGACTTGGTGGACAACACTCATTGTACATCAGCACACAGCTCAAATTATTCCGCGCAGCAGGTCGTGGCGATGAGGGCTTGATGGCAGAGCAAGTGCGTACCAATGATTCTGCCAAAAAAGACGAAAAAGGCATGATGCAAGTTGTCGCTGCCAATTTGACCGATAAAGACATTCGCATTTTGTCTGAATATCTAAGCGCGGTACACTGATTTGACTGTAAGTTTGCCGATGCAGCGCGGTTTGTTAAATGTTGTTTATTGATTATCAATTTTAACAATATCGCATTGATTATGCTTACAGACACATCATCACAGTCATTCAAAAGCTCAATTGTAAAAATTGGGCTTTTTTTGAGTGCGTGAGTGCCGTTAATTTTTGCGGCGATTGCTTTTGAGGCTTTGTTGTCATCTGTGCTATAATAATTCATTTTTAACGATAAGCAGGTTGATTATGGGTGCATTGTCTCGTTTCACACCTTTTTTTATTGCTGCGGCATTTCCTTTGTTTGCGTTTGCGTGGTTTGTGCCCAAAGGGGTTATAGAGATTGATTTGTGGCTGTTGTGGCTGGTCGCCATGGTCGTTGTTGGCTTGCCCATGTTGTTTGCAGAATTTGCATTGGCAAAACGCAGTCAATCCGCACCTTTTGCAGGCATACAAGTGCTGACGCGTCAGTCGGATGTGGGGGTGATGTGGCGAAGCTTTGCAGGACTATCAATTGTATTGGCGATATTGCTTGCAGCGCGATTGATTGCGGTGCTGGGTGAGGCGGTGGCAACTTTAAATCTCAATATTCATGCCAGTGCAGTCAGCGGCGCGCTCATGATTGGAGCGCTTATTGTCAGTTTACTAAAATCGCGCTTGTTGCCCTTTGGTGTGATTCTTGCGCTCATTGGCGTTATCTTAACGCTCATCGGTACGCCAAATTTTACAGTGCAAATGACCCAAACCAGTTTTGGTGAATGGGGTGTTGCGGTGGTGATGGCGCTTATTAGTGTTGGAGTGGGTACAGGTTTGTACTGGTTTGCTGCTCAAGATTATCAAAACAGTCATTTGACGCGTCCTGTACTGCTTGTTTGGCTTGCGCAGTTGTTGTTTGGCTTTTTGGGCTTTGCGATGGTTAGCGCTCAAGCATCTTTGCCAGCTTTGTTGAGTTATGGGGTGGGCGGTTTTGTTTTGGCAAGCTTTTTGCTGCATTATGCTTCAAGCCAATTGACGGCGCGTTTTGGTGTGACCAAAGCAATCATCATCACCATTGTTTTGGCGCTTGCACTTGCGCTTGTGCCTGCCTCTGTTTTGATGTATTTGCTGGTTGTGGTGGGCTTATTGGCAGGACTTGTCTTGGCGATTTTTTCAGGGTGGATGATGAAAATCAGCCATCTTAGAAAGTCGTTTAATTTTGGCAGTGAACTGCGTTACAATCTTTGGCGCGTTGCCATGCGCATTGCTGTACCGCTTGCCATCATCACAGGATTACTTGGTTTTTTGCTGAGTAGAGTGTCGTGAGTGTTCAGGTGTTGTATGTGCACGATGATGGGCAGGTGTTTTGCCAGTCGTTGCCGTATGATGACAACATGAGCGTGTATGATGCCATTTGTCAAACCAATTGGCTAAACCAAGCGCAATTTGCCCAACTCAAACATTGGATTGAGGCGCATTGTAATGACTGTAGCATCAATCCAAAAGCTTGGTATGTCGGTATTTTTTCCAAAAAATGTCTTTTAAAGGCGCAGCTTCAAGACAAAGACCGTGTGGAGCTGTATCGCCCATTAAGTCATGACGCCATCACCAATCGCAAACAAAAAGTGCTTGCCAAGAAAAAACAGCAAGCACGTTTGGCATCACAGCCCAAAGCTACAAAGGCGTGATTGTATTTGGGTAAGTTATTTGGGTAGGGTTGCGATACCATCTATGCGCGCCACACGCCCCATGTTATCAAAATAAATGGATAAATATTGGCTGGCGTCGCGAATGTCTGGCTTACCAGCGCGGCGCCCATCGGTACCTGCTTTGTAATCATAAATATAATCCCAGCGATTGGGCGCAAGCGTATCACGAAGCGCAGGGCTGCCCAAAATGTACAACACCTGTTCGGTGGTCATGCCAACTTGCACTTTGCTGGCGGTGGCTTGGGTGATGGGCGTGCCTTGTGGTAAGTCAATGGTGTACACACCAAACCATTGGCAGCCTGACAAAGTCAGAATTGCCGCCATCAAAGCAGGGGCAAGTAAAGTGCGCAAAGCAGGACGTGTCATAATTGCTCCAAAAATCAAAAAAATTAAAACCCATTATACTAAACACAAGCTTGTCAAGTTGCAAGCATTAAATTTAAAAAATTGATGAGTTTTAAAAATTTTTTGGTGTTTGGCGTGCATTTTGCATAATTTCGTGATAAATTATAAAAAAATAATTGGGATAATAAACAATATGGCATTTACCAATCAAGATTTGCGCAAAGCAGGACTTAAAGTTACTTTACCACGCATTAAGATATTAGAGTTGCTAGAGCACGCCGAAAACCATCACATGAGCGCCGAGGATGTGTATCGCGCGTTGAGTGAGCAGGGTGAGGATGTTGGACTTGCTACTGTTTATCGTGTTTTAACTCAGTTTGAGCAAGCGGGTATTGTTGAGCGCCATAATTTTGAGAATAATTTATCGGTGTTTGAAATTGTGCAAGACGAGCATCACGACCATTTGGTGTGTGACATCTGCGGCAAAATTATTGAATTTCATAATGACACGATTGAACAAGAGCAATATGCGGTGGCAGAAAAATACGGCTTTAAGCTGTCGGGACATTCTTTGGTGCTGTACGGCGTGTGCGACAGCCCAGAATGCCAAAAGCAAGGCTAGGGTGTATTAAAGGATGTGGATTTGTCAATTTAGGTGAAAATATTGCTAATCATTGCTTTAATTAGTCATTTTTTATAACTTCAATCTTTTGGGAAATTGCCTTTAAAAATTAAAGGGACTGTGATAGTGGCTGCGATAGTAACTATGATACGGCTGTGATGGTATTAACCAGCAAACTGTATTGACAGCTAACAATATTTTGATAAATAATCCTATGATAAGCTTATCAATAAAATAAGCTTATCCATAAAAACAGAGGCGAAACAAAAGATAAATTTTGGTTGGTCAAGAATCAATCCAACATTTTATTAGGGTATATATTGGGGTGTATGTAATGTTGGTACGCCCTGATTATACGCCAAAGAAGCTTATAAGTGTTTTAAAGTCACAGCAATAAAAAATTCCCCATTTGGGGAATTTTTTTGGCGGATTACAATTCGCGCTTGACTTCATGAATTTCAAACACTTCAATCTTGTCGCCCACAGCCACTTCATATCCTTTGACTGCCAGGCCGCACTCCATGCCTGCTTTGACTTCATTGACGTCATCTTTGTAGCGGCGCAAAGATTGCAATTGACCTGTAAAGATGACTTTGTCATCACGCAAGACACGGATGGGCTTGTTGCGATGAATGACGCCTTCTTGTACCATACAGCCTGCCGCCGCACCAAACTTACTTGAGCGGAATACTTCGCGCACCTCGGCAATGCCCAAGATTTGTTCGCGGTGCTCTGGCGCCAACATGCCACTCATGGCAGCCTTGACATCATCTATCAGACCATAAATCACACTATAATAGCGAATGTCTATACCTGCTTCATCGGCTTTGCGCTTGCCTTGCGTGTCGGCGCGTACGTTAAAACCAAGCAAAACCGCCTCACTGGATTCTGCCAAAATCACATCAGACTCTGTGATGGCACCCACTCCTGAGCTGATGACGCGTACTTTGACCTCGTCTGTGGATAGCTCATCAAGCGCACCCAAGAGCGCCTCAAGCGAACCGCGCACATCGGTTTTTAGAATGATATTTAAAATAGCAACCTCAGAGCCCATTTGTTCAAACATGGTTTCTAAGCGCATTTTGTTTTGGCGCTCAATGATGCGATTGCGCTCACGCGTGGCACGAAAATCTGCCACTTCGCGCGCTTTTTTCTCATCGGACACCACCAAAAACTCGCTGCCTGCCATGGGCGCTTCAGGCAGACCCAATATTTCCACAGGAATGGATGGGCCTGCGTGCTTGATGCGATTACCATTTTCGTCGTTCATGGCGCGCACCTTGCCATAATATTCGCCAGCAAGCACCAAATCGCCTTGGTTTAATGTGCCTTTTTTGACCAACAAACTTGCGACAACGCCACGGCCTTTATCTAGGCGCGATTCAATGACAACCCCTTGTGCTGCGCCATCAATCGGTGCTTGCAGCTCCATAAGTTCCGCTTGGATGCTGATAAGTTCCAAAAGCTCATCAATGCCTGCGCCTGTTTTGGCGGACACTTTGGCAACGGGTGTATCACCGCCCCAAGCCTCGGACACCACTTCTTTGACGGTCAATTCATTCAAGACGCGATCAGGATCTGCGCTGTCTTTGTCCATTTTGTTAATGGCGACAATGAGCGGTACACCTGCTGCGCGCGCATGATCAATCGCCTCTTCGGTTTGTGGCATCATGCCATCATCTGCAGCAACCACAAGCACAACGATGTCTGTGGCTTGCGCGCCACGAGAGCGCATCGCGGTAAAGGCGGCGTGACCTGGGGTGTCCAAAAAGGTGATGACGCCGCGATCGGTGGTGACGTGATAGGCGCCGATGTGCTGGGTAATGCCACCAGCTTCACCGCTTGCCACTTTGGTTTCACGAATTTTATCCAACAAAGAAGTTTTACCATGGTCAACATGACCCATGATGGTAACGACGGGTGGGCGAGTCTGGACGTTGCCAGATTTTTCATCCACCGCGATTTGTAGGTCGTCTTCCAGTTTGGTGTCGGATACCAAAATGATGTTGTGTCCAAGTTCTTCAACCACAAGGCTTGCAGTTGTTTGGTCAATGGTGTCTGATTCGCGCACCATTTCGCCCATTTTCATTAAAATCTTAATGACTTCGCGTACTTTGACTGCCATTTTTTGTGCCAAATCAGACACCACAATGTGCTCACCAAGCTCAACATCATAAATGATTTTTTCAACAGGCATTTCAAATTTATGTTTGCCAGATTGAGAGGATTTCAAGGCTTTTGAGCGTGTTTTGATTTCACGTTCTTCTTGATTTTTGCGGCCTTTTTTGTTTGTTTTGGTGGCGGTTGTGGTGCTGCCACCGCGTTTGATTTCGCGGCGCTCTTTTTCAAAGGACTCTTCAAGCGCTGCACCCACCAAACCTTTTGCCAAAGGTTCATCGCGGCGCACAATGACAGCCTCTTCGCTGCTGTCTGTGCTGTAGCGAGATGCCATTTGTTTCATCTGTTCAAGCGTGCGCTTTTGTGCCTCTTCGGCGGCTTTTTTGCGGTTTTCACTTTCAATTTGGCGCAAACGCTCTTCTTCTTGTTCGCGCGCTAGGCGAGCCTTACGCTCTTCTTCGGACTCTTTTTTGACAGGTTTATTGTCTGCTTTTTTGGATTTTTTGGTGTCTTTGGTGTTGTCTTTGGCGTTTTGCGAATTTTTTTGCTCATCGTCTTTTTTGATTTTTTTGACAACAACGCTGGCAGTTTGTGAGTCGTCAGCGGTTTTGGCTGGAGCGGACTCAGCGCGCATGGCTGCTAGAGCTGCTGCTTGGCGTTCTTCGGAGGCTTTTTTGGCTTGTGCCTTGGCAATCGCTTCTTCTTGCTTTTTTTGCGCTTCTAGGCGTGCCATTTCAGCTTGAGAGGCGATTTCTTCAGCGATTTTTTCTGCGTTTGGTTTTTCAAAGGTTTTTTTCTTGGCTTTGATGACGTTTACAGTTTTGGCTTTGCCAGAGGTGCTGGTTACTTGTGCGGTGGTTGCGGTTTTGGCTTTGAGGCTGATGCGGCTTTTTTGGGTTTGACCGTGACTTTTTTGAAGATAAGCCAACAGTTTTTCTTGTTCAGCTTCGCTGACCAAATCATTTTCACCGCGATTTGGCATGCCAGCTTCTTGCAATTGTTTTTGCAATAAACTTACGTCTTTGTTTGAGATTTTTGCTAAGTCTTTTACGGTTTTGTCAGTCATTATATCACCTATTGTTGGCAAAGGCAGAGTCTGCCTTGCAAAATTCACTGCCAAACCTAAAGCTTGGCAAAATATCAGGGCGTATTCATGATAATACGCCGCAACTGTGTGTGTTTGTCCGATTGAGCGCTCGGAGGATTGTTACCATTATTGTAGACATCGCAAAATCCTGATTTAAATCATTCAAACCAAGATTTACGCGCATTCATAATCAGTCTGCCAGCAAGTTCATTGCCAACACCCTCAATGTCTTCAATATCAAAAATGGCTTGCTCTGCCAAATCATCCACTGTGATGATGTCGCGCTCTGCCAGTTTGTAGGCAATGGCGGTGGTCATCTCATCAAGCGCCAACAGCTCTGCGCTTGGCTCTTTTAGGTTTTGTTGTTTGGCAAGCTCATCGCTGATGACCACTTCTTTGGCGCGTGCTTGGATAAGCTTGATGGCATCTTCATCCAAGCCCTCAATCTCGTCAAAGGCGTCCATTGGCACATAAGCGACCTCTTCAATACTGGTAAAGCCTACTTGAACCAAAGCCTCTGCCAAGTCTTTGTCCACTTCCAAGCGGTCATAAAACAGCTCAATATAAGCTTGGGTTTCGTTTTCTTGACGTTCAAGATATTCAGACTCCAGCATCATATTAAGCTTGTAGCCTGTGAGTTCCGATGCCAAGCGCACATTTTGCCCAGCAGCGCCGATGGCACGCGCCAATTGGTCGTTGGCAGCAAAAATAATGTCTGCTGTTCGTGCGTCTTCATCCAACACCAAGCTTGCCACATCGGCAGGCTCAAGTGCGCTGATGATGTATTGCGCGGGGTCGTCGTTCCACACCACAACATCTACGCGCTCGCCCTCCAGCTCTTCTTGTACAGCTTGAATGCGCGTGCCACGCATACCAATGCAAGCGCCCACAGGGTCAATGCGATGGTCGTTGGTTTTGACAGAAATCTTGGCGCGCAAGCCAGGCAGACGTGCCACATCTTTGATTTCAATGATGCCTTCATGAATCTCGGGCACTTCTTTTTGCATGAGCGCAATGAGCATGGCGGGGTGGGTGCGTGACAACAACAACTGATTGCCACGACCATCTCGGTTCACTTCTGATAAAATGGCACTAACGCGGCTTTTTGGGCGCAGCTGTTCTTTGGGTAGCGCCTGATCTTTGGGCAGATAGCCTTCGGCATTGTCACCCAAATCAATGACATAGCCGTCACGACTTATTTTTTTGACCTCGCCATACACCATTTCACCCACTTTTGCCTCAAAAGCATCCGCCACAAGTGCGCGCTCAGCCTCGCGAATTTTTTGAATGATTACTTGTTTGGCTTGGTTGGCGGCAACGCGCCCAAACTTGATGGACTCAATTTGCTCTTCAACAACATCACCGATTTGATGTTCATTTGGATCCAAATCACTGATGGCAAGTTGGCAGGCGGGCATTTCATGGTCTTCGTCAGCCACCACTGTCCAATAGCGATAAGTGTCATAATTGCCTGTTTTGCGGTCAATGGCAACACGAATGGCAACCTCAGGCTGTTCGGTGTACACTGTTTTTTTGGTGGTGACGACAAGTGCTTGCTCAATGGCGGTAAACACATCTTCAGGGTTTAGCCCTTTTTCGTTACTGACCGTCTCGGCAACTGTTAAAATTTCACGACTCATAGTTTATCCTTATAGTCATTGCGCACTCACAAAGACACATTGGCATGTGTTGGTGTGTCGCAATTATCTGTCTTGATAGATTAAGTTGGCTTTGTCAATGTTGTCAAATTTCACATCAAATTCAAGGTTGTCATCGGTTTTGACCAAGACAGATTTGTCAGTAAAACTGACCAATGTGCCTTGAACTTTGCGGCGCTTGGCGCTGCCCTCGCCCACAGGCTGAATGAGGCGCAAGTTGATGATTTCGCCAACATAGCGTATGATTTGCTCTGGACTGAACAATGAACGGTCAAATCCAGGGCTGGACACCTCCAAAATGTATTCACCAGCAATTGGATCGTGCACGTCCAATACGCCACTGACTTGATGATTGACTGCAGTGCAATCTTCAATGGTGACGTGCTCGCCTTCGGTTGCGCTTTCAATATAAATGCGCAGCAAAGACTTGCGACCTTGCGGCATAAATTCAATACCCCACAGCTCAACGCCACACGCAGCAACCGCAGGGGCGATGATGTCGGTCAATTCTTGAACTTTGGTGGATAATTTCATAAAAAATGACAAATCCTGTAAATTGTTTTGTGAATTAAAAAGGCAGCAGACATAAATGAGCGATTAGGGTGCTATCGGTTTAATTGGATATAACCGCAATCGTTGTCTTGCCAATGTTGGTACAGCAAAAAATGGGTTTGACAGATACAAAAAAACCCACAAAACATCTCGTTGGTGGGCAATTAAAACATCGGCCGAAGGTTTTGCAACCACCTTAAAAAAATGTAACCATTAATTAGACAATTAATAATAACATAATTTTAAGGATTTTTAAAAGTGGTAGCGGGGGCTGGATTTGAACCAACGACCTTCGGGTTATGAGCCCGACGAGCTACCAGACTGCTCCACCCCGCATCAATTAACTTTTTGGAATCTGGAGCGGGAAACGAGATTCGAACTCGCGACCCCAACCTTGGCAAGGTTGTGCTCTACCAACTGAGCTATTCCCGCAAAAAGTGGTGCTATTATAGCGTAATTTTTTATGCTGTCAAGCATATTTTTATCAAAAATGATTTTTTGGGGCAAAAATTTACGATTGTGCATCATTTTGTATAAAAATTTGCTAAAATAAGGCGTTTGTTTGCTTTATAAAAGGTGTAAAAATGAAAATGATGGCTGTGTTGATGTTGGTATTGTTGGTGGGCTGTGGGCAAAAAGGGGATTTGTATTTGCCAAACGATTCCACTCATGTTGCGCCAAGCGCGCCATCGGCTCTGACTGCTCCAACCAAAGACAATTTTGCTACGACGACACTCCAATAACTGCTTAATAAATAGTTAATTTATAATAGAGAATTTTTATGACGTGTAATACCGACCGCCCCCACCAAGACTTGACAATCAATCCCACAGAGCACGTTGCTCATCTGCCTTATTTGTCTTATGACGACAACAAGCTTGGTATGGATGGTGTGGATTTGACCAGTCTTGCCAAGCAAGTGGGCACGCCTTGCTATGTGTACAGCAAACAGGCGATTTTGCAGGCATATCGCGCGTATGACGACAGCTTTGCAAGCGTTGATCATCAAATTTGTTATGCAGTCAAAGCAAATTCAAATTTGGCGATTTTACAGCTGTTGGCGCAGGCAGGGGCAGGCTTTGATTTGGTTACAGGCGGTGAGCTTGCGCGCGTCCTAAAAGCAGGTGGCAATCCTGCCAAAATCGTTTTTTCAGGGCTTGGCAAAAGTAAAGACGACATCAAAACAGCGTTGCAAGCGGGCATTGCTTGTTTTAATGTGGAATCCATGAGCGAACTTGAGCGCATTCATGAGGTGGCACGCCAAATGCAGCAAACCGCGCGCATTTCCTTGCGTGTCAATCCTGATGTGGATGCTCAGACGCACCCATATATCTCAACAGGGCTCAAAGAAAATAAATTTGGAATCAGCCATGCTGAGGCTGTTGCAGCTTATGTGTATGCCAAATCATTGTCTTATATTGAAATTGTGGGCATTGATTGCCATATCGGCTCTCAGCTGACCGAGATTCAACCATTCATGGATGCCTTAGACAAGGTGATTGAGCTGATTGATGAGTTAAAGCAGCGCGACATTCATTTGCAGCACATTGATTTGGGCGGTGGTTTGGGTGTGCGCTATGTGGACGAAACTCCCGTTCAAATACAGGCATTTGCCGAGGCGTTGTTGCCCAAATTGCAAGCGCTTGGACTAAAAGTCTATCTTGAGCCTGGGCGCAGTTTGGTTGCCAATGCAGGGGTGCTGCTCACGCAGGTGGATATTTTAAAACCAACCGAGCACAAAAACTTTGCGGTGGTGGATGCGGCGATGAATGATTTGATTCGTCCAACTTTGTATGAGTCGGTTATGGCGGTCATACCTGCCGACATTTCTGCGCATGATGACGCCAAAACGTGGGATGTGGTGGGTGCGATTTGCGAAACGGGTGATTTTTTGGCAAAAGACCGCGTGTTGTCTTTAAAGGAAGGCGATTTGCTTGCGATTACAGGTGCTGGCGCGTATGGGTTTAGTATGGCGAGTAATTACAACAGCCGTCCACGCGCGTGCGAGGTGCTTGTGGACAATGGGCAAAGCGTCATCATTCGCCAAAGAGAGAGTGTGGAGAGTTTGTGGCAAAACGAAACGCTGTTGGATTGATTGTCCATCACAGCAACAATAAATGGTAACAATAATATCATTTGTCAATTTTGCCAATCATGCTAATATAATCACATAATGATAAAATTAAGGAATAATTATGTTAATTGAATTTACAAAAATGCATGGGCTTGGCAATGACTTTATGGTGATAGACCTTGTCACGCAGCGCATGTCGCTCAATGCCGAGCTTATCAAAGTATTGGCAAATCGCCATGTTGGTGTGGGCTTTGATCAGTTGCTCATCGTTGAGCCACCAACGCGCCCTGATGTGGATTTTCGTTACCGCATTTTTAATGCCGATGGCAGTGAAGTGGCGCAATGCGGCAATGGCGCGCGTTGTTTTGCGTCCTTTGTGCAGGCGCGCAAATTATCCTTTAAGCAGCGTTTGCGTGTTGAGACCGCAAGCGGCATCATCACACTGACGACTGACCGTTATGGTTGGGTGCAGGTGGATATGGGCAAGCCAAAATTTGAACCGAGTGACATTCCATTTGCCCCAAAAGCCATCACCAAAATTGGCAATGCTTATCGCTTGGATGTGGACGGTACGCCCGTGTCTTTGTATGTGTGCAACATGGGCAATCCTCATGCGGTGATTGAGGTGGATGACGTGGTGAGCGCGGATGTCAATAGACTGGGCGCTTTGATTGAAAGTCATGAGGCATTCCCTGAGCGCGTCAATGTTGGTTTTGTGCAGGTGATGAATCAAAGGCACATCAGATTGCGCGTGTTTGAGCGGGGCGTTGGTGAGACGCAGGCGTGTGGTACAGGCGCTTGCGCGGCGGTCGCTGTGGGCGTAAGACAAGGCTGGCTGGATGAAGGTGAGGATGTGCGCGTACAGCTGTATGGCGGCAGTCTTGCGGTGCGCTATCAAGAGGGCTATTCGGTGATGATGACAGGTCCGACAAGCTTTGTGTATGAAGGCGTGTTCAGTCCAGACGGTTTGGCGGCGCAAGCAGGCATCAAGCTTGATAATGCAGACTTTTTGGAATGATTGAGTGAATTTCAAGAGATGAGTCGCTTTGCGCATATTCAAAAATTGGCAAGTGACGTCAATTTTGATGGCTTGGCTGGCAACGATGGCTTGGCTGACAACAAAGCAGCGACAAAAAACCAAACAGGTGATTTTGACGGCTTATTTTGTTGCGTGGCAGATGGCGTGCAAGGCGATGCATTGCCTGCGCATTATCATACGCATTGGCAAGCGTGGCAGACAAGCTTAATGCATTACAGTCCGCATACTAGAGCGGCTTATCAGCGCGCGGTCTTTGCATTTTTGCTGTTTGCTTCACAATATGCCAAAGCAGTGGATTTGATTGCCCAAGCGCTTATTAAGCGCTATTTTGCTATGCGCTTGGAGCAGGGTCTTGAGCCAATCAGTGCCAGACAGTATTTGTCCGCCATTCATCATTTTTTTGATTATCTAAAGCAAGCAAAACTGATAGTGGTTAATCCTGCCGATGGCTATCACATCAAGCTAACATCTCGCCATCTGCCAACCATTACCGATGTGGATGTCATGATGCGTCTGCTTGATCAGCCCAAGCCTACCGCGCCCCACGAGGCAGATTTGTGGCGGCGTGATAAGGCGATGTTTGAGCTTATTTACAGCAGTGGCTTGCGGGTGTCGGAGCTGGTTGGGCTAAATCTTGCCGATGTGGACATGGCTTTGCGCGTGGTTTTGGTGTTGGGTAAAGGTGGTAAGTATCGCCAAGTGCCTGTTGGCAAAAAAGCGCTGCACGCCTTGCAAGAATACCTGCCTTTGCGCGCGCATTGGCAAAAAAATACCGATGCGTTGTTTGTCAGTCAAAAACGTGGCACGCGCCTGACTGCGCGTAGCGTGCAGTTGCGTTTGGTGTTGTGCGCACAAAGAGCAGGGATTGAGCAGCATTTACATCCGCATATTTTGCGCCATTGTTTTGCTTCGCATATGTTGTCTGCCAGCGGTGATTTGCGAGCGGTGCAAGAGATGTTGGGGCACAGCGACATCAGCACAACACAAATCTATACGCACGTTGATTTTGCCAAATTGGTCAGCATTTATGACACAACACACCCAAGGGCAGTCAAATCAAACACATCATGAATCAAGTTCAAGCAATGATAATTAAAGCATTGGTGGGGTAATGTCATTTTTAATCTAAGCCATTTGCACTTAAATCATGTTTGATAGATAA
This sequence comes from Moraxella sp., assembly GCA_041811915.1. Classification (GTDB taxonomy): domain Bacteria; phylum Pseudomonadota; class Gammaproteobacteria; order Pseudomonadales; family Moraxellaceae; genus Moraxella. Next base: position 29,817 of record JBGXSA010000021.1, on the reverse strand, counting down.
TGACTCTAAGATGACAAAATCCATCATTTTAAATCATTGATTTTATTAATAAATTTAAAAAAGTATTATATGCCTCCACCCAGCTGATTAAATTCATTATTTTAAAATCAATGGTTGAAATAATGATTGAAATAAAGTTGGGGGGTGGGGTTTAGGGTATTAAAGCAGTATGAAAGTATTGGGGTTGGAAACGTCCTGCGATGAAACAGGACTTGCCATTTATGACAGCGACATGAATGGTGGCAAAGGCGGTGTTTTGGCGGAGGTGCTTTACAGTCAAGTGCAGCTGCACGCAACTTATGGCGGCGTTGTCCCAGAGCTGGCAAGTCGCGATCACATCCGTAAGATTACGCCGTTGTTTTATGAGTTATTAAGTCAAGCGGGCATTGACAAACAGCAAATTGACGCGGTCGCCTACACGCGCGGACCAGGGCTGATTGGTGCTTTGATGACAGGTGCGCTTTATGGGCGCACATTGGCGTTTGGGCTTGGTGTGCCTGCCATTGGCGTGCATCATATGGAAGGGCATTTGCTTGCACCGTTACTGAGCGAAGATGATTCAAGCTTAGCTTTTCCATTTGTTTGTTTGTTGGTATCGGGTGGGCATACTTTGCTTGTGCACGCAAAGGCACTTGGCGAGTATGAGATTTTGGGTGAATCCATTGATGATGCGGCGGGCGAATGTTTTGATAAAGTCGCAAAAATGCTCAATTTGCCTTATCCAGGCGGGCCCAATGTTGCGCGTTTGGCAAGCAATGGCAATCCTTTGCGCTATGATTTGCCGCGACCTATGTTGCACAAAGGGCTTGATTTTTCTTTTAGCGGTATGAAAACAGCGGTGCACAATCTCATCAAAGACACCAAAGGCAGCGACAGTGATGAGCGTGTACGCGCCGATATTTGTGCAAGTTTTGAGTGGGCGATGGTGGATGTGCTGACACAAAAATGCCTAAAAGCGCTCAAGCAGACCCATCTAAAACAATTGGTCATTGCAGGTGGCGTGTCTGCCAATCAGCGCCTAAGACAAACCTTGGCGCAGCAATTAAGCAAGATGGATGCTCAAGTTTTTTATGCCCCCAGCCACCTTTGTACCGATAATGGCGCGATGATTGCTTATGCGGGATTTTGTCGCTTACAAGCTGGACAGCAAGATGATTTGACGGTGCGCTGCGTGCCGCGTTGGGACATGACAAGCTTGTCTTTTGATTGATGACAAAAAAGCGTGGATAATCAATCAAATTGCACTTGCAAAATCCAAAAAATCCTGTATAATAAGCAAACTTTAATACCACTGTACTGTTTATGGTGCCTCAATCCTAGCATCAGCTTATTTATGATAAGTGTCAGTACCACAGCCGAAGCATCGTTTTTGGCACTGTTGATTCATAACTTCCCTGTAAGCCATCAAGGTACTTATAGGGTGGATTTATTTTGTTTAATTGGATTGTACAAACAAAATTAAGTAAGCAAATCTTATAGATTTAATTAAAAGCACTTATTTAGGAGCTTGTTGGCATGGCTAACCAGAGAATCCGTATCCGACTAAAATCTTTCGATCATCGTTTGATTGACCAGTCGGCACAAGAGATTGTCGATACCGCAAAGCGTACTGGAGCCCAAGTATGTGGCCCTGTTCCCTTGCCGACTCGTATTGAGCGGTTCAACGTATTGACTTCACCCCACGTCAATAAAGACGCTCGGGACCAGTATGAAATTCGTACCCACAAACGCATGATTGACATTGTTCAGCCTACTGACAAAACAGTAGACGCGCTGATGAAGTTGGATTTGGCGGCGGGTGTTGATGTTCAAATCGCCTTGGGCTAATTGAACAAATCTGGTTTAAACGATTTAATAAAAGAGGTTTAAAATGGCGATTGGTTTAGTCGGTAAAAAATGCGGCATGACCCGAGTCTTTACTGAAGCAGGTGTCTCTATCCCTGTAACAGTGGTCGAGGTTGATGCCAACCGCATCTCGCAAATTAAAACAGTAGATACAGATGGTTATAATGCCATTCAAGTGACTACTGGCACACGCCGTGATACTCGCGTAACTGCTGCTCAAAAAGGTCACTTTGCCAAAGCAGGTGTGGCTGCTGGCCGCGGTGTATGGGAATTTCGTGCAGAAGATGCTGACCTAGAAGGTCGTGAAGTTGGCGGCAGTATTGCAGTTGACTTATTTGAAGTTGGTCAATTGGTAGATGTGACTGGTCAAAGCAAGGGTAAAGGTTTCCAAGGCGGCGTAAAACGTCATAATTTCCGTACCCAAGACGCAACGCATGGTAACTCAGTATCGCACCGTGTGTTAGGTTCTACAGGTCAGAACCAAACTCCAGGTAAAGTATTCAAAGGCAAAAAAATGCCAGGTCAAATGGGTAACAAACGTGTGACTGTTCAAGGCTTGGAAATTGTGTCTATTGATGCAGAAAAAGGTGTATTGGTTATCAAAGGTGCTCTTCCTGGTGCTAATGGTGGCGATGTCATCGTACGTCCATCAGTTAAAGCCTCATTTGAGGGGATTAACGTGAATTTAAAAACTGTTTCAGGTGCAGCGGTTGAATTGTCAGAGACTACCTTTGGTCGTGAATTCAATGAAGCTTTGGTACACCAAGTAGTGACTGCATATCTAGCAGGTGCTCGCCAAGGTACACGCGCACAAAAAACTCGTGGTGAAGTATCTGGCGGTGGCAAAAAGCCATGGCGCCAAAAGGGTACTGGTCGCGCTCGCGCTGGCTCTATTCGTGGTCCAATTTGGGTTGGCGGTGGTCGCGCTTTTGCAGCCAAGCCACAAGATTGGTCACAAAAAGTAAACCGTAAAATGTATCGCGGTGCAATGCAGTGCATTCTAGCAGAATTGGTACGTCAAGATTTGTTGGTATTGGTTGATGACATTACTGTATCAGCGCCAAAAACCAAGGAATTGATTGCAAAACTGGCTGATTTAAATGCACCTCGTGCTTTGATTGTTACTCACGAAGTTGATGAAAATCTATACCTAGCAGCACGCAACATTCCGCATGTGAATGTATTGGGTACACGCGAAGTGGATCCTGTAAGCTTGGTTTCTTTTGACAAAGTGATTATGACTGTTGAAGCTGCCAAACAATTTGAGGAGGCATTCGCATGAGTAATGCAAGACTGTATCAGGTATTAAAAGCGCCTGTATTTTCAGAAAAATCTCAATTGCTTGGTGAATCACTGGGCGTTCAGGTTTTTAAAGTTGATAGCAACGCAACAAAAAAAGAAATTAAGCAAGCTGTTGAGCTGATGTTTGAAGGTGTTGAAGTATTAAAAGTAAACACTTTGAATGTTAAAGGTAAAACTAAGCGTTTTGGTCGCATTGTTGGTAAGCGTTCTGATTACAAAAAAGCATATGTGACTTTAAAGGCAGGCTCAGAAGTGCAAATCGGTGCTGGTGAGGACATCACTAGTGAATCAGCGACTAACGAATAAGGATAGAAATCATGCCTATCGTAAAAGCAAAACCTACATCACCAGGTCGCCGCTTTGTTGAAAAAGTTGTGCATCCACACCTTTATAAAGGTCGTCCATATGCACCGCTTGTTGAATCAAAAGCAAAAACTGGTGGTCGTAACAACAACGGTCGTATCACAACGCGTCACATTGGTGGCGGCCATAAGCAACATTATCGTTTGATTGACTTTAAGCGTAATAAAGATGGTATTCCAGCGGTTGTTGAGCGTATTGAATACGATCCAAACCGTACGGCACACATCGCGCTACTTAAGTATGCTGATGGTGAGCGTCGTTATATCATTGCCCCCAAAAAATTAAACGTGGGTGACAATGTTCAATCGGGTGAAAATTCACCCATCCGTCCAGGTAACTGCCTACCACTACGCAGCATTCCTGTTGGCACAGTGATTCACAATATTGAACTAAAAATTGGCAAGGGTGCTCAAATTGCTCGCTCTGCTGGCGCTGCAGTTCAATTATTGGGTCGTGATGGTGCTTATGTGATTGTGCGCTTGCGTTCTGGTGAAACTCGTCGTATTCATGCTGAATGTCGTGCGGTCATTGGTGAAGTATCCAATACTGAAAATAACTTGAAGTCATTGGGTAAAGCGGGCGCTAATCGCTGGCGTGGTGTTCGTCCAACAGTTCGTGGTACTGCGATGAACCCGATTGACCACCCGCACGGTGGTGGTGAAGGCCGTAACTTCGGTAAGCACCCAACCAGCCCATGGGGTCAAAAAGCTAAGGGTCTTAAAACTCGCTCTAACAAGCGCACTGACTCTATGATCATCCGTCGCCGTCGTGCCAAGAAATAATTGAAGGAAGAATTTCATGCCTCGTTCATTGAAAAAAGGTCCATTCATTGACGCACATTTGTTTGCTAAAGTTGAAGATGCTATTGAAACTAACAGCAGAAAGCCGATTAAAACTTGGTCACGTCGCTCAATGATTTTACCGCAAATGGTAGGCCTAACCATCTCTGTTCATAATGGTCGCACTCATGTGCCTGTGATTATTAATGATCAAATGGTAGGTCATAAATTAGGTGAATTCGCACCAACCCGTAACTATCGTGGTCACGGCGTTGATAAGAAGTCTAAGAAATAAGGTGCTACCATGGAAGTAACTGCAAAATTACGTGGTGCCGCTATTTCGGCACAAAAAGTTCGATTGGTTGCTGATGAAATTCGTGGCAAATCAATTGAGCGTGCATTGGATATTTTGACATTTAGCAACAAAAAAGGTGCTAAATTGGTCAAAAAATGCTTAGATTCGGCCATTGCTAATGCTGAGCATAATAATGGCTTGGATATTGATAAGCTTCGTGTATCAACCATCTATGTTGATGAAGGGATTACTTTGAAGCGTATTATGCCTCGTGCCAAGGGTCGTGCTGATCGTATCAGTAAGCGTACTTGTCACATTACCGTTAAAGTAGGGGAATAATTATGGGTCAAAAAGTACATCCTATTGGTATTCGTTTGGGTGTTATCAAAAAGCATAATGCCAATTGGTATGCCAGTCCTAAGCAATATTCAAAATATCTGTTAAATGACTTTCATGTGCGTGATTTCTTGCGTAATAGCAAAAATCTTGAAGGTGCGATGGTTAGCAACATCAGCATTGAGCGTCCTACTGGCGCCGCTAAAGTTACCATCCACAGCGCCCGTCCTGGTATCATCATTGGTAAAAAAGGCGAAGGTGTTGAGCTTTTGCAAAAAGAATTGACCAAATTGATGGGTGTTCCTGCGCAAGTCAGCATTCAAGAAATCAGCCAACCTGATTTGGATGCGCATTTGGTGGCTGAAGGTATCGCCAGTCAGCTTGAGCGTCGTGTGATGTTCCGTCGTGCGATGAAACGTGCTGTACAAAACAGCATGCGTGCTGGCGCACAAGGTATCAAAGTGGAGCTGTCAGGTCGTCTAGGCGGTGCTGAAATTGCTCGTACTGAGTGGTACCGTGAAGGTCGTGTGCCACTACACACACTTCGTGCCGATATTGATTATGCGTCTGTTCGTGCTGAAACCACTTATGGCACCATTGGTGTTAAAGTATGGATTTTCCGTGGTGAAATCCTAGATGGTATGAATAATGTTTATAATCCAGTTGTGGAAGATAAGACTCGCGCGCCAAAACGTCGCGGTCGTCAAACTCGTCGCAACACAGATAGAGGTTAAACTATGTTACAACCAAAACGTACCAAATTTCGCAAAATGCATAAAGGGCGTAACACTGGTCTAGCCCAGCGTGGTAATACCGTTGCATTTGGTCAAATTGGTCTAAAATCCATTGGTCGTGGTCGTATGACCGCCAGACAAATTGAAGCTGCTCGTCGTACCATCACTCGTCGTATTAAGCGTGGTGGTAAGATTTGGATTCGTGTATTCCCAGACAAGCCAATTACCGAAAAGCCTCTAGAAGTGCGTATGGGTAAAGGTAAAGGTCCGGTTGAATATTGGGTAGCAGAAATCAAGCCAGGCAAAATGCTGTATGAAATTGAAGGTGTGAGCGAAGAGTTAGCACGTGAAGCACTGACTTTGGCATCTGCTAAATTGCCTTTTAAGACCACTATTGTTAAACGGACGATTATGTAATGAAAACAAGCGAATTACGTGAAAAATCAGTAGATGAGCTGGTTCAATTGCTTGACGAAAAACAACTGAATGCATTTCGTCTGCGTATGGCAAAAGCAACAGGTCAGCTTGGACAAACTCATGAAGTTAAAAACAATCGCCGTACGATTGCTAAAATTTTGACTTTGATTAATGAAAAACAAAGAGGTGATGTATGAGTGACAATAACCAAAATGTTGGTGTTGTAACTGGCAAAGTCATCAGCAATAAAATGGATAAATCCATTACTGTGTTGATTGAGCGTCAGATTCGTCATCCGATGTATGGCAAACAAGTTCGCCGTTCTACCAAGCTTAAAGCACACGATGAGAATAATGTCTGCCAAGAAGGCGATATTGTTCGTATCAAGGAAACTCGTCCATTGTCTAAGACAAAATCTTGGACGTTGGTGGATGTGGTAGAGACTGCGGTTAAAATTTAAGTTAATTGCAATAAATCAAATTTGCTGTTATAATAAACCGTTTATTATGACAGCAAATGATTTTTATTGCTAAATTATTGGAGTATTGCGATGATTCAGACTGAAACAATGCTGGAAGTTGCGGACAACAGTGGTGCTCGCCGTGTAATGTGTATTAAGGTATTGGGCGGTTCTCATCGTCGTTATGCCTCTGTTGGCGACATCATTAAAGTCACAGTAAAAGAAGCCATTCCACGTGGTCGTGTCAAAAAAGGCGACGTGATGAATGCGGTAGTTGTACGTACCAAAAAAGGCGTTCGTCGTCCAGATGGTTCTGTACTTCGTTTTGATGATAATGCAGCTGTTTTGTTGAACAATAACAAAGCACCGATTGCAACTCGTATTTTTGGACCAGTAACTCGTGAATTGCGTACTGAGCAATTTATGAAGATTGTTTCACTGGCTCCAGAAGTATTGTAATTATTTGTTTAGAGGCTATTATGGCAAAGTTACGCAAAGGCGATACCGTGGTTGTGATTGCTGGCAAAGATAAAGGCAAGCAAGGCACAATTTTGGCGGTGAAAGCGGACCGTGTAAAAGTGGAAGGCGTTAATATTGTAACAAAACACCAAAAACCCAATCAAATATTGGGCAAAGAAGGTGGTATTGTTAGACAAGAAGCATTTTTACACATTTCAAACGTTGCAATTTATAATGCAGCAACCCAAAAAGCAGATCGTATTGCTTACCAAGTGAACGCAGAAGGCGTAAAACAACGCATTTATCGTTCTACTGGTGAAGTAGTGGCGAATGCATAAGGATAAGGGTATTTAGTAATGGCAAGATTAAAATCTTTATATAATGATAAGCTAAAACAACAAATCAAAGATGAGTTGGGTTTAGACAATGTAATGCAAGTGCCAAAAATCACCAAAATTACGCTTAATATGGGTGTTGGTGGTGCTGCACAAGACAAAAAATTGCTTGAAGGTGCTTTGGCGGATATGACCGTAATTGCTGGTCAAAAGCCTGTAGTTACCAAAGCGCGCAAATCAGTTGCTGGTTTTAAAATCCGTGAAGAGTGGCCAATTGGCTGTAAAGTAACTTTGCGCGGTGACCAAATGTATGAATTCTTGGATCGTTTGATTGCCATTGCAATTCCTCGTATTCGTGACTTCCGTGGCTTTTCATCAAAAGCTTTTGATGGTCGTGGCAATTATTCTTTGGGTATTAAAGAACAAATCGTTTTTCCTGAAGTAGATTTTGATAAAATTGACCGCATCCGTGGTTTGGACATCACCATCACGACGACTGCCGCCAATGATGATCAAGGTCGTGCTTTGTTAAAAGCATTTGGCTTCCCATTCAGATAAGGAAACACTATGGCTAAGAAAAGCATGATTAATCGCGAACTAAAACGCGAAAAAACTGTTGCCAAATACGCTGAAAAACGTGCACAATTAAAAAGCATTATCAGCGATGTGAACGCAAGCGATGAAGAGCGTTTGGATGCAATGCTTGCCTTGCAAGCGCTACCACGCAATGCTTCCCCAGTACGTTTGCGTAATCGTTGTGGTTTGACAGGTCGTCCACATGGTTATTTTCGCAAATTTGGTTTGTCACGTAATAAATTGCGCGAACGTGTAATGCAAGGCGATGTCCCTGGCGTTCGTAAAGCAAGCTGGTAAGGAGTAGGCTATGAGTATGCAAGATCCTGTTGCTGATATGCTGACTCGCATTCGCAACGCACAAGCAAGAAATAAACCATCGGTAGAAATGCCAAGCTCAAAATTACGTAAGTCCATTGCTGACTTATTGGTAAAAGAAGGATATTTGGCTTCTGCTGAGGTTAATGATGGTGAAAATGGTAAAAAAACTTTGACCATTGAATTAAAATACTATGAAGGCAAAGGCGTGATTGAGCAGCTTAAACGCTACAGTCGTCCAGGTTTGCGCCAATACCGCAGCAAAGATGAGTTGCCTAATGTTAAGCAAGGTCTTGGTGTTGCCATTGTTTCCACAAGTAAAGGTATTATGAGTGATCGTGCTGCCCGTCAGGCTGGTATTGGCGGTGAAGTGATTGCATTGGTATCTTAATTACTGTTGAGTTTAATCGCACCATAAAAATAACCCACAAGTTTGCATTGTGGGTTATTTTGTGTTATAATAATGTGCTTTTTTGCTTATACGGCAAAAAGCTTAAGTTTTATTTTTCGTAGATCAAGTTTACTTGATGAGTTGATAAAAGGAAAATCCTATGTCTCGTGTGGCAAAAGCCCCAGTAACCTTGCCAGCTGGCACTAGTGTTACTTTGAACGGTCAGCAGGTTGAGGTAAAAGGCAAAAATGGTTCGCTATCTTTGCGCCTGCATGATTTGGTCGAGCTTAAACAAGAAGACAATACGATTGTATTGTCACCAGTCCAAGACAGCAAAGAAGCTTGGATGCATACTGGTACTGTACGCGCCATTTTAAATAATATGGTGAAAGGCGTCAGTGAGGGTTTTGAGCGTCGTTTACAATTGATTGGTGTTGGTTATCGTGCTCAAGTTGCTGGCAACAAAGTGAATCTAAGCCTAGGCTATTCTCATCCAATTGAATACACCTTACCTGAAGGTGTTACTGCAGAGAGTCCAAGTCAAACTGAACTTGTATTAAAATCAAGTGATAAGCAAAAGTTGGGTCAAGCCGCTGCTAACATCCGCAGCTTCCGTCCGCCAGAGCCATATAAAGGCAAAGGTGTTCGCTATAGCGATGAAGTTGTTCTTCGTAAAGAAGCTAAGAAAAAATAAAGGTGGGTAAGTATGTTTGATAAAAAATTAGCTCGTCTTCGTAGAGCCAAAAAAACCCGTGCGCACATTCGTCATTTGGGTGCTAATCGTTTAACGGTTAATCGTACACCACGTCACATTTATGCGCAAGTGATTTCAGCAACTGGCGGCAAAGTGTTGGCGCAAGCCTCTACATTGGATGCCTCTTTGCGCTCAGGTGCAACAGGCAATATGGATGCCGCGACTGCCGTTGGTAAATTAATTGCTGAGCGTGCAAAAGCAGCCGGTATTACCAAAGTTGCGTTTGACCGTAGTGGTTTTAAATATCATGGCCGTATTAAAGCGTTGGCCGAATCTGCTCGTGAAAATGGATTGGAGTTTTAATCATGGCAAAAGTAGAACAAACTGACGGCTTGGTAGAGAAATTAGTTGCTGTTGATCGTGTGGCTAAAGTTGTTAAAGGCGGTCGTATCTTTTCATTCACCGCATTGACAGTTGTTGGTGATGGTAATGGTCGTGTTGGCTTTGGTCGTGGCAAAGCGCGCGAAGTGCCAGCTGCCATTCAAAAGGCTCTAGAGGCCGCTAAGCGCAATATGATTACTGTAGATTTGAATGGCACTACTTTGCAGCACCCAATCAATGCACGTCACGGTGCATCTAAAGTATACATGCAGCCTGCTTCTGAAGGTACTGGTGTTATCGCTGGTGGCGCAATGCGTGCTGTTTTAGAGGTTGCTGGTGTACAAGACGTTTTGGCGAAATGCTATGGCTCAACAAACGCAGCAAACGTTGTACAAGCAACATTTAAAGGTCTGCGCGATATGGCATCTCCAGAAAAAGTTGCTGCCAAACGTGGCAAATCTGTTGAAGAAATTTTGGGCTAACGATAGGTGGGTTACAATGAAAACAATGAAAGTTACTCAAATTAAGTCAAGTAGCCATCGCTTAAAAAGCCATAAAGCTTGCTTAAAAGGTTTGGGTTTGCGTCGCATCGGCCATACAGTAGAAGTGGAAGACACGCCATCAACTCGTGGTATGGTTAACCGTGTCAATTACATGGTTAAAGTGGAGGAAGCATAATGGGTCTTAAATTAAACGAATTATCACCTGCTTTGGGCGCCAAAAAGGTTGCACAACGTCGTGGTCGTGGTATTGGCTCAGGTCTTGGTAAAACAGGTGGTCGTGGTATCAAAGGTCAGACCTCTCGTTCTGGCTCAAGCATTCCTGCTGGTTTTGAAGGCGGTCAAATGCCTATTTATCGCCGTTTGCCAAAATTTGGCTTTACCAGTAAATTGGCAATGGTGACAGCTGAAGTGCGTTTGTCGGAATTGAACAAAATTGAAGGCGATGTGGTGGACTTGGAAAGCTTAAAAGCAGCCAACATCATTCGTGGTGACATGAAGCGTGCTCGCATTATTTTGTCAGGCGACATTTCTCGTAAGCTGACCTTTAAAGGCGTAAAAGTTACCAAAGGTGCAAAAGCTGCGATTGAAGCTGCTGGTGGCAGTGTTGAGGAGTAATCCCTGTGTCTAAACAATCAACCAAAGCTGGTATATTAAATCCCCTTTTTTTCATTCGCAAGTATGACGAATTGTGGCAACGTATGCTTTTTTTACTGGGTGCGTTGATTGTTTATCGTTTGGGTTCCCACATTCCTGTGCCGGGGATGAATCCAATCAGTTTGGCGCAATTTTTTGATGGTAGCCAAAACACGATCTTGGGCATGTTCAATATGTTCTCTGGTGGTGCATTGGAGCGTATGTCAATTATGGCGCTTGGCATCATGCCGTATATTTCAGCGTCTATTGTTGTGCAAATGATGTCGGCAGTCATTCCTTCTCTTGAGGCTTTAAAAAAAGAAGGTGAGGCTGGTCGTCGTACTTTAAATAAATACACGCGCCAAGGCACCTTATTATTAGCATTTATCCAAGCGGTTGTGATGTCAACGGGGTTGATTAGTCAAGGGCTGACATTAAGTACAGGCTTGACTTTTTATATTCCTGCTGTCACATCTTTGGTTGCAGGATCTATGTTTTTGATGTGGCTTGGTGAACAAATCACAGAGCGCGGTGTTGGTAATGGCATCTCTATGCTGATTTTTGCCAGCATTGTCTCTGGCATGCCAGGTATGATTATTCAGATTTTTGAACAGTATGGGCAAGGTTCTGACTTAATTATTATCTTGGTATTTGCAGTATTGGCTTTGGCGGTTACTGCTGCGATTGTGTTTATTGAACGTGCTCAGCGACGAGTGCCAGTCAATTACGCTCAAAAACAACAAGAAGGCAGAAAAGTTTATGCGCAACAACAATCCCATTTGCCATTAAAAATCAACATGGCTGGGGTGATTCCTGCAATTTTTGCAAGTTCATTATTGTTGTTTCCAGCAAGTCTTGGGCAGTGGGCATCAAGCGCAACCAACCCAACGGGTTTTCAAAGTTTCATGCAAAATGTTGCTTTGGTACTATCGCCGGGTAAACCGCTTTATCTCATGCTGTTTGCTGTGATGATTATCTTTTTCTGTTATTTTTATACTGCGCTTGTGTTTAGTCCGCGTGAAGTGGCTGAAAATTTAAAGCGCAGTGGTGCCTATATCCCAGGGATACGACCCGGTCAAAATACGCAGCGTTATTTGGACTTTGTCCTTAATCGGTTAACATTTATTGGTGCGATGTATATGACCATCATATGCTTAATGCCAATGATTGCTCAATCTTCTTTTGGTGTACCTTTTCAGCTTGGTGGCGCATCACTATTGATTATGGTTGTGGTTATTATGGATTTTATTTCACAAATCCAAGCACATTTGATGAAGCATCAATATCATGATCAAACTTTGATTCGTTCTCCAAAATTATAATTCGGAGTTATTATGAAAGTTCAAGCTTCAGTAAAAAAGATTTGCGGTAATTGTAAAATTGTTCGCCGCAAAGGTAAAGTATTGGTAATTTGTAGTTCAGAGCCACGCCATAAGCAACGCCAAGGCTAATAAATTAAAAATACTTGCAAATTAATAGCGGATATATTATAATCCGCTACTTGTCATGCTATTTAATAACTTTATTAAATAGAGTCGTGCAGAGTAATCTGTAGTAATGGAGAAAAAAAAATGGCTCGTATTGCCGGTGTAAACATTCCGGACAACAAGCATGCTGAAATTTCTTTGACTTATATCTTTGGTATTGGACGTACAACTGCTAAACAAATCTTGAAAGCGGTTAATATTGCGCCAACTACCAAAATTGGTCAATTGGATGATGCTCAGCTTGATGCTGTCCGTGCAGAGGTTGCAAATTACACGACCGAAGGTGACCTTCGCCGTGAAATTTCAATGAACATTAAGCGTTTGGTGGATTTGGGTTGCTACCGTGGTCTTCGTCACCGTCGTGGCTTGCCTGTGAATGGCCAACGTACTAAAACTAACGCGCGTACCCGCAAAGGTCCACGCAAAGCTATTAAAAAGTAACATAGGAAGCTAAAAGATGGCAAAAGACACTCGCAGTCGCAAAAAAGTGACTCGTCGCTCGGTATCTGAAGGTATCGCCCACATTCATGCGTCTTTTAATAACACCATTGTAACGATTACTGATCGTCAAGGTAATGCATTGGCTTGGGCCACCTCTGGTGGACAAGGCTTCCGTGGTTCACGTAAATCAACACCATTTGCAGCGCAGGTTGCTGCTGAAGTTGCAGGCAAAACTGCACAAGAATATGGTTTGAAAAATATTGATGTCTTGGTTAAAGGACCAGGACCAGGTCGTGAGTCTGCGGTTAGAGCATTAGGTGCATTAGGTTATAAGATTAACAGCATTAGTGATGTGACCCCAATTCCACACAACGGTTGCCGCCCACCTAAAAAGCGCCGTGTTTAAGGAGAATGACTTATGGCCCGTTATATTGGACCAAAATTAAAACTATCACGTCGTGAAGGCACTGATTTGCAGCTAAAATCAGGCGTTAAGGCGTATGATGTAAAAACTAAAAAAGCAGGTCGTGCGCCAGGTCAACATGGCAATGGCAATGCAAAGACTTCTGAATACGCATCACAATTGCGTGAAAAACAAAAAGTAAAAAGAATTTACGGTGTTCTTGAGCGTCAATTCTCTAACTATTACAAAGAAGCTGCTCGTATGCGTGGCGCAACAGGTGAAAATTTGCTTGTTATGCTTGAACGCCGTTTGGACAACGTTGTTTACCGTATGGGCTTTGGCTCAACTCGTGCTGAAGCGCGTCAGTTGGTCAGCCATCGCGCTGTACTGCTAAAAAAAGCTGGTCGTGATGAGTTTGTGCGTGTTAATATCCCTTCCATTCAAGTGCAAGATGGGGATGTAATTGCCATTCATGAGAAGTCAAAAGAGCAATTGCGCATCAAAAATGCGATTGAGTTGGCAACCCAACGTGGCATTCCTGAGTGGATGGAAGTGGATCATGGCAAACTACAAGGTACATTTAAGAATGCACCAGATCGTAGCGATCTATCTGCTGAAATCAACGAACACTTGATTGTAGAATTATATTCTAAATAATCCAAAATCATCGAGGTGACATTATGACAAATGCAACAGAGTTTCTAACGCCGAGTGCCATCAGTGTAGATTCGGTTAATGGAACAACTGCAAAGGTCACGCTCGAGCCGTTAGAACGGGGCTTTGGGCATACCTTAGGTAACGCCCTTCGCCGTATTTTGCTATCTTCATTACCGGGTGCTGCAGTTGTAGAAGCTGAAATTGAGGGTGTGGATCATGAGTATTCCACCTTGGAAGGCTTGCAAGAAGACATTCTTGATTTATTGTTGAATTTAAAGCGTTTGGCTGTTATTTTGTATGATCAAAATGAAGCATATTTGACTTTAGATAAGCAAGGTGCAGGTGCAGTTACCGCGGCTGATTTATCACTGCCTCATAACGTGGAAATTGCCAATCCTGAATTGGTATTGGGCACACTCAATGAGCGTGGGCATTTAAAAATGCGTTTAAAAGTGATGAGCGGACGTGGGTATGAGCCAGCCAATCAACGCCGAGAAGAACCAAATTCAAAAGTGATTGGACGCCTAAAATTGGACGCAAGTTTTAGTCCTATTTTGCGCGTTGCTTATGATGTTGAGAATGCGCGTGTGGAACAGCGCACAGACTTGGATAAGCTGATCATTGAACTTGAAACCAACGGCACGATTGACCCAGAAGAGGCAATTCGTAAAGCTGCGACTATTTTGCAACAGCAAATTTCTATTTTTGTTGATTTAGAAGCAGAACAAGCCCCTGAGCCTATTAAAATCAAAGAAGAGATTGATCCGGTCTTGTTAAGACCAGTGGATGATCTTGAACTAACGGTTCGTTCAGCAAACTGCTTAAAAGCTGAAAATATTTATTATATCGGCGATTTGGTGCAACGCTCAGAAACTGAGTTGTTAAAAACACCAAATTTAGGTAAAAAATCATTGACAGAAATAAAAGATGTTTTGGCATCTAAAGATTTGCAATTGGGTATGCGCCTTGACAATTGGCCGCCATCTGATTTGCGTGTTGATGATCGTTTTTCTTATCGTAGCCGTTAATTTAAGGATACTGACCAATGCGACATCGTAAGAGTGGACAAAAGCTGGGTCGTACCAGCAGTCATCGTAAGGCTATGCTTCAGAACATGACCAATTCATTGTTTGAACATGAGCTTATCAAAACAACTTTGCCAAAAGCCAAAGAATTGCGCCGTGTGGCGGAACCTTTGCTAACTTTGGCAAAAGAAGACAGTGTGGCAAATCGCCGCTTGGCGTTTAGCCGTATGCGTAATAAGGACATGGTAGGCAAACTATTTGCCGAGCTTGGACCACGTTACAAAACCCGCCCAGGTGGTTATTTACGTATCATCAAATGCGGTTTCCGTGATGGCGACAATGCACCGATGGCTTATGTAGAGCTTGTGGATCGTCCATAAATTGCACTGCTAAAAAACACAGGTTTTTAATGAACCGCACCCCAAAAGTTAGACAACCTTTGGGGTGTTTTTTTATGACCAAATACACAATGGACTTTAAACTGTCCGTCATTCAACATTATTTAGCAGGACATAGTTACCACAGCACAGCCAAATTGTTTGGTATTAAACGCTCTATCGTCCAAAACTGGGTGAGTCTCTACCAAACTCATGGCATTGATGGTATTCGTATCAGAAAGAGCAAAACCATTTATTCACCAGAATTTAAACACACAGCTGTATTACAATTACTTGCTGGTAAATCCATACGCACTTTGGCGATTGAATTAAATATCAGCAATCATGGTTTACTGTGTCAATGGTTAAAAGCTTATCAAACTCATGGTATCATGGGACTACATCCCAAACCCAAAGGCAGGCAATCTATGCTAAAGACCAATAAAGCAAGCCAAACATCCAAACCTGATGAGCAAAAAACCCACGCTGAGCTGATTGCTGAACTACAACACTTGCGAATGGAGCTTGATGTTTTAAAAAAGTTAGAAGCCTTGGAGCGTCAGCAGAGAAAAAGCAAATCATCACCAATAAAATCACAGTGATTGACGAGCTAAGGCAAATTTATCCACTAAAACAATTGCTGGCGTATCTTGGTGTTGCACGAGCAACATTCTACTATCAGCTCAATCAACTCACCAAGACTGATAGCCACCAAGTTATCAAAGATACAATCCAAAACATCTACCACACCCACAAAGGCAGATATGGTTATCGGCGTATTACCCTAGCACTAAAGCAGTTAGGCTTTGTTATCAATCATAAAAAAGTACAACGGCTAATGCATGAGTTTGGGCTTAAAGTACTGATTCGTCGTAAGCGAAGCAAACACAGCACCTACCGTGGACAAGTAGGCAAAATCGCTACCAATGTCTTAAACCGTGATTTTAAAGCAGATAAGCCCAATCATAAATGGGCAACGGATGTCACTGAGTTTAAAATACAAAGCAAAACCCATGATGGTGGTATCAAAGAGCAAAAGCTGTATTTATCACCCATCATTGATTTATATAATGGTGAGATCATTAGCTACAGCATCAAAGACAGACCGACTTATGAGTTAGTGCAAGATATGCTACACAAAGCCATAACAACGCTAACTGGTGATGACAAACCTATCTTGCATTCCGACCAAGGCTGGCATTATCAAATGAACAATTACCAACAAACCTTAAAAGATAATGGCATTATCCAAAGTATGTCTGATGCGGTAATTGCTTGGATAATGCAGTGATAGAGAGTTTCTTTGGGACATTAAAAGAAGAAATCTTCTTTCATGGCAAAAACAGTCAAAGAGTGACATCAATTGATGAGCTTAAACAAACCATTGATGAATACATTCACTACTACAACCATGATAGAATAAAGAGCAAATTAAAAGGACTGAGTCCTGTAGAGTACAAAAACTCAGTCCTTGATCAAACCTTAACCGTTAATCTTAGTGTCTAAAAATTGGGGGTCGGTTCATAAAGCGGTGTTTTGTTTTTATGTGCTAAACAAGAGGATGGTTAGGATGGTTTTTTGGCAAAGACTAATTTGACAATCTGCCAAGCTACTGCCACCGCACCGATGATGAATACCACATCACCAAAGGTGCGCACCCAACGCAAGGTCTCAAGAAACCCTTGCTGCATAAAGCCTTCGCTACGCGCATACCACAAGCCTTCGGTGATGGCGGCGTGCGCTTGGAAGATGCCGATTGGCAACAGACTGGTGGCGATCATCAGTACCAGACCAATGTTTAGTGCCCAAAAACCAAGCTTCATCAGCTTATCATTAAAGCGATGCTCAGGGCGCAGATAGCGCACGATCAGCAGCACAAAGCCTAGCGCCAAGAATCCATACACCCCGAACAAGGCAGCGTGTGCGTGCACTGCGGTGGTGTTCAAGCCTTGTAGATAGAACAGTGAGATCGGCGGGTTGATCATAAAGCCGAACACACCCGCACCAAGCATATTCCAAAATGCCACAGCGGTGAAGAATAGGATTGGCCATTTCAGTTTTTGCATCCAAGGCGCTTGATGCTGCTTAGAATAATGCTCATAGCCTTCATAGCCAAGCACCACCAATGGCACAACTTCTAAAGCTGAGAATGACGCACCCATCGCCATAATCGGCGTGGTCGTACCTGTAAAGTACAAGTGGTGGAAAGTACCTGGAATGCCGCCGACTAAGAACAGTGCCGCTGATGCGATGGCAGAACCTGTAGCAGTGCGATAGCTGACCAAGCCCAAATTATAAAAGATAAAGGCAAATGATGCAGTGGCAAAGACTTCAAAAAAGCCTTCTACCCACAGATGCACCACCCACCAGCGCCAGTATTCCATGATGGCGATGTTAGTGCGCTCACCGTAGAACAGTCCTGAGCCATAGAACAGACCCACGCACAGCACCGATGCGACGAAGATGGCAAGCAGGTTTTTGTCGCCGTGTTGTTTAAAGCCATTGACCCAGCCGCGCATCATCAGTACAAGCCAAATCAGCACACCGACCCATTTTAGGATTTGCCAAAAACGACCCAAATCGACATATTCATAACCCTGATGACCGAACCAGAAATTCAGATCAGCAGGCAAAATGTGCGCGATAGCGAAGTACTGCGACGCAAACGAGCCGACACAGACGATGATGAGTGCTACCCACAGAATATCCACGCCAAGTTTTTGGAACTTAGGATCTTTACCGCCATTAATAATCGGTGTCAAAAATAGACCTGCTGCCAAAAATGCTGTTGCAATCCAAAACAACGCAAGCTGAATGTGCCATGTGCGCAGCAGCGAATAAGGCAGATAATCAGACAGCTGAATGCCGTAGAAGGCTTGACCTTCGACCGTGTAGTGTGCGACGACGCCAGCGACGAAGACTTGGGCGACGAATAATGCCGCGACCAAAAAGCCATATTTGCCCAGTGCTTTTTGTGATGGGGTTAGTGCAAGTTTGGTCAAGGGATCGGCACTTGGCGTGTGAATGACGTCTTCTTCGGGTTTTTTAAACGCCCAAATCCAAATCATAAAGCCCACACCTGCGATCAAAAATACCACCGATGCGATCGACCAAATGATATTCTCAGCGGTCGGCACATTGTCAATCAATGGCTCATGCGGCCAGTTATTGGTAAAAGTCGCATCCGTGCCAGGGCGTTCAGCTGATGCGATCCAACTGGTCCAAAAGAAAAAATCCGCCAAGCGTTCACGCGCAGTGACATCAGGTAAGGTGTTGTTTTTCATCGCGAAACTTTCGCGCGTACCGACAAGCTCAGGCGTATCACCATACAGATCGATGTAATACGGCGCAACCGCTTTGATCGCTTGGATGCGCGTATCAGACAGCACAACCGTCTCAGTGCCATTAGCGGCGCTGCTGCGATATTCTTGCTTCATCTGCTCATTGATGCCTGCTTGTTCAGCGACACTCAGTTCATTGAATGCCTTATTGTACAGTGCTTTGGCTTGGATATTTTGATAAGCGACAAGCTCGCGATGCAGCCAGTCGGCTGTCCAGTCAGGTGCTTGATATGCGCCGTGACCAAGCACAGAGCCCAGCTGCATACCGCCTGTGGTCTGCCATGCCGATTGACCATCCAAAATGTCTTTTTCGGTCATGATGACATCGCCCTGACTGCTGACAAACTGCGTAGGAATTGGCGGTGCTTGGCGATAGACTTCGACACCACCCCAGCCCAATAGGGTAAAGGCGATGAGCAGGGTGCCGATCAGCCAATACCAATGTTTTTTATAATTACCCATCTCTTGCTCCTTGTGGCTTGATAGGGAAAAATGATCAGAAAAAAGTGTGGATCAACTTGGAAAAATTAAAAGATATATATAAAATACATCTTTAAAAGCGTAATTTTACGAGCATTGGTAGAAAAAATCAAGTAAGCGTGTTTAAAAATCTTAAAAATCGCTCAGTTAAGCAGCACAAGCAGCTCGTCTTTATTTTTGATAAAATCATCCAGTGTATAGCGATCTAGCACCGCCATAAAAGCTTCGGTGGCCTCAGCGATGGCAGACTTTAGGATGCAAGCTGGAGCGATGGCACAGTAGCTGGTGCTGGTGGTGCTAAAATTGACCGTCGGTATTAAGGCGATGTTTTTATCTTTGATTTCTTCAAAACACTGCACCAGCGCAAAGTCGCTTTCTGTGTGCCGAATTAAGTGGCCGATATTAATCTGCTTAGGATGCATCGCCAGACGAATCCCGCCATTTTTGCCGCGTACGGTGTCTATATATCCAAGCTTGCCCAGCTGATGGATGACTTTGGTGAGATGGTTTTTTGAAATGCGATAACTGTCAGCGATGTCAGCGATGTTAACGATCTCATTGGGGGTGGGTTTTACCGCCAAATAGATCAATGAGCGTAAGGCATAATCGCTATAACTGGTCAATCTCATGACTGTCCTGGATAATGAGCCAAATTTTGCTAGGTATAATGACAAAAAAAGTAAAAATAATCAAACCTTTTTTTAATGACAATAAAAAGAACACAATCCTCAAAAATATTACAGCAAAGCCTGTAAAACTACAGCATGACGATGGCTAACGGTTTGCAGTATTTAACTAATATTATTCATATTATACATGATAAATATTTATAAATTAATATTTATGCCAATAAATAATAGTATCTATAGAAAATATTTATAAAAAATTTGCTAATTATGTTTGCATTTTTATAAAAATGGCGATATATTTATCAAACCTTTCAATGTCATAACAGTTTGTTACAAAATCCAAATTGTTATGCTGTTCTGTGACACCCACAAGTTAAGGACTACTTGTTTATGATGTTAAAAACTCCTTTTGCCCCATCCTATTTAACTGTACCGGTACACAGCAAGTTGTTCATAAGTTTGTTTGCCTTGGGTGTATTCTTGCCAAAGCTCATTAGGATGAATACGAGCTTTAAAGATAAATTGCTTTAAACAGCTCTTGCATAGATACTGTTGTTTGTGTCCTTTTTTACTGTTTTTCTTGGTGTTAATAGAACCACAATAGGGACATACTTTTTGTTTTTCATAAAAAACCCATTCAAAGCTATATAGTAACAGGCTTTGAATGGGGTGTCAGCATGAATTTTGTTTATTATGTCTTATATTAAAAATGCTTAAGCCATGCTGCATCTAATCATTGGCGTAAATATTGGACTTTATACAAATTGATGATAAAGTCCAATCTCAATTGCCCTTGAGGTGTATTTAACTTTGTAATGATGGGTTTATTATAGAATGCCGTAATTGGTTTTGCTCTCAACTTTTTTGCCAGATTTATCAATATAATAACTGTCGGAATCTGCATCATAAACATACGCAATGCCGTTTGAAAAGCTGCTTGCTTGATCAAACTTAAAATCAATGACGACCTTGCCTGATGTATCAAGATAGCCGTATTTATAGCCGTCTGGACCATATTTGTTGGCAACCAATAGCCCTTCGCTGGGACTGTCCAGATAGTCGTATTTAAAATCAATGACGGTTTTACCGTTTTTGTCAATCGCGCCCCATTTGTCGGCATTTGTGGCGGCAATAAGTAAGCCCTCTTGAAAGCGATAGTTGGTTTCGGTATAAACAGGCTTGATGATGACACGACCACTGCTGTCCATGACGCCATATTTGCCGTTTTGCACAAAAACCCCAACACCTTCTTTGATGACAAATACGTCCTCTAAGTTTGGCTCTGCAATGTACCGTCCTTGTGTGTCAATGTAGCCATATTTGTCGCCGACTTTGACAATGCCGACGCCTTCACTGAATGAATAAGCTGCGTCAAACTTGGTATCAATGACAAGCTTGCCTGTTTTGTCCACATAACCGTATTTGCCTGTATCGTCATCTTGCACAACCAATCTGCCATCGGCAAACTGACAACCATCATGCGATAGGTTGTCGGGCAATTGAATGTGATGGCATGACAGCTGATCGGGTTTGGCATGGGCGCAATGCGCCATAATTGCTGTGAGTGCTGCCATTGAGTAAGTGACTAAGCGCATGATGGGTGTCCTTTAAAAATATTTTATTGTTGATTTATCTTATCGCAAAAATTGATAAAGTCAATAACATTTATGATGATAAGCAGCGCGCCATGACGCAACTTGCGGCAGCAGCATCATTGAATCCACAAAACCACATACCAACAAAACCATATACTAACAAAGATGATTGGCGTCATCAAGAGCGATTAGCAGCTTGTCTTTGAGTGCTTGCTTGGTTTGTGTGTCCAATAAACGGCCGTTGTGGTTTAGATAAAACACATCTTCGGCGCGCTCGCCAAGCGTTGTGATTTTGGCGCCATGCACACTGATGTTGAGTTCATCAAAAATAAGTCCGATTTTTGCCAGTAGGCTTGGACGGTCTTTGGTGGTGATGTACAGATGGGTCAGTCGTTCGTCCTTAAACTCAATCTCGGTTGCCACATTAAAATACGACAGATGGCGAACATGGCGTTTTTTTGGCGTGTAATGAAAGGCATCCAAATGATTCATCATGTCAAGCAGCGCATGGCGCAGATGCTCTTGATGCTTTTGGTAGGCAATCACATCGCTGTCATCAATAAGGCGCTCTTCCCAATGATTGTCAATGTCCAAAACGGTCAAAGTATTGAGGGCATAACCAGTTTGCGTGGTAAAAATATTGGCGCCCATGACATTAAGCCCAAGCATATCAAGCGCACCTACAATTTTTGAAAATAATTGCGGCGTATCTTTGGTGTAAATCATAACTTTAAACAAATTCAGATGATGAGGGTCGCTTTCAATCGCGGCAATCGGTGTGCGCGCGCGGCTCGGCGCACTGATGTGTGGCGCGCCAACAATGGTGTGCGCATGCCAAACAAGGTCAGCGACGGTGTGCTTTAAAAAATAAACCGTACTCAAATGACTCCAAAAATCTTGAACCGCATTCATATCCACTGCCATCATGGACAGTTTGAGCTTGGCGTCGTGTTTGTGCTGACGCGCCAAAGTTTCATCGTCCAATTTGTCGCCTTGCAGCAATAAGCGGTGTGTGGCAAAATACAGTTGGTTGATTAAACTTGCGCGCCAATTATTCCAAAGCGCATCGTTGGTGGCGTTCATATCGGTCACTGTCAAAACATACAAAAAATCCAAATATTCAATTGAGCCGACAGTTTGTGCAAATTGCATGATGACTTCTGCGTCGTAAATGTCTTGTTTTTGCGCAGTGAGACTCATGGTGAGATGCTCTTTGATCAAAAAAACAATCAAGCGGCGGTCGTCTGCTGGCAGATTGTGCTGATGACAAAATTCATCGGCAAGCTGCGCCCCAAGCTCGCTGTGATCGCCGCCTTGCCCTTTGGCAATGTCGTGAAAAATCGCGGCAATGACTAGGATATAATGATTGTCCAGCGCGCGATAAACTTGCGCCACCTGCCCAAAATAATCATCACGCGCCAATCGGTGTAAAATGCGAATCAAAAGCAGCGTATGCGCATCCACCGTGTAGCGATGAAATAAATCAAACTGCATCATGCCCAAAATCTGCCCAAAGGCTGGAATATAAGCGCCAAGCACTCCAAAGCGCTTCATCAGGCGCAAGCGATGAAACAACAGATTGGGCTCTTTGAGATTTTGAATGAATAAGCGCTGATGTTTGGTGTTGTTGCGATAATTGTCGTCCATCATGGCGCTGGCAAGGCGCAAATGACGCAAAGTCTGCGGCGAGATGTGCTTGATGTTTAGCCGTCCCATGAGTAAAAATAATTTTAAAATGGCGCTTGGGTATTCTTCAAATACAAATGGATTGGTGATGCACAGATATTGCCTGTCGTGCATGATGATGGTGCCAAATTGCTCATCAATGGCATCAAAGCTCAGCTCTTTGGCGATGTAGTTTTGAAAAAATAATTGACACAGCATATCAGACAAACTTGCCACCGTCATGGCGTGATGATAATAGTCTTTCATCAGTGCTTCGGCTGCGCCATTTTGAGTATCGCTGACATAGCCCATACGCGCAGCAACGCTGTTTTGATGAGAAAACAACAAGCGCTCTTCTGCTTTTTGTGTCAACGTGTGCAAATGATGGCGCACTTGCCACAAAAATTCATTGGCAGCGGTGAGCGCTTTATTTTCTGAATCAATCAAAAATTTGTAAGCGACAAGCACATCAAATTGCGCAGGGGCGTTGTGAAATGAGGTATGATTGATGTTGAACAAAAACGCACCCAGCCAACCGATGATTTGAATGTCTCTAAGCCCGCCTGGCGCGGTTTTGATATTGGGCTCAAGGTTGTATTCGGTGCTTTTGTGCCCAAGATAGCGCGTTTTGGCCTCGTCAAGCTTGGCATCATAAAATGTCGCCAGCTGCCACGCTTGCTTGACGGTTTGATAGGGTAGGCTGCTGTCATGAGAGCCTGTCAATAAGCGACTTTCAAGCCAAGCGGTGGCAAGCGTGTGCTCGCGCGCGCGTTCTACCATGTCGTGCCAAGCTTGTACAGAGACGGCAGGCGTAAAGTTTAATTGCCACAAATGAGTGATGAACTGTTCAATGCGTTCTTTTTTATCATCGCCCTGTAGCACAAGCAAAATATCCACATCAGAGGCGGGCAGTAATTGACAGCGCCCATAACCACCAACAGCAAACAAGCTTGTGTGTTCAAATTGATAGCTGTCAAACAAGCGCGTCAATATCTCATCCACCACCGCGGTGCGCAGCGCCAAATAATCTGCCATGGTGAAGTTGTTAAAATCGTTTGTGCAAATGCGATGGTCAATGAACGCATTGAGCGCATCAAGCCAATCATTAAAAGATGCGGTGTCGCAGTGAGTAGGCGCTGGGTGTTGTGCATAAAATTGCGCGATTAAAACATTGAGCATGATTACCCCTTAATAAAAAAACCGCACAAGGCGGTTTAAAAAGTTGCACATCAAGAACGAGCGATGGTACTTGATTGAGTCTGCCAATCATAGACTGGTTTTTTGTACGCCAAGACAAATAAAATAACACCAACGACAATCATTGGCAAGCTAAACAATTGACCTTTGCTCATCCAACCAAAAATCAGCGCATAACCCACATCAGGCTCGCGGAAAAATTCGGTAATAAAACGGCTTGTCCCATAACCAATCAAAAACAGCGCTGACACAGCATAACGTGGGCGTGGGCGCATACTAAACCACCACAGCAATAAAAATAAAAGCACCCCTTCGCTAAATGCTTGATAAAGCTGAGAGGGGTGGCGCGGCAATAATGCAAAATTATTGACCGTCTGGCTGATGGCCGCTAGGTTTGGGTTGGCGGCGATTAAGTCATAATCAGCGCGCGCAGCTTGCGGAAACAGCATGAGATATTGGCTGCCGCTGTCCGATACACGTCCCCACAGCTCACCGTTGATAAAATTGCCAATACGCCCAAACAATAAGCCTGTCGGCACGCAAGGCGCGATAAAATCAAGCACGGTAAAGGGGTTTTTGTTGTATTTTTTGGCAAACCACAGCATGGCAATCACCACCCCCAAAAAGCCACCATGAAAGGACATACCGCCCTCCCAGACTTTGAATAGACTCATTGGATTGGCAATCAATTCATTAAAATTGTACAAAATCATATAGCCAATGCGCCCACCCAAAATGACGCCCATCGCCCCAAAAAAGACCAAATCCGACACCATGTCGGTGTTAAAATCGGTGCGTTTTTTGGCGCGATATACTGCCAAGCCGTACGCCGCTGCAAAGGCGAGCAGGTACATAAGTCCATACCAATGCATTTCAATGCTGCCAAGACGAAGGGCGACGGGGTCAAATTGAGGGTGAATCATGGTCATAAATTTTCCTAATTTGTTAAAAATGCACCGCCATGCGCTTATTGGCACAATGCTTTGGTGCAATGCGCGCTATTTTACCATGCGCTGACAAGTCTTGTCCAAAAACATACTTTTTAGGTGGGTGATTTTATCCACGCTTTCTTGGTATTCATCGGCGCAATTTGACAGTACCGTCACGCCACCACCTGCCCAAAGCTCAACGGTGCGGTTTGTGCGGTTGGGGTAGCTTTGTAGGGTGCGAATGAGTACATTAAAGGCGCCTGTGTCATCAAAATTGACAAAGCCCATTGAGCCGCAGTACGCACCTCTTGGCGCGCACTCAAGCTCATTAATAATCTCGCAGGCGCGCTTTTTTGGGCTGCCTGTGATGGAGCCAGCAGGCAGACTGTCAAACAAAACAGTCAAAACGGACACATCGTCTTTGAGCTCAGCGCTGATGGTGCTTATCATGTGATGAACATTGCTGTAGCTGTGCACAGCAAAGCGCTCTGGCACGCGCACTTGACCGACTTTGGCGTATTTGCCCAAATCATTGCGCAACAAATCCACAATCATCACATTTTCGGCAATGTCTTTTTCGCTGCTTTCAAGCTCGGCTTTTAGGGCATTGTCTATGGTGGGGTTGTCGTGGCGTTTGCGTGTGCCTTTGATGGGGCGCGTGGTAATGCTGCGCGATTTTGATGCGTCAAATTGGAAAAACAGTTCAGGTGAGGCGCTGACGATTTCACAATCGCGAACCAATAAATAACCCAAATAAGGCGCTTGGGTTTGTTGAATGATTGGCAAATAATGATATAAATACTGCTGGCTGGTTGCGCACCATGCTTGGGTGAGATTGATTTGATAAGCGTCCCCTGCTTGTAGATAGGCTTGTACTTTGTCAAATGCCTGCGCATAATCTTGTTTTGACCATCGGGCGGTCAATGGCAATGCAAAAGGCGTAAGTTCGGTGTCTTGTATGTGTGATAATTGTGCGCTGATGTCTTTTAGCTTATCGTCATCAAAACCAACCAGTACCAGTTTGTCATCTTTCATACTGATATAACAATCATAATGGGCAAAATACGCACAAGGCATATCGCCACGCACATGAATGGCTGGGTTTAGCGCCTGTGCGCTGACGTCATAGCCAATATAACCCATGAGCCCATGATGATAGTGGTGTGTGTCGCCGTCGCTTAAGGCGGGGTTGTCAAAGATGTATGTTTGTTGGCATTGCTGATGGTAGTCAATGACACGTCGCTTATATTCTTGAAAGCTGACATAATCACGCGATTGCGTGCCGTCGGGGTGTGTGGTGTGCAAGCAAAACAGCTGATTGGGCGTGTTATCATGGCTTGTTGGTGATGGGTTTGTTTGCAACAAAAAGCTTGCGCGCGGGCAAATGCCAATAACAGGCTGATTGTTGTTAAACAAATAAAAACACTGCCAATCAGGATAATGCTTGGCAATGATGGCAGTCAAGCTGCCCCATGATAACTGAGACAAAGACAGAGAATCAAGCGCAAAAATGGTGGGCGTGGTCATGATGAGTGGCCATAATGGTGCTAAACGGTTGGTTGCTTAAGATTGGTGTGCTTAAGGTTTGATGTTGCTGTACGCTGCAAAATATTGGTGCAGTTTGGCAAGCTTGGGCGGTATGGCAAAATTGCAGTAGCCTTGGGTTGGGTTTTTGGCAAAAAAGTTTTGATGATAGTCCTCAGCTGCAAAAAACGGCGCCACAGGTGCAACTTGCGTGACGATTGGGCGCTCATACTGTTGGCTTGCTGCTTGAATGGCGGCGTCAATGATTTGTTTTTGGTTGTCGTCATAATAAAAAATCGCCGAACGGTATTGACTGCCAATATCATTGCCTTGTCTGTCCAAGCTTGTGGGGTCATGAATGGCAAAAAAGATTGCCAAAATCGTATCAAGCGAAATGATGGTGTCATCAAACATCACTTGCACAACTTCAATATGCCCTGTTGTGCCTGTGCAAACCGCTTCATAATTGGCGCAGGCAGCCTGTCCGCCCATATAGCCTGATGTGACCGCACAAACACCTTTGACTGCTAAAAATACACTTTCGGTGCACCAAAAACAACCACCGCCCAGCACAATCTGTTGCATAACTGCCTCTATATTAATTTTTTAGCACTTGGTTTTTGAGCCAAAACTTACAATGAACATCTTTTTTAATGGCTTAGCCTGACAAATACGCTTCCGATAAAAGTGGTCTGGCAAAAGTAGTCTGATGAATTAAGTCCGATGGATGTTTATCAAGACAGTGCTTGCTGTGACCAAAAGCGCATTTTAGCACAAAAGCCCATGATTTTTAAATCATTGTACGGTAAAATAACAATGTGCGGTAAAATAGCAATTTTGCCATCTGCTCAATCTGCAAAAACAAAATAATTTGCTCAACAGCTTTATTTTTACAACGTAATTGACAATTATACAGCTACTATTTATACATTATACAACCATTAATTGACCCAGTCATGACACAAGATATTTTATTTCAAACCCCTTTGGACAAAAGTGCGCGCTTTAGCTTTGATGAATCTGTTGTGGCGTGCTTTCCTGATATGATACGGCGCAGCGTGCCAGGCTATGGGCAAATGCTTGCCATGCTGCCGATTTTGGCGCGCCGTCATTGTGCTTATCGTCAATATGATGATGTGGGCAACAAAATCAGCCGTGTGTACGATTTGGGTACATCACTGGGCGCGGTAAGCTTTGCTTTGGCGGATAAATTTGCGCCAGATGAGCTTCAAATACACGCTGTTGATATCTCAGAGCCTATGATTCAAAAGGCCAAAACGGTGCTCTTTGAGCATTACCCCAAGCACAACATTGTGTTTGAATTGGCGGACATTTGTCAGATGGATTTGTTGGCTTGTGACATGATTGTGCTGAATTTAACCTTGCAATTTTTGCCGCCTGATATGCGCTTGGTGCTGCTGCAGAAGTGTCATGACGCGCTTGCCAGCGGCGGTATTTTGATTTTGACCGAAAAAACCCATTTGGCAGACGAGCAAGATGACGCTTGGCGAGTGGAGCGCTATTATGATTTTAAGCGCGCCAATGGCTATAGCGAGATGGAAATCAGCGGCAAACGCAATGCCCTTGAAAACGTACTCATTACTGATACACTGGAGACGCATTTGGCAAGATTGTCTCAGGTGGGCTTTGAGCGCAGCTTGCCTTGGTTTATGTTTTTAAATTTTTCATCCATCATCGCCTTTAAGCAATGATTTTTAAGATGGTAATTGTTAAAAATATGATTAAAAAATATTGTTAAAACAAAAACTTGTAAACCGATTGCCACTTTTTCTAACTTGAGTTTGTGGATTGTGATATCTTGATTGTGATTATAAAGTGATTTTCTATGAACAGTATTGACAGCGCCGAACAGCAACTTTATTTAAGTCTATTATCGCTGAGTCGTCAGCACCCAATCGCCCATGAGTGGCTTGTCAGGTTGCCCACATGGCTTGCTGATATCAAAAACAAAGAACGCTATGCGCGCGCGCCTTATTATGAATCGGTGGTGGACAAACTGCCCATCGCTACTATTGAGCGCGTGGATTTGAATGCCGCTTGCGTCAGCAGTTTTGTGCATTTTGATGACAGCGACTACAAAAAAACCAAAAGCTTGCTCAAAAATCTAATGCCGTGGCGCAAAGGTGGCTTTCGCATTGGCACAGATGAGAGGCAAATTCACATTGATACCGAATGGCGCAGTGATTTAAAATGGGACAGATTGTTGCCGCACATCAGCAGTCTGACGGGCAGGCGCGTGCTGGATGTCGGCGGTGGCTCGGGTTATCATGGCTTTCGCATGGTGGGTGCAGGCGCCACGACGGTGGTGGTGATTGATCCGTCGTGCTTATTTTATTATCAATTTATGGCAATCCGTCATTTTTTGGGCGATTTGCGCAACAAATACGGACATTCGCCCATTCATTTTGTGCCTGTGGGCTTAGAGCAGCTGCCACACAGCGATAATCCATCTGGGCTGTTTCATACGGTATTTTGCATGGGTGTATTGTACCATCGCAGCTCGCCGTTTGATTGTTTGTATCAATTAAAGCAGCAGCTGGTCAAAGGCGGTGAGCTTGTGCTTGAAACCTTGGTGGTGGAGGGCGATGAAAACACGGTGCTCGTACCAAAAGAGCGCTATGCGATGATGAATAATGTGTATTTTTTGCCGTCGGTTGCAGCGCTGAGCTTGTGGCTACAAAAGGCAGGCTTTGTTAATATTCGCTGCGTGGATGTCAGCATTACCGATGTTACAGAGCAGCGCGCGACCGACTGGATGGATTATCATTCCTTGAAGGATTTTTTGGACAGCACCGATGAAACCAAAACCGTTGAGGGTTATCCGCGCCCAAAACGTGCGGTCATGATTGCCAATCGCCCATAATGATTGCAAAAAGCCATTTCAAGCTGTGAAAATTTAATCTGCAATAACAGCAAAGCAACAAAAAAGCTTTTAATGCGATTTTTAGTGTGATATAATTTATCAGGATAGTGTGATATAATTTATCAGGATATGGTAGTGATTTTTTGATTGCTAGAGTGATTCACACCATAGAATATAAACAACAGTGAGCAAGCCTTTGCACAAAGGTTTAAATCCCAAATAAGAGGAAAACATCATGGCAAAAGCCAAGTTTGAACGTAACAAACCACACGTAAACGTTGGTACCATTGGTCACGTTGACCACGGTAAAACCACTTTGACTGCTGCAATTGCTACCGTTGCTGCTAAGCACCACGGCGGCGAAG
>JBGXSA010000020.1:0-15165 GCA_041811915.1 Moraxella sp. | reverse complement strand
CTATAATGAACTTTGATTATAAAAACTTCAGACCAAAAAGGCAAATCATTTGCATAAAATTTTTGTAACCTATATCAATGCGACCGAATATCACAGGGTGTACTGCCTTAAATAGTGTGATATAGTATAGTTTTTTTAATACGAGATGAATGATGAATACAAAAAGCATCACATTACCAAACAAAGTGACAGTCATCGGTCTTGGTGCGTCAGGGTTGTCGGCGGCGCGTTATTTGGCGGCGCGTGATGTGGCGGTAACGGTGGTTGATGGTGGCAATCCAAGCTTGGCGCATGCATTGCCTGACGGCGTTGCTTGTGATTTTGGGCGCATTTGTGCCGATATTTTGCTTGACAGTGAGCTGATTGTGATAAGCCCTGGGGTCAATCCTTTGCATGACAGCATTATAAAGGCGCGCAAGGCGGGCATACCGATTGTGAGCGATGTGCAGTTGTTTGTCAATGAATGTCATGCGCGCGGCATTGCAATCATTGCCATCACAGGCTCCAATGCAAAAAGCACAGTCACCACATTGGTCGGTCAAATGGCGCAGGATGCGGGCATGGCGGTCGGTGTGGGTGGTAATCTTGGTACGCCTGCGCTGGATTTGCTTGCTGATGACATACAGCTTGCGGTGCTTGAGCTGTCAAGTTTTCAGCTTGAGGCGATTACGCAATTAAACGCACAAGCGGTCACCATTTTGAATTTGTCCGAAGATCATTTGGACCGTCATGGCGATATGGCAGGTTATTTGGCGGCAAAGTTGCCGATTTTGCAGGGTGCACAAGTGGCAATCATCAATCATCACGACCAAGTTTTGAAGGCGGCGTGCTTGGATTATGTGACGCACCACGCCAAAGACGCGCGCATTTTGACCGTGGCAACTGCCATAGAAGGGGGTGAATCGGCGGATTTTAGGCTCATCAAAGACGATGAGGGGATTTTTTTGGCAAAAGGCAATCAAAAGCTGATTGACAGTCAATCCCTAAAAATCAAAGGCGTACACAATTTGACCAATGCGCTGTTTTGCCTTGCGCTTGGTGAGAGTGCAGGGTTTTCTATGGCGGGGATGATTGAGACTTTACGGCAGTTTGGGGGGCTTGCTCACCGCTGTGAATTTGTGGCAACAGTTGGCGCTCAAGATTATTTTAATGACTCCAAAGGCACCAATGTCGGCGCAACCGAAGCGGCGATTGTTGGGCTTGGCGAGGTGTATGGCGAGCGCTCTTTGGCGGTGATTTTGGGTGGACAAGGCAAGGGGCAAAACTTTATGCCGTTGGCAGCGCTGCTCAATCGCTATGCGCACAGCGTGTATTTAATTGGTGAAGATGCGCCCAAAATTGAACAACACCTACAAGCAGGCGGCATGACAATACCGATGACAACCAGTGATGTGCTGGAGACCGCCGTACGCCAAGCCAGCCAAAGCATGGCGCGCGCGGTACTGTTGTCGCCTGCGTGTGCAAGTTTTGATCAGTTTGAGGGCTTTGTTCATCGCGGTCAGGAATTTGTGCGTTTTGTTGGCGCATTGGCAGACTGATGAGCGCATGATGGCAAAATAAGCAAAGCGCATCATTCGCTTAAGCATTTTTTAAGTGTTAAGCTTGCGATAAGAGGCGTTTATTTGTACCCAAAGTTATTGTATAATAAAGTATTTTGGTCTTAGGGTTGCGCGTATGAATTTGAGTTTTGTGGGTGATTGGATGGATAAGCTTGCCAATCTGCCCTTTGTGCCATCTGCGCGCACCTGCCTTGTGACTGCGCTGATGATTTTGATGGTATTAAGTCTTGCGATGGTGGCGTCTGCTTCCATTCCTGAGGCCATCAAAAGCGGCTTACCTGCGCTCAAATTTTTTTGGTCGCAGCTGTTTTATATGGGCATTGCGCTGTTTGCTGGACTGATTTTGTATTTTGTGCCATTAAAGCGAATGTATGACCCTGTGATTTTGATGATTGGTACATTTGTTTTGATTGGGTTATTGATGCTAACGCTTGCCTCCGAGCCCATCAATGGCTCAAGACGTTGGCTGAGTATTGGTCCGATGAGCTTTCAGCCTGCCGAATACGCCAAATTTTTGATGGTGTTTGTGGCGGCAGAGTATGTTCAGCGGCGCTCGTATGAGGTGCGCCATTCCATTACTTCTATGATGCGCATTATGCTGTGGTATTTGCCCACCATGGTGTTATTAAAGCTTCAGCCTGATTTTGGTTCCATTGTCATGTTGGTTGGCGTGCTTGTCATGATATTTTGGGCGGCAGGCGTGCCATTGACCAGTTATTTGGTGGCGCTTGCGGGCGTCATTATCATTGGTATTATGGTGATGATAGAAGCGGATTATCGCATGCTGCGCGTGGTGTCTTTTTTGGATCCGTTTGATGATGTGCAAGACACCGATTTTCAGGTATCCAGAAGTCTTGTGGCGCTGGCGCGTGGTGAATGGACAGGTGTCGGCTACAGCAACAGCATATTCAAACTTAGCCATTTGCCAGAGGCACACACAGATTTTTTGCTTGCGGTGACGGGTGAGGAGTTTGGCTTTGGTGGCGTTGGACTTGTGTTGTTTCTTGAGTTTGTGATTATCGCTAGCATTATGCGCATCAGCTACAACGCATTGTCGCGTCATCAAGCTAAGTTAAGTTATACTTGCTTTGGCTTTGCGGTGTTGATTTTTGGGCAGGTTTTGATCAATGCGGGTATGAATTTGGGTATTATGCCGCCTAAAGGCTTGACCATGCCGTTTTTTAGTTATGGCGGTTCGGCGATGTTGTTTTTTATTATGATGATTGCAGTGGTGCTAAAAATAGACAAACAAAGCCCCATCATTGCTGCCAACCACAAAAGCCGTGATTATTAAGTTTTGTATTAAAAGTTTGTTGTATCAGCTCACTCATTAAGCTTAAACAGCGTTATCAAGCTTAAACAGCGCCATCGGTTGAACGCCAGATGGCGCTTGTCATTCATATTGATGATTCAGCACTTATCATGCAACAATACCAAGCGACCGCGTGCGCTGCAAAGGCTTGTTTTGCCAATGCATGACAGCATAAGGCAAAATATCCTTGGTATCCAGCTCTTCATCAATCGTCTGCCCAAGTAGGCGCAGCGCCAGCAATAGCAGATTGCGCCGTTTGTCGGCGGTACTGGTGTCAATCGGTTTGGCAAGATTTTGTTTGGAGAGTTTTTGTCCATCGGCATTCATCACCAATGGCAAATGCGCAAAGGATTGTACCGCAGGCAGTTTTAGTAGCGACTGGATGTGTGTTTGCGCCATTGTCATCGGCAAAATGTCTTGCCCGCGCAAAATGTGGGTGATGTGCTGTAAGCCATCATCAATCGCTGCCGCCCAGATGTAATTAATGATTTGATTGCTGCGTTTGATGACGACATCGCCCAAGATTTTTTGTGGGTTTTGCCATTGATTGCCAAGCAGCTCATCATAAAATACATAGCTGATGTCAGGCAGTTGTAAGCGCAGTTTGTCGTTTTGTTGAATCAGGCGGCTATGACCCGCCTTGGGCGTACAAAATCTAGGATAGATGAATTCGCCTGTGTGGGATGAATTGATGCTTGCAAAATGAGCATCCAACTGCTTGCGTGAGCAGTCACAAGGATAAATCAAACGCGGCAAAGTGGCAATCGCATCGTGATAGATATCAAGGCGTTTGGATTGATAAACAATCGGCTCATCAAAATACAAGCCAAGATTGGTTAAATCACGCTCAATTTGAGCGCTGTATTCTGGACGACAGCGCTCAAAATCGGTATCTTCTAGGCGAACAAGCCAACGCCCACCCATTGCCTTGATGTGGCAATAGCTGGCAAGCGCGGTACACAGTGAGCCGATGTGCAGATTGCCCGTCGGCGAAGGAGCAAAGCGACCAGTAGGACGCATCACGGACATTGATTAAAAATGCCCCTGATTTTGCTTTTCTTTGATTTCTGATAAAGTTTTGCAGTCAATACATTGTGTGGCGGTGGGGCGCGCTTCCAAGCGGCGCAGTCCAATTTCCACGCCGCACGTTTCGCAGTAGCCATAATCGCCAGATTCAATCTCTGCCAAGGATTTGTCAATCTTGCGAATCAATTTGCGCTCGCGGTCGCGGGTGCGCAGCGCCAAAGCAAATTCCTCTTCTTGCGTGGCGCGATCATTGATGTCGGGCATGGCGCTGGTTTCTTCGTGAATGTAGCTTTTGGTGCGCTCAGCTTCATCCATCAAATCTGATTTCCAGTTTAATAAAATCTTGCGAAAATGTTGAAGCTGCTCTTCAGACATATACTCTTCATCGTCTTTGGGCTCATAAGGCGTAAAGGCGGCTAATGTGTCTGTCATAAACAATCCTTTGGGTTAAACTGGGTGAAACCACCCATAAAAATTGGCTAACTAAATTGGGGCGATTCATAATTTTTCAAGTAAAAACCCAAAAAATTTGTATAAAAAAATAAAAAGTTTGGCAACAAGTCAGCAAATAACCTCAAACGCACCCAATTGCCTTTATTTGCCATACAGTTCAATTGATGCAATTTCATCCATAAAGCGTAATTAAAAAGCTCAATCAAAATCTATGTCAGCTTGACTCTGTGCACAGACACATCAAAATTCTCTTGGCTTAAGGTGATTTTGTTAAAGCCGCCCGCCACATCATCCAAAGCAAACTGCGCAGCAAAAGGCAAAAATTGCC
This sequence comes from Moraxella sp., assembly GCA_041811915.1. GTDB lineage: Bacteria > Pseudomonadota > Gammaproteobacteria > Pseudomonadales > Moraxellaceae > Moraxella. The sequence goes on along the minus strand of JBGXSA010000020.1, from coordinate 10,487 downwards.
GATGAGTGGAGGGAGCGGTACAAAGCGTGACGTGCTGTTTTTGTAGGCGGTGCGCTTGATGAACGTGCCCACACACCATCAATTTGACATGACTGTGCTTGGCGATGACTTGCCACAAAGCTTGCGCATTTTGTAGCATATAGCCATCAATCCAAGCAGACTTCACCTGAAGTGGGTGATGGTGCAGGGCGATGAGCGTGGGAGCTTTGTGCGCGGACAATTGCTCATTCAGCCACAGCAATGTAGATGGGGTAAGCTTGCCATAAATTTGCCCTGACACAGCCGAATCAATGAGCAGCAAGCGCCAAGCGCCAATGGCAACAGCTTGACAGTTTATTAGACGCTCATCAGGCGCTTTTGGTATAAATGTGCGCTCATCAAAGGCTAAGTGCTCATCATCTTCAATGGTTACGTCATGATTGCCAGCGATGGCAAAAAAAGGCACGTTTTGAGACTGCATGACATCAAACAGCCAGTCGGTTGCGTCTTTGTCGCCGTGATTTGCCAAGTCGCCTGTCAACAGATAATAGTCAGGCGCGTGTGCACGACTGGCATTAAGGCACGCCAAAAAACGTCTGTAGCTGTCTGATTCGCCAATCGCGCCAGACAAATGCAAGTCAGACAGCTGAATCAAAGTGGTGTGTGTCATTGGATTTTAACATCAAAATGCATTCATATATCAAAAAAAGCCTGTTGTAATCGGTTTTTATTTGGTTTTTTGTTGAAATATGGCTGGTATGAGTGGTGAGCGCGTCACCACAAATCCTGCAAAAAAAACAATCGCCAACAACAAAACAATGCTCAAACCAGATGGAATGTCTAGCCAAACACTGCCCCAAATGCCCATGCTTACACAAAGCTCACCTGTGATGATGGCGATGATGACCATCATTTTTGGTGAATGCGCAAGCAGTCTGGCAAACAGCGCAGGCAAAATCAATAAGCCACTGATGAGCAAACTGCCCACCGCCATCAGCGCCACCGCACAAAATCCAGACAACAGCGCCATAAAAAACAAGCGTTGTCTGTCTGCATGAATGCCCTGAATTATAGCAAGCTCAAGGCTTGTGGCAAGTTTGACTTGCTTTGTCCAAATAAGAGCAAGTCCCATCAAGCCAAGTGCAGTCAGCGCAATCAGTCTTGGCAAATCAGCATAGCTTAAGTCTAATAAATTACCAAACAAAAAACCAATGACGCGCGCTTGTTGCTGGGTTAAGGTGGTGAGTGTCAAAAGCCCCAAACACAACAGCGTTGAGGCGACTACAGCCAGCGTGGCGTCGCTTGGCAGGCGTGCATCAGACAGGTAGTGTATGATTAAAATGACAAGCGCACTTATCACGACAATGCCCAAATCAGCAGGCAGTCCAAGCCCAACAGCAAGCGCTACGCCAAGCAGTGCGCCATGCGCCAATGTGTCCGAAAAAAATGCCATTTGACGCCATAAGACAAGACAGCCAAGCGGCGCGGATAATAACACAAGCAAGCTGCCTGCTATCCAAGCAGGGGTGATGATACTAAGCCAACTCATAATAAACGTCCGATAACTGATGATTAATGTGGGGTGTGATGACAATGAGTATGTGTATGAATATAAGGCACCTCATGATGATGACTGTGCACATCAAAGCGCCCATACAAATCAATGAAATTGTCATGCTTGGCAATCTGAATGGGCGTGCCCATACAGCAAATGTGCTTATTTAGACAGATGACTTGTTTGGTGCCTTTCATGACCCAGTTTAAATCATGCGACACCACCAGCATGGCGCAGCGCAAAAAATCTGGCAAAGCATCAATAAGCCCATACAAATGCTGCTGTGCTTGTGGGTCAAGTCCTTGCATGGGCTCATCCAGCACAAGCAAATCAGGACGCTCAAGCAGTGCGCGCGCCAATAAGACGCGTTGCATCTCACCGCCAGACAGTTTGGTGACTTGTCGTGGCAGCAGCACATCCAGCGCCAAAATGTCGTAGATGGTTTGGCGCTGTTCTGGGCTGAATTTGCCCGTTGCTTGTTTTAATAAATCCATCACGCGCAGCGGCAAAATAAGCGGCGTGACGAATTTTTGAGGCACATAACCAATCATGTTGGTGTGTCTTGTGATGACGCCTTGGCTTGGTGCGATGAGCCCAAGCAGCAGTTTGACCAGTGTGGATTTGCCTGCGCCATTTGGTCCAATTAGGCTGATGATGTCGTGTTTGTGAATTTGAAAGCTGACATCACGCAGCAGTGTCTTACCGTCGCCTCGGTCATTGACCACATAGCTGATATTATTAATGTCTACAAGCAAATCATCGCGTTTAGGCTTGGCAGTCATGACACAATCCTTGAAGCTCAATGGTGCTTTTTTTGACCGCAAAATTGGCGTGGTGTTGGCTAAAATTCAAAATCTCATGAACAGGCAAATCGCTCAGCTCTTGCACATCATGGCAATTTTCGCAAATCAAAAAAGCCGCCACATGATTTTGGCGCGGATGACAGCAAGGCACAAAGGCATTGATGGAGGTCAGCTGATGAATGAGCCCAAGCCCAAGCAAAAACTCAAGCGAGCGATAAATCGTCGGCGGCGCGATGGTTTTTTTGGTGTGAATGGTGTTGTGTTCTTGTTGTAATTGGTGCATTAATTCATAAGCACCAAGTGGTTTATCTGCCTCCAAAATCAAGCGATACACCGCCTGTCTAAGTGGTGTAAAGCGCACCTCGGCTTTGTCTGCCAGACGTTTGGCGTCCGCCAGTTTGTCGGCAGTTGTTGTTTGGTGATGACCATAAATATGGCAATGATGCGTTTGCATGGGGTTACTCACACGATGAAAGCGGATAAATTAATAATAATTTCAAAGTTTTATTTAAGGCTTGGTATTTACCTAAGCTTTGTGGCGGTTTTAAGCTTTTGTATTTTTTGCAATTTATCTCATTTTTGCCCAAAAAATTAATCATGAATAGGCTTCAAACTATTGGTTGTCAGGCTATCAATTGGCAATAAAATCAGCGATGATGGGCAGCACGAGCGCTCGGCACAGCAAATCAGCACAACAAAATAGATTGCAAAATTAATAAAATAATATATTATATCAAAAAATTCGTTATAATGTATCATTTTTGACAAATTAGAGTGTGTGGATATTTTAACGTGTTGATATTTAATTTGAATGAAAATTAAATAAATCCCAGCGCTTTTGTAAGACAACATGATGATATTAACAAAAGCAAATGACGGCTTTATTTTAACTTTTAAAGGCATTTTTATGAAAATAATCACAAAAGCACGTCCGCTCATCCAATGCGCGCTTGTCGCTTGTGCATTGACTGCGGCGAATACAGCGTTGGCGGGGCAGGTGGCTGTTAGCAATTATCCATTGTTTTTGCTCAGTCAAGCGGTGACACAAGGCGTGCATGATGCGCAAATGATATTGCCTGTTGGTGATGTGGGACATCATGGTGCGCCTGCGCCATCCAAAATTAAGCTCATGCACGATGCCACTTATGTGGTGTGGTTTGGAGAGGCGCTTGAAAGCAGTCTTGCCAAGCCGCTCAAAAACGCACCCAATGCAATCAGTTTGTTTAACATGAAAGCCTTTCATCGCTTGCCCATGCGCACAGTGGATGGCGCGCCCATAGCAGACAGCTTTGATGTGCATATTTGGTTGGATCCAATCAATGCCAAAGCGATTGTTGCTGCCTTAACAGTCGTTCACAGTCACGCCAATCCTGACAGCAAGGCGATTTTTCAAAAAAATGCCAATCTTTTTTATCAAAAAATGGATGCGCTGATTGCAACACCATCGGTTCAAGCGCCGTATTGGGCGTATCACGATTCCTACCAATATTTGGAGAGTAGCTTAAATTTGCGCTTTGCTGGTGCGCTTAGTCCCGACCATCATTTGGCGCCCAAGGCATCACGATTTAAAGTATTGCAAGACAATCGCCCCACCAAGACCATGTGTCTTGCCGCGCAAACAGAAGTTTCTGAGGGCATCAAAGCCAGATTGTCGCCGCTGCGCACCTTGGTGCGTCAAGAAGACTTGAGTGATAAAGACAGCTTTTTGGCAGCGTGGTCGGATTTAAAGACAGAATTTGATGCGTGTGTTGCACGATAAATCTTGTCAATCATTCAAATATTTTTTATAATCTCAACGTTTGCACCAATAGATATTGATAAGTTGTTGTTTTGATGTTGATGGATAAATCAATGAATCCGCCTTTGAAATTTTCCCACAAACGTGCAATAAGAGCAGCAACCAAAAAGCAAAGTTGGCTATTGCTATTGCTGATTGTAACAGCAGTGGTGATTGATGTGTTGTTGCAGCGTCAGCTGGTGATGGCAAAGTCAGTGGCAATCGGTGCTTGTTTGAGTTATGCCATGCAGATGGTTTTTACGGCGGTCAGCTATCGGCGAGATGAGCGACTGCGCGGACAACATCGTCATCATTTGTTCATGCAAGATGTGTATGTCGCGGCCTTGACAAAATGGATGGTGGGCATTGTTGGATTTTCTGCCGTATTTATTTTTTTTAAATCATTGAATTTTTTGGCATTTTTTATTGGTTTTATCGCCATGCAATTATTAACAGTGATGACGTTTGCAACATCAAAATAAAGACAACAAACTTTTGGTGATGAATGCGATATTTTTTGCAAAAAATTCATAATTTTTCTTTACAAAAAGTAAAATTTTAAGTAAGATACAGACCTATTTATATCAAGTGAATTGATAGCTATTTATATGACCATCAATGCTGTTTGCAAAATGCTTTAAAGCAGATGTTGGTTGTTAATTTGTGCGATAAGGCTTAATAAAATTAAGTTTTCAATATTTTTGACATCAATTTTGATAAGTATTCATTATGGCAGCCGAACAGACATCATCCGAATATATTGCCCACCATCTGACCAATTGGAAATATGGTCAATTGCCTGATGGCACTTGGGCTGTAGCGCATACTGCTGAAGAAGCAAAGCAGATGGGCTTTCACGCCATCCATATTGACTCTTTGATTTGGTCTATCGGACTTGGTATTTTCTTTTGTGCCTTATTTTATTTGGTTGGTCGCCGCGCAACAGCAGGCGTGCCCACCAAACTACAAGCCTTTATTGAGCTGATTGTAGAGTTTGTGGACAACAGCGTGCGTGAAGCTTATAACGGTAAATCGCGTTTGATTGCGCCATTGGCTTTGACAATTTTTGTGTGGATTTTTTTGATGAACTTGATGGACTTGGTGCCCATTGATTTCATTCCATCGCTTGCAGCCAAGATTGGTGGCTTGATGGGTCATGATCCTCATCACGTTTATATGAAAATTGTACCAAGCACCGATCCCAATATTACGCTTGGCATGGGTCTTTGTGTCTTTTTGCTCATTATCATTGTGGGATTAAAAGAAAAAGGCATCGGCGGTTTTATTGCGGAGTTTGCTTTGCACCCATTTAGTGCCAAAAACAAATTGTTGCAAGTACTGTTAATTCCAGTAAACCTTATTTTGGAAATCGCGACTTTGCTTGCAAAGCCAATTTCATTAGGTTTTCGTTTGTTTGGTAATATGTATGGCGGTGAATTGGTATTTATTCTGATTGCATTAATGCCTTTTTATGCGCAATGGCTATTATCAGTACCGTGGGCAATTTTCCATATTTTGGTTATCACCTTACAAGCGTTTGTGTTTATGATGTTGACTATCGTTTATTTGTCACTGATATCACAGCATAACGAGCATTAATTTGAGTTTTATTGATTTTAGTTTTACATTGTTGTAAATTTTTAACCTTAACCCCCTTAATTTAGGAGCTTATTATGGATCCAGTTTTAGCAGGTCAAACAATGATGGCAGCTGCCATTCTTATCGGTCTTGGTGCACTAGCAACAGGTATTGGCTTTGCCTTGTTGGGTGGCAAGTTTTTGGAAAGTGTTGCTCGCCAACCAGAACTTGGTTCACAACTACAAACTCGTATGTTCATTGTGGCAGGTCTATTGGATGCGATTCCAATGATTGGTGTGGCTATTGCACTGTTACTATTGTTCGCTAACCCATTGGTGGTGTAATCGTTGAAATAGCTAATACGGTCTTTTGATTTTAAAAGACCTCTTAATTTCAACAACACAACGAGGTGTCGAATGATTAATTACACTATCTTCGGTCAAATGATTGCCTTTGCAATCTTTGTCTGGTTTTGCATGAAGTTTGTGTGGCCACCATTGATTGGTGCAATTAATGAACGTCAGCGCAAAATTGAAGAGGGTCTAAACGCAGCTGAGCAAGCTCGTGCTGATTTGGCATCTGCTGAAGTAAAAGTTGAGCAGGAATTTGCTAATGCAAAAGCAGAAGCTGCTGCAATCATTGAGCGTGCAAATAAAACTGCCAATCAAATGATTGAAGATGCGAAAACCCAAGCTCGTGTTGAGAGTGAGCGTATCATTACGCAAGCTCATAGCATGATGGAGCAAGAGGCACTAAAAACTCGTGAAGAATTGCGAGCTCAAGTTGCAAGTCTTGCTGTTATGGGTGCTGAGAAGATTTTACAAGATAAAGTCGATGAACAAAAACACGCCAGTATGCTTGAACAGTTGGCGGCAAAGCTGTAATCAGAGGATATCATGGCTGAACTTACTACCTTAGCACGACCTTATGCCAAAGCTGCATTTGAGTATGCAAAAGAAACGAATTCCATTAATGAATGGGAAGAGTTTTTGAAGTCTGCAAGTCGTGTGGTGTCAGACGAAGCTTTTGTAGGTCTTTTGGACAATCCAGCCATTTCAGCTGAGCAAAAAACAAGCGTCTTAATGGATGTCATTGCTCCGAATCATGCCATCAGTGATTCTCCTATGAAGCAGATGCTTGATAGTGTGCAATTGCCCGAGGGTGTCTTGGTGGATGATTTGGTTAAGCAAGTTGCGCCTAGACAAAGACCAGCACAAAGCTTGAGTAATTTTATTACTCAACTGGCAGAAAATGACAGATTAGCGTTATTGCCAGAAATTAACCAACATTACAGTAAATTAAAATCGCAGGCATTAAAGCAAGTGGATGCTTATGTCACAACAGCTTTTCCCTTGACCGAAGAGCAAAAGCAAATGCTACAAAAAAGTCTGGCGCAAAGCGAGCAGGCAGTTGTTATTTTGCATGAAGTTGTTGATGCAAGCTTGCTTGGTGGTGCGACCATCAAAGTTGGCGATAAATTTACAGATGGTTCTATTAAAGGCAAGTTAAAACAATTAAAAACACAGCTGTCATCTTAACAGCTGTCAATTAAAGGAAACAAGGCAATGCAACAGTTGAATCCAGCTGAAATCAGCAGTCTGATTAAACAGCGAATTCAAGACCTTGACATCGGCGCAACCGCAAAAAATGAAGGCGTCATCGTCAGTGTTTCTGACGGTATTGTACAGATTCACGGTCTAGAAGAAGCAATGTATGGCGAGATGATTGAATTTGAAGGTGATGTCTATGGTATGGCATTAAACCTTGAAAAAGATTCGGTCGGTGCCGTAGTTTTGGGTGACTATCTCACCTTGCAGGAAGGTCAAAAAGCTTACTGCACTGGTCGCATTTTGGAAGTGCCAGTGGGTCCAGAATTGCTTGGTCGGGTTGTTGATGCTTTGGGTAATCCTATTGATGGTAAAGGTCCAATCAATGCCAAATTAACCGATAAAGTAGAAAAAATTGCACCAGGTGTGATTGCGCGTCAATCGGTAGATGAGCCTGTAATGACTGGCTATAAAGCTGTTGATACCATGATTCCAATCGGTCGTGGTCAGCGTGAGCTTATCATCGGCGACCGTCAAACAGGTAAAACAGCATTGGCGATTGATGCCATCATCGCTCAAAAAAATTCTGGCATCAAATGTATCTATGTGGCTGTGGGTCAAAAACGCTCCACCATCGCAAACGTTGTGCGTAAGCTGGAAGAAACTGGCGCATTGGCATATACGACCGTTGTTGTTGCGTCTGCGTCTGAGCCAGCAGCACTACAGTACATCGCGCCATATTCAGGTTGTACCATGGGCGAATATTTCCGCGATCGCGGTGAAGATGCTTTGATTATTTATGATGATTTGTCAAAACAAGCGGTTGCTTATCGTCAAATTTCATTGCTCTTGCGCCGTCCACCAGGACGTGAAGCTTATCCAGGTGACGTATTCTATCTACACTCGCGTCTACTGGAGCGTGCGTCACGTGTCAATGCTGATTATGTTGAGGCATTTACCAAGGGTGAAGTAAAAGGCAAGACAGGTTCATTGACCGCTTTGCCAATCATTGAAACTCAAGCAGGTGACGTATCGGCTTTCGTACCGACCAACGTTATCTCCATCACCGATGGTCAGATTTTCCTTGAGTCTAATTTATTTAACTCAGGTGTGCGCCCAGCGGTCAACGCAGGTATCTCAGTATCGCGTGTTGGTGGTGCAGCGCAAACCAAAATCATCAAAAAACTGTCAGGCGGCATTCGTACTGCACTGGCGCAATATCGTGAATTGGCGGCATTTGCACAGTTTGCCTCAGATCTTGATGATGCCACAAAACAACAGTTGGATCACGGTGAGCGTGTTACCGAGCTTATGAAGCAAAAACAATATGCACCAATGTCTATTGCAGACCAAGCTGCTGTTATTTATGCTTCCAATGAGGGTTATTTGGCTGATGTACCAGTGAATAAGATTGGTGATTTTGAAGAAGCGTATCTGCGTTATTTGCGCAATGATCATGCTGCGCTTATGCAAGAAATCGACGAAACGGCCAATTATAACGACGACATTGAAGGTCGTCTAAAAGCAGCGGTTGAGAGTTTTAAAGCATCACATTCGTATTAATTAAGATGATGAAACAGGTGTGTCTTGGCACACCTTGTTATTAACTAACAACCAATACTTGGAATAACTATGGCAAGCTTAAAAGAAATACGCGCAAAAGTCACCAGTATTAAAAGCACTCAAAAGATTACTCGTGCCATGCAAATGGTTGCCGCCAGTAAAATGCGCCGAGCACAAGAACGCATGGAGACAGGTCGTCCTTATGCTGACGGTATGCGCCGCGTGATTAGCCATCTTGTTCAGGCTCAGTCTGACTACAAACATCCTTATATGGTCAGCAGACCAACCAATCGTGTGGGCGTTGTGGTCATTACCTCAGACAGAGGTTTGGCAGGTGGTCTAAACATCAATTTATTTAAAAATTTAATTAAAAAAGTCAAAAGCTACCAAGATCAATCGGTTGAGATTGAATTTGCAGTGATTGGTTCTAAAGGTGTGGGCTTTTTTAGAAATTTTGGTGGCAAAGTTTCATCAGCGGTGACTGATTATGGTGACAATCCGTCTTTGGAGATGATCAGTGCACCAGTACAAGCCATGCTGGATGATTATGTCAATGGTCACTTGGATAAAATTTATATTGCATACAATCAGTTTATCAATGCCATGACACAGCGTCCATTGGTTGAACAATTGGTGCCTTTGGCAAAAGATGAGTTTGAAGACAAGCAAGGTCTTGCTGTGCATGGTTGGGATTATATTTATGAGCCCGACACTCAAACTTTAATAGACAGTTTGCTTGTGCGTTATATTGAATCAATTGTTTATCAGTCTGTTATGGAAAATATTGCTTCTGAGCAATCAGCGCGTATGGTGGCAATGAAAGCAGCAACCGATAATGCAGGTAATTTAATCAAAGAATTGCAATTGGTGTATAACAAACTACGTCAAGCAGCGATTACTCGTGAGATTTCAGAAATTGTCGGTGGCGCAGCTGCTGTTTCTTAACATTGATACAAAGATATTATAGGAGAACGCCATGAGCGGTCGTATTGTACAGATTATTGGTGCGGTGATTGACGTTGAGTTTAGTCGTGGTCAAATTCCGCAAATTTTTGATGCTCTGCAAGTGGATGGTACCGAAACAACGCTTGAGGTGCAGCAACAACTGGGTGATGGTATTGTCAGAACCATTGCGATGGGTTCAACAGAAGGTTTAAAACGTGGTCTGAGTGTATCAAATACAGGCGCACCGATTTCTGTACCAGTAGGTCAAGCGACGCTTGGCCGTATTATGGATGTGTTGGGTCGCCCAATTGACGAAGCTGGTCCTGTAAATGCAGCTGAAAAATGGTCTATCCACCGTGAAGCACCAAGCTATGATGAGCAATCAAACTCAACTGAGCTACTAGAAACTGGTATTAAAGTTATTGACTTACTGTGCCCATTCGCAAAAGGCGGTAAAGTTGGTCTGTTCGGCGGTGCGGGTGTTGGTAAGACCGTTAACATGATGGAGCTGATTAACAACATCGCCTTGAAACACTCTGGTCTGTCAGTATTTGCGGGTGTGGGCGAGCGTACCCGTGAAGGTAACGACTTCTACCACGAAATGCAAGAAGCTGGCGTTGTTAATACTGAAGACTTTACTAAGTCTAAAGTAGCAATGGTTTATGGTCAGATGAACGAGCCACCAGGAAACCGTCTGCTTGTTGCTTTGACTGGTCTGACCATGGCAGAATACTTCCGTG
>JBGXSA010000019.1:0-15017 GCA_041811915.1 Moraxella sp. | reverse complement strand
TAAATGCAGTCAATATGATAATATTGGCAAATTTATTAACGACAAAAGGCAAGATTTAGCTTATTTTTCACCAAAAGCACGACCAAGAGCTTAATTTTTAACTTTTTTTTCTTAAAGCGTGTGAAATGTCAACACGCCCTATTTTAAAACAAGTTTGACATCAATCTTTGAGAGCAAATCATGCACGCTGTATTTTTGGATGAAGCCACTTTTGGCATCAAATTAACAAGCCCCAAGCATTTGACGACTTGGACAAGCTACCAGACGACCGCGCAGGATGATGCGCTGATTGTTGAACGCTGTCTTTGCGCGGACATCATCATCACCAACAAAGTCATCATCAGCCGCCATGTCATCTGCCAGCTGCCCAAATTAAAACTCATACAAATCACCGCCACAGGCACGAACAATGTAGACATTGAGGCGTGTCGTGAGCGCGGTATTTTGGTGTACAATGTGACAGGTTATTCTGTGCAAAGCGTGCCTGAACACACCATGATGCTTATGCTCACCGCCATGCGCGCAGGCGTGCATTATCATCACAGGGTGGTGAATGGCGACTGGCAGCGCGATGGGCGTTTTTGCTTGGTGGATACGCCCATTTTGGATTTGGCAGGGCGCAGTTTGGGCATTATTGGCGCAGGCAATATCGGTCGGCAGGTGGGCAAGCTTGCCACAGCATTTGGTATGCAGGTGCTGTACGCAGAGCGCCAAGGGCATACGCCGCGCGATACAACGTACACAGCCTTTGATGAGGTGCTTGCGCGCTCGGATGTCATCAGTTTGCATTGTGCTTTGACGGATGATACCTATCATCTGATTTGTGCAGACACGCTTGCCAAAATGAAAAAGCGCCCTTTGATTGTCAATGTTGCGCGTGGGGCGGTGGTAGATGGTCAGGCGATTGTGCAGGCGCTACAAGATGAGCAGATTTTGGGCTATGCGACCGATGTGTTTGAAAATGAGCCTGTGCAAGATGAGGATTGTCTGCTTGAGCTTGCCCATCACCCCAGAGTGATTTTTAGTCCGCACAACGCTTGGGCGAGCCAAAATGCACAACATCGGCTGTGGCAGACAGTTTGTCGGCAGATTGAAGATTTTGTACAACATCAATGATTATTTTGGCAAAATGATGACCTTGGTGAGATGAACATTTGTGGGGCAAATGTTTGTGGGACGACTATTGGGTAGGTTGATTGTCAATAAAAATGCCCAAATCATTGTTTGGGCATTGGATGTAAATTGGGCAAATACAGCTTACTTTTTGTAAACTTTATGACAGCTGCCACAAGATTCACCCAAAGCATTCATTTGCGCCTCAACATCAGACAGCTGGCTGGCATTGGCAGCGGCACTGTTCAGTGCATTGGCAGCGGCGGTAAATTCATCGGCTTTTGCCTTAAAGCCTGCTGCATCGCTCCAAACCAAATCTTGTGCGTCACCTTTGTCATTGCTGTCTGCAAAATGAGTCCACATGGTTGGCGCGGTATCAGCAAAGTACTGCGCTTTTTCTTTGACGATGGCGGCATCAAAATTGGCGGGATTTTCTGTCATGCCTTTTAGGGTTTCATTGGCGGTGCGCCATTCTTTCATCAGCATTTGACGGCTATCAACCGCACCGCTTGTGGCGGATGTTGCAGGGGTATTTTGGCTGCAGGCGCTGATGAGTGTGATAAGCCCTGTGGCAAGTAGGATTTTGATTGGTTTCATCATTTATCTCCATCTGGATTGCATATCCATATATGTTCCATAAATGTTTGTTTATAGATGATTGGTTGGATATTGGATTGTGCAAGGTTTGACGCACAAGCAATCAAAAAGTTCATTAAAAAGTTAAATTCAAAACATTATTTTATCAAATCCAATCCTAAGCACAAGGTAAATTTTGCCCAAGATACATATTTTTAGCACAAGTTGTACATGAAATTACAAAAAACACAAACGACAATACAGTCAAATGTATCAATCAATCAAGTGCCCCATTTTGTTTTTTTTGGTTTGTAGATAATCAAAATTGTCCGCACCAACCCCAACCAACAAGGGCACGCGCTCGGCAACCACAAAGCCCATTTCTTCTAACTCATGGACTTTATTGGGGTTGTTGGTGAGTAGCTGCAGCGTTTTGACGCCCACCGATTCTAACATGACTTGACACATCTCATAGCTGCGCGCATCGGCAGGCAAGCCAAGCAAAAGATTTGCCTCCAAAGTGTCGTGCCCTTGGTCTTGCAGTGCGTAGGCGCGAATTTTATTGGTCAGCCCAATGCCACGCCCTTCTTGGCGCAGATACAAAATCGCGCCACAACCGTGCGCTTGAATCATTTGCATGGCGGTGTTTAATTGCGGTCCGCAGTCGCATTTTAAGGAGCCAAAGGCATCGCCTGTCAAGCATTCTGAATGAATGCGCACCAACGGTATTTGCTCGCGACTGGGCAATCCTGTGCTGAGTAGGACGTGCTCTTGTTTGTGTTCATTTTCAAACACATGAATCATAAATTCGCCATGCACGGTGGGCAATTTGGCATTGCTGATGAATTGATAAGTCACAATAATTTCTCAAAAACGATGGGTAGTCACGATGATTGACAATCAAGCATTGACAACCAAAAACGCTCATTGCCAATAAGCCTAGCAGCTGATGATGAGCAAATCAGTCAATCAAAACAATGACAGCACAGCAAAAAGTCTGTGCCATCAATGGGGTGCAATCACAAAAATTCAACCAATCGGGTCAAATCCAAAGCTTGCTAAGCTTTAAAGTTTAGGCATATAAATTCTAAAGCCATACAAATCTAAAGCATACAAAATCAATGTGTGCTGCCAATTTTCGCCAAAACTTGCTCCAATGTCAGCATTTGTTTTTCGCCGTCTGCGCGATAAACGTATTCGTAGCTGACATTGCCGTTGTCGTCCATGTTTTTTTCGGAAATGACAATGCGATGTGGTACGCCAATCAGCTCCAAGTCCGCAAATTTCACGCCCGCCCGCTCATCACGGTCATCCAGCAAAACATCCACGCCACGGGCTTTTAAATCGTTGTATAGCTCGTTGGCAAGTTGCATGGCTTTGTCATTGTCTGCATCTTTCATTTTGCCTTTAACCATAGGCACAATCGCCACATCAAACGGAGCAAGGCTTTCGCCTGTTTCGCTGATTTTCCAAATAATGCCATTGTCATCATGGTTTTGTTCAATGGCGGCCGCCACAATACGGGTTACACCAATGCCATAACAGCCCATGGTGGTAATGGCAGGCTTACCATCTTCACCCATAACCGCACAATTCATGGCTTTGGCGTATTTGTCGCCCAGCTGAAAGATATGCCCAACTTCAATGCCGCGGCGAATGTGCAGTTTGCCTTGTCCGTCTGGGCTTGGGTCGCCTTCCACCACGTTGCGAATATCGGCAACAGCGGTAATTTTTGCATCACGCTCCCAATTGACACCTGTGGTATGAAAATCTGGCTTATTTGCACCGCTGACAAAATCAGCAAGCACCGCTGCACTTTTGTCCACAATGACAGGCATATTCAAATCAAACACGCCAATGTAGCCTTTGTGCAGTCCTGCGTTTTTCATCGCTTCTTCGCTTGCCATGGTGAGCGGTGCTTTGACTTGGGCTAATTTTTCGGCTTTGATTTCGTTTAGGGTATGGTCGCCACGCAAAATCAATGCGACCAATGTTGGCTGACCACTGTCATCATCCACGCCTTCTACGATTAAGGTTTTGACCGTTTGGGCAAGTGGTAAGCCCAAATGCTCGGCGACCTGCTCACACGTTGGCATATTTGGCGTAGCCACGCCTGTTTTGTCTTGGGTTGGGGCAGGTCGGCTGTCGGTACAAATCGCTTCAGCAAGCTCAATATTTGCCGCATAATCGGATGAATCGCTAAACACGATGTCGTCTTCGCCACTGTTGGCAAGCACCTGAAATTCATGCGACGCAAAGCCACCGATAGAGCCTGTATCGGCTTGTACCGCACGAAAATCTAGACCCAAACGGGTAAAGATATTGCTATAAGCACGGTACATATCGTCATAAGTTTGTTGTAAAGACGGCTGGTCAATGTGGAATGAATAAGCATCTTTCATGATAAATTCACGAGAACGCATCACACCAAAACGTGGGCGGATTTCATCACGAAATTTGGTTTGGATTTGATAATAACATTGCGGTAATTGCTTGTAGCTTTTTAATAAGTTACGAGCGATGTCGGTAATCACCTCTTCGTGCGTCGGACCCAGTACAAAATCACGCTCATGACGGTCTTTAAATCGCAACAGCTCAGGACCATAATCCACCCAACGCCCTGACTCTTGCCACAGCTCTGCTGATTGCACCATTGGCATGAGCAGCTCTTGTGAGTTGATGGCGTTCATCTCTTCACGGATGATTTTTTCTACTTTTTTGAGCACTTTTAGACCCATCGGTAGCCATGTGTATAGCCCAGATGCGGATTTGCGTACAAGCCCAGCACGCAACATCAGCTTGGCAGACACCACATCAGCATCGCTTGGGACTTCTTTTAATGTAGCAAAGGTAAATTGGCTGGCTTTCATAACGCACCTTAAAATGTTTGATAAATGAGCTATTGTAACGGTTTGTTAAGAATTTGACAATCCTTATCCTTGTATTAAAAAATCTAAAAACCGCCAAAAACTGTGTTTTGATACTCAGTACCAATCATCTTTTAAAATGCCAAATCATCGTTTACAAAATATAAAACACCCTTACACAGTATGTCTTGATTAATCCATGGACTGTCTTTACACTAAAAATTATTAATAAATTCATAAGGGTAAATTTATCATGATAAAAGCTGTAAAATCCATGTATTTTTGGTTATCGGTTGTGCTGTTTGGGGTGATTTGTGCGATGGCGGTCGGGTTTTATGCCTATCAAAAAAATGCCAAGCCCCAAATTGACGTTTTGACGACCGACGGCGTGATTAGCAAAATCCAAAGCCTAAACCGCTTGCAAACGGTCGTGTACAACGTGGATACTGTGATTACCGCCCAAAAATCAGGCAATTGGTACACGCTGTGGCAAGATGAGCAAAAGGGGCTATTTGTTGCTCATGGACGTGTGCAGGCAGGAGTGGATTTGAACGAATTAAAACCTGAACATATCGTGGTGACAGAGCTTGATAAAAACGCCGACAATCCCACGCAATCGGTCACCATTACCTTGCCCCCTGCACAAGTGTTTGAGGCGTATTTGGATAATATTGAAATTTATGACATCCAAACTGGGGTGTTTGGCATGGTGGATGTAGACCCTAAGATTTTTAGTCAAGCTCAGGCGTCTGGCAAACAGCAGGTATTAGCGACTGCGTGCAAATCCGATATGCTCAAACTTGCCACCGACAACGCCCAAAAACAAGTGCAAAGCCTATTTGCACTGGCAAACGTCACCGTTACGGTGAATGTGGTAGAGCCCAAAGTTTGTGCGTGATAAGCTGTGAGCACCATAAGTGCTATACTTTATTATTAAATCGTCCACATCAGCAATCGCTTGCATTGGTAGTTAAGCAATTTTTGGCATGATATTTGCATACTAAAAACCAATTTATGCTTTGATTGACCTTTTTTATTGATCTTTTAATGTTGTGTACGATTGACAAAGCTTATGCGCTGATTTTATGGCATTCATAGTTGAATATTGGCGTGTTTGGCGATTGGTGTTGTTGGCAGTTGCAAGGTGACTGCCGATTTTATTGTCCAATTTATGTTACCAAGCTTGTGCTGGTGATTTGCCACAACCAAGTCAATCCACATAAAGGGTTGGCAAAATAAACATCACTAGCAAAATTGTTGATAACGATTCTCAACATATTTAAGAAATTTTAAAAAAATAATTAAAGATATTAATGTAACTTATCTATGATGTGTCATTGATTGTAGTATAATTAACAGAAATGTAAAAATTATATACGGCGATCGCTGTATGTTGCGCGGAGGATAAATATGGCAAGTGATGCCCAAAAAAATCAGATGAAAATTGCTCTTGTTGGTATGCGCCCTGCAGATCAGGTAACGATTAAAGGCTATTTGCGTGTATTGTTGCGTCTGGATGTTGAGCTTGAATGGGTGGGTGTGAATGATTTGGGCATTGATTTATTCATGATTAACAATGAGTTTCGCGATGCCAGCAGTGTCGCCAAGCTCTTGGAAACCAATGCTGGCGTGCCAGTGCTCTATGTGACACACAGCGATAATGGCGAGGGTGGTATTTTTGGTGACTTATTGACCTTGCCATTAAAACAGATTAATTTATTAAACAACTGGCTTTCTCAGCACGTTGTGGTGCTTGGCGGTCAGCCACGACCCGTGAATGCAAACAGCTTTGGACAGACTCAGTCAGCTGCCAATCAATCATCCAATCATCAACCGAGCCACGCCCAGACAAGCACCCAAAGCTCATCAGCGACAAGTCAGTCATCAGCAAGCGCTGCTAGGATTGAAAGTCTGCATGATGTGATTGAAATGATTGAACATTTGCAACATCGTTCGCAGTCTTTGTTTGAACTTAGTGACAACGGACAAGCGATTGGTATTATTGATGGCGCACGTCAGCTGATTTGGACACAGCACGATGGTGTTGCAATGAGCGATAAGTGGCGCATTAGACCATTTTTGGGACAAACACCCAATCCCAAAGAAGCCAAAGATTCTGCTGATTGGCTGTGGCGCGCGGCATTATTATCGCATTTGAGCAAAGATTTGATTGACAATGAGCGCCGTCATCAAGTGCGCTATTGGGCAAAGCCAACCGTACAGACAAGAAAAGACAGCTTAGCTGTCATGACTGCCATTGAAAAGCAAGCGCTGAGTGCAACTGACATTGCTTATCGCACAGGCGTAGCGCCAGATACAGTCAAAACGATTTTGGGCGCGCTACTGTTGTCGGGCAATCTGACGGCAAGCAGTTATAAAGACTTAAAATTATCATTGACTGCAAAAGCAAATAAGGCGACTGAATCAAGTGCGCCTACTCAACCAAGTCACACACCACCTCAATCGGGCAATCAAGCAGCGATACAGCCTATGAGTGCGCCGAGCGCAGCACCGAAATCAGAGCCCAAGCCTGAACCAAAAGTTGAAACGCCGCAACAAGAAGAAAAAATGGGCTTTTTGTCGCGTTTGCGCCGTAAGCTTGGCTTGTGATGAGTTTTGAGGACAATCACAAAATATTTGTACTTTTTGACATTTGATTGTATTATATGCTAGCAATACAACCTTCGTAGTATTGAAATTGTGGCATTGAAATTAGCGTGCGCAAATTTAACAGCGAGCTGCAATTTGACAGTAGGCTGTAAACAGCAGGTTATAATAAGCGGCTTTGTATGGCTTTATCAAACAAATCAGCTTGGCGCAAACGCGCACGCACCATTCATAAATAATTTTGGCAATATACAAAACAAAATTGGGTAACTTATGCAACGTTTAAAAATCGTATTCAGTGGTCCGATGGGTGCTGGAAAGACGCAGGCGATTTCAAGCTTGTCGGACATTCCTGTGGTCTCAACGGAGGTTAAAAACACCGACCTTGGTACCAATGCCAAGCTATTAACCACGGTTGGCATGGACTATGGCGAATTGACATTGGACGGTGGTGCCAGTATCGGATTGTATGGCACGCCTGGTCAGGAGCGTTTTAATTTTATTTGGCCCATTTTGTCGCAAGGCGCACTTGGTGTGGTGATTTTGATTGATCATTCCGCCAACGATCCAGTGGCTGATTTGGCGCATTATCTAAAAACTTTTGACGAGATTTACAGCGGTCGCATTTTGATTGGCGTCAGTCAGATTGACAAAATGCCAGAGCGTCCGTTTTCAATATATAGAGATTGGCTGGATGCCAATCAACGCAACTTGCCCATATTCCCTGTGGATATGCGAAAGCGCGAAGATGTGCTGATGTTGGTTGAAGGCATTATTGCAAGTCTTGAGCAATCGGATTGACAAAGCGATGGATGGCTTAAATAAGCTGTTTTAAAGTGCTTTTCAAGAGTGCTTTAACGTGATAGAATTTGAGCAAAGAATCATAATATAAATTTGGGAATCAATGATGAATAGCAAACTTTTTCAATCGGACGCCAATCGTGTCAAACCTTCTGAGGAATTTATCACCACATCAAAAGAAGTGTTGCATGATTTGGTGCACGCAACCAACGGTGTTGATGGGGTGTTATTGGCATCGGCCGATGGCTTTGATGTCAGCTCTATTTTTCAAAAAAATTATGACGGCGGTAAGCTGTCAGCGGTGGGCAGCTCTATCTTGGCATTGGTGCAAGCATTGACGACCGAAGCGCAACTGACGGGCTGTCGCTCGGTAATTTTGGATGCCGAAAACGGTAAAATTATGATTAGCGCCGTCCCCAATGAGCATCAGCCGATGATTTTGATTGTGGTGACAAAGCAGCAGGTATTATTGGGTCAAATCATGCACGCCATGACCAAAGGCATTGCACGCTTGGTTGAGATGGATAAGCAATATCACAAAAAATAAGCCATTCAATCAAAATACCGCCGTTGGGCGGTATTTTGTTATCTGCGTATTATTATTTGTATCTTGTATTTGCATTCAAAATATTATCATACCAATCTTATCAAACCATATCAATTTCATCAAAAATGTGCTACATTAAAAATTATAGCACGCAAAGCCATTATATCAGATAACAAAAGCCGTCTAAGTGATTCTTGCTAAGTGATTCTTAAGAAATTTTTGGCTGCATAATGCTGCATGATAATGTCATAAAAGGAAAACCTTATGAACATTTTAATTACAGGTGTAACCTCAGGATTTGGTTTGGCAATCGCCAAGCTGTTAATAAAAAACAATCACACCGTCATCGGCACAGGCAGACGCCAAGACAGATTGGATGCTCTAAAAAATGAGCTGGGAGATAACTTTATTCCGCTGTGCTTTGATGTGGCTGATTTAAATGCCACCAAAAACGCCCTAGCGAGTTTGGATAATGCCCTGCTTGCCAAGGTGGATGTGCTTGTTAATAATGCAGGGCTTGCCTTGGGGCTTGAGCCTGCCGACAAAGCAGATATCAACGATTGGCAGACGATGATTCATACCAATATTTTGGGGCTTGTCAATATTACGCATTTGATTTTGCCTTATATGGTCGCCAAAAATAGCGGACTTGTGATTAATATCGGCTCAACTGCGGGCAATCATCCGTATTTTGGAGCGAATGTTTATGGAGCGAGTAAGGCGTTTGTCAAGCAGTTTAGTTTGAATTTGCGAGCCGATTTATTGGGCAAAAATGTCCGTGTGACCAATATAGAGCCAGGGCTGTGTGGTGGTACGGAGTTTAGCCATGTACGTTTTCATGGCGACGACGACAAAGCTGCAAAAGTTTATGAAAATGTGGCATTTATCCGCCCTGAAGACATCGCCGATATGGTAAACTATGTGTTAAACTTGCCAGAGCATATCAACATCAACCGCCTTGAAGTCATGCCCACCGCCCAAACTTTTGCAGGGCTTACGGTGGCAAGAGGGTTGTCATGCTGATTTATTTAGACAATTGTATGTTTAATCGCCCTTTTGATAATCAAGATAATATCAGAGTTAGGCTTGAAACAGAAAGCAAATTGCACATACAGTCGTTAATTAAAAATAAAGAATTGGATTTGGTGTGGTCTTATATTTTGGATTTTGAAAATTCTAAAAATCCATTTTTTGAACGGCGATTTTCAATTGAACAATGGCGTTATTTGGCAAAATTTTTTGTTGAGCAAAACCCAAGCATTATTGATTATGCAACTAAACTTCAGCAGGATAACATTAAGCCAAAAGACGCATTACATGTTGCTTGTGCAGTTTTTATGAAGGCGACGTATTTTTTATCAACTGATGATAAATTATTAAAAAAATTACGCCAAAATACAGATATTATTGCATTAAATCCGATGGATTTTATTAAGGTGTTGGATAATGATTAGTGATAGTGAAATTAAAATGACAGGTATGCAAAGCTTAATTCACGCTTTAGGTGAAGTGCAAGCAGAGCGATTTATTACACTTATTCGCCGAGATGATTTTGATTATACCAAATGGCAACAAACGTTATTTAATGAATTAAGCGTATCTGAATTAAGTCAAGAAGCTCAAAATTATGTGAATACAACTTATATAAAACAGGAAAATCTATGAAAAACCCAAGCGATTTTACACAATTTCCCGACCAATCAGGTCATTTTGGCATTCATGGCGGACGTTTTGTGTCCGAAACCTTGATGACGGCGTTGGAGGAATTAGAACGCATTTATTTAAGCGTCAAAAACAATCCAGAATTTTGGAAGGAATATAATGACGATTTGATTAATTACGTCGGTCGTCCAACGCCTTTGTATTTTGCCAAACGCTTGACTGCCGAAATGGGCGGTGCCAAAATTTATCTTAAGCGTGAGGATTTAAACCATACAGGAGCTCATAAGGTTAATAACACCATCGGTCAGGCATTGCTTGCCAAAATGGTTGGCAAAAAACGCATCATCGCCGAAACAGGTGCAGGGCAACACGGCGTGGCAACAGCAACGATTGCCGCACGTTTGGGGCTTGAGTGCGTGGTGTATATGGGG
This sequence comes from Moraxella sp., assembly GCA_041811915.1. GTDB lineage: Bacteria > Pseudomonadota > Gammaproteobacteria > Pseudomonadales > Moraxellaceae > Moraxella. The sequence continues at coordinate 4,413 of JBGXSA010000019.1, read as the reverse complement.
GCGGACGATGTGGAACGCCAAAAAATGAACGTCTATCGCATGCGACTGCTGGGAGCGACGGTCGTGCCTGTAACTTCTGGCTCTCGTACGCTCAAAGACGCCATGAATGAGGCCATGCGTGATTGGGTCACCAATGTGGACAGCACTTATTATGTCATCGGTACGGTGGCAGGCCCACACCCTTATCCGCTCTTGGTGCGTGATTTTCAGGCGATTATTGGGCGTGAAGCAAAACTGCAACACCTTGAAAAAGAAGACAAATTGCCAGACGCACTCGTTGCGTGCGTGGGCGGCGGCTCCAATGCCATAGGGCTGTTTTATGAGTTTTTGAATGATGGCGATGTGGCGATGTATGGCGTGGAGGCAGGTGGTTTTGGTGTGGCAACTGGTAAGCATTCTGCACCATTGAATGCAGGGCGAGTGGGCGTGTTGCATGGCAATCGCACCTATTTGATGGCGGATGATAATGGGCAAATCATTGAAACGCATAGCATTTCTGCAGGGCTTGATTATCCAGGGGTTGGACCTGAACACAGTTTTTTGAAAGATGAAAACCGTGTGCAATATGTGGTGATTAATGACGATGAGGCATTGGATGCCTTTAGAGTACTGACCAAAACCGAAGGCATTATCCCTGCTTTGGAAAGCTCTCATGCGGTGGCGTATGGGCTAAAACTTGCCAAAACAATGGATAAAAATCAGTCCATCATCATCAATCTGTCAGGGCGTGGCGATAAAGATTTGCATACGGTGATGACGGTGGATGGGATTGAGATGGATTGATTTTGGGGTAATGAAATGAAAACTTATACTATAGAAGTGGCGGATAATGTATTGGAAAATTTTTTAAATTTATTAAATAATTTTTCAAAGACCGATATTAAAATCATTGAAAATCCGCCAAAAGAACCCGTTAAAAAAGTGGTAGAAAATGACAGTTTAAGCGGAATGTTTGCTCATTATGTAACACGCCCTTTGACCGACAAAGACATTGAAGACGCGATTGTAGAAGGAGCGTATGAGCGAGCAATGCGGGGCGTTGATGACTAAAACAGTTGTTATTGATACCAATGTTATTGTACGTTATTTGTTAAATGATAATGCACAGCAAAATGCGATTGCTACCCAATATTTGGATAATAGTGAAATTACTTGTGTTTTGCCTGTAATGACTTTTTGCGAAATTGATTGGGTTTTAAGAAAGAAACTTAAAATTCCACGCCTTGATGTCATTAATTTTTTTGAAAGATTAACCAAAAAGCCCAATGTGGTTTTTGATAAATCTTTGTTTGAAATTGGTTTATATTTTCTTAAAAATGGTGGCGATTTTGCTGATGGTATCATTGCTTATCAAACCACCAAATTTGATAATGCTAAATTATTGACTGTTGATAAAAAATCGCAAAAACTGGCTCAAAAATTAAAGATAGCTGTGTAAAATCTGTAAATAGAAAATGTAATTTTTAACTTGGGTTTTATTCATAAAAAAGGATAAATTTTAATGAAATAACTGCTATGAAATTGACTGAATTTAAACAGCTGGATAACAAAACAATTTTGTCTTTTCCGATAAAAATTGGCGTGCTTCGCCCAAAGCAAAGACTTAATTTTTGGCAAAGTCAGGCATTTAATTATTCTTTATTGAATGTCAGCACAATGATTTATTTGGTTCAATTTATTATTTTTTATTTTTTGTTGGATAATAAACCAATTGCACTTATTTGGATTGTTTTTATTATTGCTTTCTTTTTTGTGCGTAAAAGCGAAATGGAAAAATCCAATGCGATTTTTGAGCCAAATCGTTTTTATAAAGAAGAAATTGACTACCGTTATGATGATATTTTGATAATTTATGAAGATAAAATTGAGTGTTTGGCTTACTTTAAAAAACAGCAAGGCACGATTTATTTTAATGATATCAAAGAAATCAGAACCAATTATATGCGTGGCAGTCAAGGTATTGAATGTAAACTTACCAAACAAAAACGCCAAGCTTTAAAAAAGCAAGGCAAACGAATTAATTGGTTTAATTCACAAAATTTGACTATTTTAAATAATAAATTGGTGCTTAATGAGCAGTATTTAACCAATCTTGCCGAACTAGGTAATTTGATAATTCATGCACAATTGCAAAAACAGCCTATTACTTATTTGACGCATACCAAAGGTTTTCCGCAGGAGCATTTTAAAAGTAGTACCAATGATTTTAATTAAAAGCGAGTAAAAAAATGACCAGAATTGAACAAACTTTTGCTAACCTAAAAGCAAACCATAAAAAAGCCCTGATTCCTTATATCATGGCAGGTGACCCAAATCCGTCTGTTACGGTGGATTTGATGCATGATTTGGTCGCTCATGGGGCGGATGTGATTGAGATTGGCTTGCCGTTTAGCGACCCGATGGCAGATGGGCAGACCATTGCTCTGGCAGGTGAGCGTGCCTTGGCAAATGGCACGAGTACCAAAGAGGCTGTTAAAATGGTTGGGGAATTTCGCAAAACCAATCAAAGCACACCTGTACTGCTCATGGGCTATTTAAATCCGATGGAGATTATCGGTTATGACAATTTTTTAAACCTGTGTGAGCAAAATGGTGTAGATGGCTTGCTACTCGTGGATTTGCCGCCCAATGAAACTGATGATGGCTTTTCTCAAAAACTCAAAGACAAAAAAATCAACCAAATCTTTTTGCTTGCCCCAACCACCCAGCAAGAGCGTCGTCAAGCGGTGTTAAAACACGGCACAGGCTTTATTTATTATGTGTCAGTCAAGGGCGTGACAGGCTCAAAGGCACTGGATACCGATGATGTGGCCAAGCACGTGCAGGCGATTAAGGCGGATACCGATTTGCCTGTGTGTGTGGGCTTTGGTATTCGTGATGGGGCGAGTGCAAAAGCAGTGGCACAGTTTGCCGATGGCGTGATTGTGGGCAGTGAGCTGGTCAAAAACTTTGCCGATGTCGGTGATGATAAGGACAAACAGCAAACAGCAATAGCCACCATTTTGGCAAAAATGGATGAGCTTAGAGCGGCGATTGATGATTTGTAATTGATTGTGTGATTGTGATTATGATAGAATACAGTTGTAAATTATTTTAAGGAAATATAATGACGGCAAATACTTTAAATAATCACAATCAAGATAAACAATCAGATAATATAGCACAGCCCATTGCATGGCTGGACAGAGGCGTGCCAACCATCAAGCAAGGTCATATCTTGCCGCCCAGTGCGGTGGAAACGGAGCCTTCAACCGAATGCCCAGAGTGCCATACCTTGACAACCAATACCTCTTTGATTTTTAATCAATACGTTTGTCCTGATTGTAATTACCACATGGCGATGAGCGCGCGCAAGCGCTTGCAGTGGTTTTTTGACAGCATTGAAACCGAGCTGGGACAAGATTTGGTGGCAGGCGACCCTTTGCAGTTTGTGGACAGTAAGCCGTATACTGTGCGTATGGTGGAGGCTCAAAAAGCGACAGGCGAGAGCGAAGGGCTTGTTGTCATGGAGGGGAAAATTAAAAATTTGGAGCTCATTGCTTGCGCCTTTGACTTTAAATTTATGGGCGGCTCCATGGGTTCGGTGGTTGGCGATAGATTTGTGTTGGCTGCTGAAAACGCCCTTGCCAAGCGCAAGCCTTTGGTGTGCTTTGCAGCCTCTGGCGGTGCGCGTATGCAAGAGGGCTTATTATCGCTTATGCAGATGGCGCGGACCGCTGCGGTGATTGAGCGCATGAGATTGGCGGGCGTGCCTTATCTTGTGGTGCTGACCAACCCTGTTTATGGCGGTGTCACGGCAAGCCTTGCCATGCTTGGCGACATTCACATTGCCGAGCCGCGCGCGATGGTTGGCTTTGCAGGCAAACGTGTGATTGAGCAGACGGTGCGCGAGGTGCTGGATGAGCCATTTCAGCGTGCTGAATTTTTGCTTGAAAAAGGCGAGGTGGATATGGTGGTGCACCGTCATGAGTTGATTGATACGGTATATCGGCTATTGACCAAGCTTATGAAATTGCCCAATGTTTCTAAATAAGCGTATCTAAATAAACACATCCAAACAATTTTTTAATGAGCTTATTTTTAAAAAATAGGCTCATTTTTATTGGCTATCAAAATATTGGGGCGTATTGACATTTTACATGCTTGAAAAAATATTGAAAATTAGTCTTTATCGTTCTTTGGTAAAAAATAAGTCAAATCTTGCCTTTTTTAATAATTGTCGTTAATAGTTGTCGTTAATAGTTGTTATTAATAAGCTTACCAATATTATTATGTTGGCTGCATTTATGCCCAAAACGGCTGATAATTTTTTTAAATTTTCACTAAAATTTTTTCACTCAAATTGAAATGTTAATACACCCTAAACATAATATAAATTTTAAAATTAAGTGCTTAAATATAATTTTTTGAATT
>JBGXSA010000018.1:0-15660 GCA_041811915.1 Moraxella sp. | reverse complement strand
ATCCCCAACCCCAACACCAACACCAACACCAACGCCTACGCCTACGCCCACACCTACGCCAACTCCGACGCCGACACCGACACCAACGCCAAACCCAGTGCCACCCAGCATTACCATCAATGGTATTGATGATGGGCTGATTACGATTGCCGATACGGCACTTGATTTTGTGTTGTCAGGCACGCTAAGCTTTGATGAGCTTGCTACCGACCTGCAAGTGATGGTTATCATCAACGGACAAGACTACCCAGCAACCATCAATGGCAACACATGGACGCTTAGCGTTTCAGGTCAAACTTTGGCATTTGCCCAAGGCGAGCAAGTTATAAATGCGGTATTGACCATCAAAGATGAAGCAGGCAACAGCACAAGTGCCGAGGCGGTTGGCAGTTATCGTGTGGATACCCAAATTGACACGCCGATTATTAGCTTTGATAACCTCACCACAGACAACATCATCAATCTAGCCGAAAGCAATCAAAACGTGATTGTATCAGGCACGGTGGACAACGCCCGTGCAGGTGATATTGTCAAAATCATCATCGGTGGCGTGTCGCAAGAAGTTACGTTGCAGGGAAATCAATTTAGCCTAACTGTCGCAGGGGCGACGCTCAAAAATCACACAAGCATTTTGGCAACCGTCATCACTCAAGACGATGTGGGTAACACTGCCACGGCAAGCCACACGCATACTTATGCGGTGGATGTCGTGGCACCGACCCCCAAAGTCACCCTAAACCCCATCACAGGCGATAATTATATTGACCTAAGCGAAAGCAAACAGCCGACCACCACCTTGACAGGCAGTATTGATAATTTTGTCAAAGCCGACCAAAACGAGCTTGTGCTGATTTGTCTGTGCAGCAGTTGTGCCAACAACAACCAACAAATGCTTGAGGCACGACTCAATGACGATGGTACGTTCAGTGCAGATATTGACACTGCTCTGCTTAGTGGCTATGACAGCATTCGTGCGACCATCAAAAGCACCGACACCGCAGGCAATGTGGGGGCTGACAGCACAAGCCAAAGCTACAGCATTGAAAAAGAAGTTGTGCCACCTGTTACGCCACCTATTACGCCCATTGTCACGCCAAGCATTATTCTAAATCCGATTGCTGATGACAATATCGTCAATGTCGCCGAGTTTAATTATGGCAGTGCCACGCCCAACATCGCCATCACAGGCAAAATTGCAGACGCAGATGTCACAACATCGGTGGTGAAATTGGAGTTTTATAAAGCAGGCGTGCTTATTAAAACGATGGATGCCACGCTAAAAGCCGATGGCAGTTATGTCGCCACCATTTCAGGGGCGGAGTTGCACCGCTCTTATGATACGGTCAAGGCGGTGTTGACAAGCGACAATCAAAGCTACAGCGATAGCCAAAGCTACAAGGCGGCTGCTTTTTCGCCACGTTGGGGCGAGGTGGTGCCGACTTTCGTCTCTGATGACAATGTCATTGACCACAACGACACTTGGCACGAGATGACGACCTTGACAGGCACGTTTAATTCCATTCGTAACAGTGCCACCGCAGAGGGTATTGACAATGCGATGGACATTACAGTGACTGTCAATGGCAAATCCTACACCACCACCGTAAACGGTCAAACAGGTAAGTTTAGTGTGGATGTCAAGACCGCCGATTTGCTTGCTGACAGCGATAAAGTGGCGGACATTTCTGCTTATTTGTATGACAACGCAGGCAACAACGCTGGCACAAGAACCACAAGTCTTAGTTATCGTGTGGACGATGATGTCATCAATACGCCGATTTTGACCGTTCACCCTATTGGTGAGATTAATATAGATTATCAAAACACTCACTCCACCACCACGCTGACAGGCGATTTTGAGCTGGACGGTGATGTGAATGTTGCCAATACGCCGATTATTATCAATATTGATGGGCAAGCATTTACCGCCCAAAAAACGCTGACAAGCGTTGGCGATGGACAAAAAACAGTTGGCACTTGGACGCTGACCGTGCCTACCCAAGCTTTGATAGATGCCAAGGGCAATATTACCGTCAGCATACAAGCCAGCGACCACACAGGCAATCAAAGCCAAACCGACACATCTGCCGCCTATCAGGTGGACGTCATTGCACCAAGCGTTGCGGTGCAACTCAACGCCATCACAGGCGACAATACCATCCGCCCAGATGAGATTGCCGACAGCTTTGTCGTTACAGGTACGGTAACAGGCGAATTTGGGGCGGACGACAAGTTGATACTAAGCATTGGCAGTCAAAGCTACACGCTGGATGTCGTCAATGGCAGTTTTGCCCAAGCCGTGCCAAAGGCGGTGATTTTGGCAAATAACCAAATCCACGCAAGCTTTGCCACCCAAGACGCCTTGGGCAATGTCGGCAGTGATGAGGACAGCCTTGTTTATGATGTCAGCACCCAAGATATTGATGTGGTGTTTGACCCCATTACGACCGACAATCTCATCAATGTCAGCGAGCAGTGGACAGAGCTTGTCGTATCTGGCAAGCTGACAGGGATGGATGCCAAGGCAGGACAGAGCGTTCACATTGTTGTGGGCGATACAAGCTACACCACCACCGCTCAGGCGGATTTGTCCTTTAGTGTCAATGTCAATGGACAAGTGCTTGCCAAGCATACAGGCTACACCTTGACAGCCCAAGTGCAACAAGAGGGCGAATTTTTGGCGTCCAAAACACATCAGTATGAGGTGCAAAATGACGTTGCCGCTGGCATTTATATCACCCAAATCGGCAACAACAGCAATGATAACGGCACAGCGGACGGCATAGGCTCGCTACGCTTGATGGGCAAATTAAACCTAAACGACAGCATTTTTGCCCAAGGCTACAACACAGACAGCCTAAAAGCCATCGCACTTAGCATTGCTGATAAGGCCTTTTATGCAGGGTTTAATCGTGAGGATATGTCGTTTCATGTGGATTTATCACCAAGCGAAGCCCAAGCTCTAAACGGACAAGCCATCCATTATGAACTGATAAGCTATGGCAATTTGCACTATTTATCAGGCGATGACGCCAACAAAACCGTGCGTAAAATCGCTGCCAGCAGTGCAGTCGCACAAAGCGAGCTTGACAAAATCAGCATTGATTGGCAGCCAAACAACACACTGTCGCAAAACGGCACCACCACAGTCAGCATTCAAGACAAAACCACCACCATCACAGGCGTGGTAACAGGCTCAGCACAGGTGGGCGATGAGGTGATGATAAGCATTGCTAATCAAACTTACACCACAAAGGTGCGTGATGACAACACCTTTGTCGTCAATGTGGACAGCCATGCACTTGCCACTCACACAGGCGAAATACAGGCAAGCGTCAGCACTCACGATTTGGCAGGCAATGCCATCACAGTAACAGACAGTGCGGTGCATAGTAGCTTTAGCCCAAGTACAGGCGAGTTTGTAAGTCCACACACGCACCTAAGCCCTGCCAGTCGCAATCTACAGCACACAAGCGACAATTACAACTTTGCGTATATGATTGATGCGGTGGCATCCGATGGGCAAGGCGGATTTTTGCATTATATGCACACGCCTTTTGGTGGCTTTACAAGCGATGATAAGCCTGCTGTCATCAAATATTATTTTGCTACCCAAGCAGATACCAATAATCCTGATTGGCAATATCAAGGCAAAGGCTATGTGGCACAAGGCTCAACCAAAGATTTTTCGGACAATCTAAAAGCCTTTGTGCTGGGTAGCCTTGCCAAATTTTCTGCCATTGCCAACATTGAATTTGTGGAGGCAGCCAGCTATCAAGAAGTCGGTGGTGGTGGTATGAACTTTATTTATGGCGATACCACAGGGGCGTTTGCCAGCAGTGGGGCGTTTGCTTATAGTGGGGGCAATGTTATTTTTGATACCGCCAATTTTTCTGATACGCCAAATCCCACCAATTATCATCATTATCTGGCGTTGCATGAGATTTTCCACACCTTTGCAGGTAAGCACACCGATGGCACGTTTAGCAGGTATGGCTTTGCTGCCGCCGAGGACAAAAGCTCTGAATTTTCCATCATGTCCTATGGCACCGATTATCACTGGAATGCAGGCTTTAAGGATTTAAGCTTGTATGACGTCATGTATCTGCATTATCGTTTTGGGGTTGCCAAGAGTATCAATACTGGCGATGATGTGTATAGCTTTGGCAATTATGCGTCTTTGGTGCAAGACGGCACGATTTATATCGCCGATGCTGCAGGCGTGGATACCTTTGATGCTTCTTATGAGACCGAGGGGGTGACGGTTAATCTTACCCCTGGTTCATGGATTTATCGCACAAGTCAGCTATCTGATGCGTTTGTGATTGATAGCAAAACCACCATTACAGGCAATGAAGCGTTTTTTGCCAATCAGGATTTGTCAGGCTATACGCTCACAGGCAATGTCGGTCAGCACACGCACATTGACTATGTGCAGGGGCAAGGTTTTATTGGTTATGGCACGCAAATTGAAAACCTAAAAGGCTCAAATTTTGCCGATGTGCTGATTGGCAACAATGCAGACAACGCCATCTTTGGCAATGACGGCGACGACCGCATGGTAGGCGGATTGGGCAATGATTATCTGGACGGCGGACGTGGGCAAGATGTCTTGGTTGGCGGACAAGGCGATGATTATTATGTCATTGACGATGTGGGCGATGTCATCACAGAAAATGCCGATGAGGGCGTAGATAGTGTGTACAGCCATATAGATTATACGCTTGGCGAGCATCTTGAAAACCTAACGCTTTTGGGTGCTACCAACATCAACGCCACAGGCAACAGCCAAGACAACGTACTGATTGGCAATGCTGGCAACAACACGCTGATAGGTGGACTTGGCGATGATGTGCTAGATGGCGGACGAGGGCAGGATGTCTTGACAGGCGGTGTGGGGGCGGATTATTTTAGATTTGCAAGCTTGCTTGATGGTTCGGTGGATAGTATCACCGATTTTGAGGTGGATAAAGACATCATTCAGTTGGACGACGCTATTTTTACCGCACTGAGCGGACAGTCCGCCGTGGGCAATGTTATCCACTATGACAGCACGACAGGCAATCTCAGCTATGACGAAGATGGCACAGGCGTGGTCAATGCCATTGTCTTTGCCAATCTGGGTGCAGGCTTTAATGCCGATGACATCCGCTATCAGATTATTTGATGGCGTTGTTTTGAAGACTTGGATAGCACAGTCTAGATAAAACGGTTAAAGGACATAGATTGGGTAAGAATGCCCAGTCTATGAATGAATAGAGATTGGCTTAATGTTTAGGTTTTATTTGAATTTAATTGCTGGTATTGGCTTTTTAATTTTTTGCTACTGTGCTTATCTTTATGAGCAACAAAAAATGAACAAGCCACTATTTGGCATTATTGTTCTGATTGTTGTGGGCATTGTGGGCATCATATCAATGATAACAAAAAAATCTGATAAAATAATCAGCAATCAAATACATAAAAAATATGATAACAATAACATTGACCCTAAAATTTTTATATTGATTGCTTGTGTTTTTGTCAGTATTTTGTTGTATAAACTAAGTGGGATTTGGTATTATTTAATCATGGGTGCATTTTCTTCTTTTTGTATTTTATTTTTTATAATAAAGAATTTTAAAAACAAAAGACAATAAGTATGCTTTTAAAATATTGTGTCATTGTGTATTGATGTTTTTAAATTCCACCAACTCAAAAATAAAAAAATTTATGGGATGTTTTACAACAGCACTTGTCCGATTTGTGTCACCGAAGCCAATCATTTGGCAGGTGATGACATTTTGATAATTACCATTAAAGACGGTCTAAAAATACTCAATCATCACGGCATTGATGAGCTGACCGCCATGACTTATCTGTGTGTGCTAGATGATAATGACAAGCTGCACACAGGCATTCATGCAGTGCGACTTGTGCATAAAACCGCCAATACTAAGTTTAACCGTTTATTGCATTTGCCTATCATAAAGCAGATGAGTGCGTTGTTTTATCCTTTGTTTGCCAAGTACCGCTACAAAATCCCAACGTGGCTTATTGATAAAATGTTTGGTACACCAAAAATAGCGGATAATTGTCAAAATGGCGTGTGTCAATTATCGCCAAAAGAGCGACTAAAAGACGCACCATAGTCAATTAACATACTTTTTATGCTCAGTAAGTACACACAAAGCCTTTGAGTTAATGATAAAAATTATTTATAATACGCCCAAATAAAGATAAGCGGCATAAGCTTGCCTGCTTGTCTTTTTTTGTGCTTTGATAAAACAGTTATTTTTGGGAGTGCGGATGGAAGCGTTTTTTAAGCCTTTTAATGAGGTGGTCAATTGGTTTGTTAGCCTGATTTGGGGCAATGGTGATTGGCTGATTTTAAATAATCCTTGGTATGGATTGATTGTGTTTTTGCTTGTGGGCGGTGGGATTTATTTTACCGTGGCAACTCGGTTTGCTCAATTTCGCTATTTTACTCATTTGTGGGCATTGCTCAAGGTTTCAGGTCAAGGCAGTCGCACAGGCGGTATCAGCTCGTACGAAGCTTTGATGACGTCACTGGCGGCTCGTGTGGGCACAGGCAACTTAGCAGGGGTGGCGATTGCCATTTATCTGGGAGGTCCTGGGGCGGTGTTTTGGATGTGGGTGACGGCAATTTTGGGCATGGCGACAAGCTTTGTGGAATCGGCGCTTGCCCAAGCCTACAAAGTCCCCCACCATGACAATGTCTATCGCGGTGGTCCTGCCTATTATATCCAAGCAGGTCTGGGTCAAAAGTGGCTGGCGGTGCTGTTCTCGGTGTGTCTCTTGGTGGCGTTTGGCTTTGCCTTTAATGGCGTACAAGCCAACACCATCGCCGCTGCCAACCTAGAAGCCTTTGGTATTCCCACTTGGGCAACGGGCGTAGGCTTGGTGCTACTGACCGCTCCCATCATCTTTGGGGGCATGAAATCGGTGGCTCGTGCTGCTGGCAAGATTGTGCCTGTGATGGCGATTTTGTATATTTTATTGGCGTTGTATGTGATTGTGACCAATTTGCCACTGGTGCCATCAGCGATTGCGACGATTATCAAGTCCGCCTTTGGACTTGAGCAAGCAGCAGGTGGTGTGGTCGGCTATACGGTGGCAGCAGCGATGATTAACGGCATCAAGCGTGGCTTGTATTCCAACGAAGCAGGCATGGGCTCAGCTCCCAACGCCGCAGCGACCGCTCAAACACATCCCAATCACCCTGCGGTACAAGGCTTTATGCAAATGCTTGGGGTATTTATTGATACGCTCGTCATCTGTACCGCTACCGCTGCCATTGTGATTTTGTCAGGGGTGGTGGACCCAAGCTCTGAGCAGACAGGCATTGTCGTTACTCAGCTTGCCATGTCCAAATTTACAGGCAGTTTTGGGGTGATTTTTGTAGCGATTGCGATTTTCTTTTTTTCGTTTACGACCATCATTGCCAATTATAGCTACGGCGAGAGCAACGTGGAATTTTTGATGGGCAACAAAAACACCAAACCTGCCTTGTGGGCATTAAAAATCGCCTTGTTATCCATGGTGTTTATCGGCTCTGTGGCGAGTCTGCCTGCCATTTGGAACTTTGCTGATTTGACCATGGGCGTGATGGCAATCATCAACCTAATCGCCATCGTGTGGCTGTCGCCTGTGGCAATTCGTATCCTCAAAGATTATGAACGCCAATTAAAAGCAGGTACACCGCTTGAGCAAATTCGCTTTGACCCTAATAATTTCCCCAAGCTCAAAAACGAAGCCAATCGTGACGCGTGGACGGATTAAGCTTGTCAATCCAATGATGGCATTTGCTGTACCAAATAAAGCCTTGGTTTTGCCAAGGCTTTTTTGCTGTGCTGCCACTCAATAAATCGCCCAACCGATGATGACATTGTGTAAAAAATGTTGCAACAATCATACAAGATTATTATAATACAATAATGTTATATTATAACATAACAAAATAAAAGCCATTCATTTAAACAGTCATTCAGTCATAAAAGAGGTATGCTTATGATTAAAAAGCCACTTATAATTAAAAAACCACTGTGCATTGTAATCAGTGCTCTGCTGTCCATTTCGGCATTTGCAAACAATCCAGACGATTACAGCGACGATGCGCACAATAGAGATGATGAGCCAAGCGCGCATTTGGGTGAGCTTGATGTTACTGTCACGCGCTCAAAGGGGAGTGGTTTATTGACATCACCCAATGTCAGCAATCAGACGATGGGTTCATCCGTGCTTAGGCAGGGGGCGGCGACTTTGGGCGATGCGATGGCAGGTGAGCTTGGGATTTTTTCCAATCATTATGGCGGTGGGGCGTCCGCACCCATCATCCGTGGGCAAGCGGGCAAGCGCATTCGCGTTCTTCAAAATGGCAGTGATGTCGTGGATATGTCGGCGATGTCACCTGATCATGCGGTGATGGTGGATGCGACCACTGCCAAGGCGGTGCAAGTACTGCGTGGGGCAGGCTCGCTATTATACGGCTCGGGCAATGTCGCTGGCGTCGTCAATGTCATAAGTGATGACATTCCCACCGCCATGCCTGATGGGCTAGATGGGCAAGTGATGACGCGTTTTGGCAGTGCCAACCAAGAGGCGCTGCATGAGACCAGTCTTAATCTGCCGTTAGGGGATAAGATGGTGCTGCGTGTGGCAGGCTTGAGTCGCCGTGCGGACGATTATGACATACCAAGTTATCAGCATTATCAGTTTGAAAATGAAAAAGCCCTGCAAGCTCATCTGTCCGCGCCTGATAAGCTTGTGAGCCTTGAAAAAGAATATGAGCATTATCTTGCCAATCGCCATCATGTGCCGTATTTTCCCCATCGTCCCAAGCCAGAAGAGCATTATATCCGCAAAGAGCAAGATTATTTTGACAAAAAACAAGCCCTAAGCGGCGCCATTGTTGCCCCACAGCATTTGGACTATCTGCCAAACAGCTGGGCAAAGTCGCAATCAGGCACGCTTGGGCTGTCGTGGTTAGGGGAGCGCGGCTACATTGGTGCATCCATGACTCATCGCCATGACCGTTATGGCTTGCCTGCGCACAATCCGATGTACGAAGGCTGCGGCGCGTATGTGGTATCTATCGCAAGCGAACGCACCAAGCCTTATTTGATGAGCTATCCACAGCTTATGAGCGATGAGGATATTAATTACATCAACCCACGCGCGGACTGTCTGTCGGCAAAGGATTTTGATTCTGGTCGTGGTGGTCACAATCACAGTCATAAGCGTACTCACACTCATGGCACGCCCCACATTGATTTGACGCACAAACGCTATGAGCTGCGTGGCGAGCTTGCCAAGCCAGCAAGTGCCTTGCCGTGGCTGGACAGCGTGCGCGGCAGTGTTGTCCACACCGATTATCATCATCAAGAAAAATCAGGCGAAAGCGTCAATGCTGATTTTGTGAATAAAGCCACCAGCGCTCGCCTAGAATTTGCGCACACGCCCATGAGTCAAGGCAGATTGACGGGCGTGTGGGGCGTGCAGTATCTGCATTCCAACAATCATGCCCTTGCTCCTAGTGTCTATAAGGGGCGGCAAATGCTCAATAACAACGCCACCGATAGTATGGCAATTTTTGGGCTAGAAAAGTACCAATGGCGCGATGTTACCGTTGAATTATCTGCCAGAGCTGAACAGCAAAAAATCACCATGAACTATGATTTGGACAAAATCATCTCCGTCATGCAGCCGCACCCCAACCGCTACAACAGTCCCTATATTGACAAGGCAAACGCCGAGCGCGCGGTCAATCTTGCTCAGGCTTTGGCGGACACCAAGCCTTACAAAGAGCGCGCCTATTCGTATGCATTGGGCGCGCATTGGCAGTTTTTGCCAGAGTATAAGCTGTCCTTTGGGGTGTCACACCAAGAACGTCTGCCCAATGCCCAAGAATTGTACACCCACGGTATGCACCTTGCCACCAACTCCTTTGAAGTGGGTAACAAAAATTTGACTAAAGAAAAGGTCAACGCCTTTGAGCTTGGTGTGTCACATCAAGGCGATAAGCTGGACTTTAAGCTTGGGGGCTATTATTATGATTTTGACAATTATATTTATCTTGAGACACTTAATGAAAGCTTGGGGACAAGCCGAGTGCTGGCGCCGTATTCGCTCAAAATCAACCGCTACAACCAAGCCAAAGCGTCCTTTTATGGACTGGAGGGTAATATTGGCTATCAGTTTAGTCCCATCTACCATGGGGCGATTTTTGGGGATATGATTGATGGTAAGCTGCACGATTTGCCCGATATTGTTACCGATTATAACCGAACCACAGGTGAAAAAACCTATACCGCCCAGCCAGATATGCCCACGCCCCGTCTGCCACCCATGCGTCTGGGCACGCGCTTTAAGGCGGATTTTGATGATAAGTGGTCGGGTGAGCTTGAGTATTATCACATCTTTGCCCAAGATAAATTATCCAAATTTGAAAGCATTACGCCAAGCCATGACATGCTTAATTTGACCATCAATTATGACAACGTTTGGCAAAACAGCGATTATCAAATTTTCTTTAAGGCAAACAATCTACTCAATCAAAGCGTCTATGCGCACGAATCTTTTTTGCCTTATATCCCCCAAATGGGGCGAAATTTTAGTCTGGGGGTGAATGTAAGATTTTGATAAGCTTAAATAAAAAACTTTGAATAACAAAAAAAGCCTTTACACGCAGTAAAGGCTTTTTTGACTCGACGTCTATTGATGGACGCAAGATTATGATGAATCTAAGATTATTTGCGGTCTTTTAATTCCACAAAATCACGGTGTTTTTCGCCAGTGTAGCGCTGACGTGGGCGACCGATTTTGAAGGGTTCTGAGTGCATTTCTGTCCAGTGAGCAATCCAGCCTGCAGTACGCGCCAAGGCAAAAATCACGGTAAACATAGAGGTCGGAATACCGATGGCTTTTAGGATAATGCCTGAATAAAAGTCTACGTTTGGATAGAGTTTGCGCTCAACAAAGTAAGGGTCGTTAAGAGCGATTTTTTCTAATTCCATTGCCAGTTGCAGTTTGGGGTCATTAACGCCCAAGGCACCCAATACCTCATCGCACGTCTCTTTCATGACTTTGGCGCGTGGGTCAAAGTTTTTGTACACACGGTGTCCAAAACCCATAAGCTTGGCTTCTTTGGTTTTGACTTTTTCCATAAATGGGGCAACATTTTCCACGCTGCCAATCTCATCAAGCATAACCAAAACCGCTTCGTTGGCACCGCCATGTGAGGGTCCCCAAAGTGCGGCAATGCCCGCTGCGATACACGCATAAGGGTTGGCACCTGTTGAGCCAACCAAACGCACGCTTGAGGTTGAGGCGTTTTGTTCGTGGTCAGCGTGTAGGGTAAAGATTTTATCCATCGCTTTGACCAAGATGGGGTTTGGCTTATAATTGACATCGCCTGGTGTAGCAAACATCATGTATAGGAAGTTTTCAGCATAGCTGAAGTCTTTGCGTGGGTACATGAAGGGCTCGCCGATGGAGTATTTGTAGCTCATCGCTGCCAGTGTTGGCGCTTTGGCAATCAAATCCACGCAGGTGTCATCACGGTGTTTTGGATCGGAGATATCAAGGTGGTTGTGATAAAACGCCGACAATGCACCCACGACACCAAGCATGATTGCCATTGGGTGAGCATCACGGCGAAAACCTTCAAAAAACTTACGCAATTGGTCGTGCACTGGCATTCTTTTTGCCACACGCTCGGCAAATTCAGCTTTTTGGCTTTCGTTTGGCAGCTCGCCATAAAGCAGTGCATAGCACACTTCTAGGTATTCGGCATTGTCAGCAAGTGTTGCAATGTCATAGCCGCGGTGCAACAATTCACCTTTGTCGCCATCAATATAAGTGATGGCAGAATCCACTGGCGCGGTCGCCATAAAACCAGGGTCATAACTCCAAAAACCTGCCTTGGCAATGGCAGCAATATCTAATACAGGACGTCCTAACGTACTCTCTAGGACTGGCAATTCAAATTCTTGACCGTCCACCACAAGCTTTGCTGATTGTGACATGATAGCTCCTTTTTAATAATATCATCACTGTTTACGCTTTTTGGTTAAGTCCAATACGTCCAAACCGCTGCTTTAAAAGATACACAGCTTTGGATTGCTCCAAGCTTAAAATCAGCTCAACTGACAAAAAAGCGCAAACTGATGATAACAAAATTTAAGGCTATTATACAAGTGTTTATCACAAATATTTTGTAACTTTGCTTGTCTTTGTGATTGGTTTGTCTTTTTGATTGAATGGACGGTTTCAATTGACCGCTTGGCAGACAAGACTTACACGCTTTGCTGGTAAATTTCTGGCAAGCGTTGCTGGTCAATTGCGGGCATTTTGACATAAAACGAATAATGTGTAGCACCAAAACGTCTATTCTAAGAATGATTCTTGATAGTTACAAAAAAAATCGTACAGGATTTTCAATTTTGTGTTAAATCATGTTAAAATTTAAAGATTTTTAGTGAATCATGATTTGTTATATAAATCATGGATTTACAAACCGCCTTTGCATTTGCCATCTTTTTATTTGCATTCACCAAAATCAGCACGACACATTTTATAAATGGCGCGCAAGTTGGGTGAAATCAATGAGAAGACGTTAATGTAAGATGAATCATTACGTTGCGGTTGGTTTGAGTATGATGTTGCGTCGTTTTGCTTTAAATTACTTCAAACCAACAAATCCAATAATACTTAAGTGAAAAAGGATGCCCGCTGTGAAAAGCAACAGACCGATTGACTTACCGCTAAGCCATGTGATTGAAATCAACTCAAAAAATCCCATCGCGATGGCGTCTATTTTGCACCGTGTGTCAGGCATTGTGCTGTTTTTATTAACCCCAATCTTGCTTTATATTGTCGGCACATCATTAAGCTCGCCTGAAGGCTTTGAGCAGATTGCCAATAATATGGCGCTGCGCTTTATTTTGTGGATTTTTGTGGCGGCGATTGCGTATCATTTTGTGATGGGCATTAAGCATTTGCTTGCGGATATGGGCAAAAATGAAGAGATTAAATCAGGCAAAACCGCAGCGGTGGTAGGCTTTGTCATTGCGGCGATTTTGATTGTATTGTCATTTGTATGGGTGATGTTCTAATGAGAAATAATTCAGGGATAAAAAGCGCCACGGGACTCACAGGTTCTGGCGTACGCGATTGGGTCATGCAGCGTATCAGCGCAGTCGTGCTTGCTGTTTATAGTGTGGTGATGGTGCTGTTTTTTTTGACCAATGACGTCAATTACACCACTTGGCACAATTTTATGACTTGTCTGCCGATGAAATTATTTAACCTGCTTGCGATTTTGTCGTTGGTGGCACACGCATGGGTGGGTATGTGGACAGCGCTGACGGATTATATCAAATCAACATCTTTGCGCTTTGTGCTGCAATCGCTTGTTATTATCGCGCTTGTGGTGTTTTTGTTCTGGGGCGTGATGATTTTTTGGGCATAAAAATTGATGCAACCCATCATTTTATGAAGCAATGTCCAACAAATCATGATTGATAAAAAGATGAACATTTGAGTTCTTAATTTAGGAAAATAACATGGCAGCTTACCAAAATAATATTGAAAATATTAAAACTTTAACCTTTGATGCCGTCATCGTTGGTGGTGGTGGTTCGGGGATGCGCGCGTCACTGCAACTGGTGGAAGGCGGGATGAAAGTAGCAGTCATCACCAAAGTATTCCCAACGCGCAGCCATACAGTTGCTGCTCAAGGCGGTATCGGGGCATCACTTGGCAATATGAGCCATGACAACTGGCTGTTTCACTTTTATGACACCGTCAAAGGCTCTGACTGGCTTGGCGACCAAGACGCCATTGAATATATGTGCCGTGAAGCACCCAAAGTCGTCTATGAGCTTGAGCACATGGGTATGCCGTTTGACCGCAACGCCGATGGCACGATTTATCAGCGCCCATTTGGTGGGCACAGTGCCAACTTTGGCGAAAAGCCTGTGCCTCGTGCGTGTGCGGCTGCTGACCGTACAGGGCACGCACTGTTGCACACCTTGTACCAAAAAAACCTAGAAAAAGGCACACAATTTTTTGTGGAATGGATTGCTCTTGATTTGATCAAAGATGCTGAGGGTAATATCAATGGCGTCATTGCCTTGGATCAAGAAACAGGCATCATTTCGGTGTTCCAAGCGCAGACAACAGTTTTGGCAACGGGCGGTGCAGGGCGTATTTTCCGTGCCTCAACCAATGCCTATATCAATACAGGTGATGGTCTTGGCATGGTGGTGCGCGCAGGTATTCCATTACAAGACATGGAGTTTTGGCAATTTCACCCCACAGGCGTGGCAGGTGCAGGCGTGCTTTTGACCGAAGGCTGTCGTGGTGAGGGCGCGATTTTGCGCAACAAAAACGGCGAAGCCTTTATGGAGCGTTATGCGCCCAAGCTCAAAGACTTGGCGCCACGTGATTTTGTATCGCGCTCTATGGACCAAGAAATCAAAGAAGGTCGCGGCTGTGGACCCAATGGCGATTATATTGTGATGGATATGACGCATTTGGGCACGGATTCCATCATGAAGCGCTTGCCATCGGTATTTGAAATCAGCAAAAACTTCGGTAATGTGGACATCACCAAAGAGCCTGTGCCAGTTGTACCAACCATTCACTACATGATGGGTGGTATCCCAACCAATATTCACGGACAAGTAACTGTGCCTGTGCTTGATGGTAATGTGGATGAGCAGGGCTTATACACCGAAGGTCGCGTCATCAAAGGCTTGTATGCCATTGGTGAGTGTGCGTGCGTATCAGTACACGGCGCTAACCGTTTGGGTACAAATTCCTTGCTTGATTTGGTGGTATTTGGTCGTGCGGCAGGTAAGCACATCATTGATGAATTCCATCAAAACGACCACACTTATAAGCCGCTCAATCCACGCGTATTGGATTATACTTTGGCGCGCCTAAATAAGTTGCAAGATTCTACCGAAGGCTACAACGCACAAGAAATTGGCGATGAAATTCGCGCCATCATGCAACAGCACGCAGGTGTGTTCCGTACCCAAGCTTTGATGGATGAGGGTGTACAGAAGATTTTGGCACTGGAGTCTAAAGTCAATCAAATCCATTTGGCAGACAAATCCCAAGTATTTAACACCGCGCGTGTTGAGGCTTTGGAAGTTGCCAATTTATATGAAGTTGCCAAAGCAACCATGATTTCTGCCTCATTGCGCCATGAATGTCGCGGTGCGCACTCGGTGCTTGACTATGAGCGCCCAGAAGATGACAGTTATGCACCATTGGGACGTAATGACCATGAGTGGATGAAGCATACTTTGTGGTATTCTGAGGGTAATAAAGTCATTTATAAACCTGTGCGTAAACAGCCATTGACGATTGAATATTGCGAACCGCAAGTGCGCACATTCTAAAGATGGTATGATTGCTTAAATTAGGGCGTGTTGACATTTCAATTTGAGTGAAAAATTTAGATAAATCGCAAGCCTTTTTAGGCAATAAATGCAGCCAATATGATAATATTGACAAATTTATTAACGACAAAAGGCAAGATTTAGCTTATTTTTCACCAAAAGCACGACCAAATCCTAATTTTCAACATTTTTTTCTTAAAGCGTGTGAAATGTCAACACGCCCTAAACATTGGAGAATTTTATGAGT
>JBGXSA010000017.1:0-7909 GCA_041811915.1 Moraxella sp. | reverse complement strand
GTGGCGATGCCTGCGGGTGCGGTGATGATGATATGCAAGGTAGTGGCAAGCTTGCTGGCGTGGTTGATGTCGGCAAGATGACCCAAATGCAATGGGGCAAAATCACCGATGAGTAGGGCATTGCTCGCCTTTGTCATCTTGTCATCCTTTGTAAAGCTATGTTGTGTTTTGTAGCGGTTGTGCTTTTTGACTTGAAAATTGGCTTGGGTGCAGTCATTTATAAGGCAAGCAAGAACCTTTTTTTGATTGCAAATACCTAGCGATTTTGCAAATGTATTATAACTTAACATTATAACCAACTTGCATATTACTGGCAAGTTTAAGAGATAATGATCACAGTATCCAAGGAGTGATTTTATGGCAAAACTCATCAAACTTCACCGTTCACAGAACCATCGCATGATTGCAGGGGTGATGGGCGGTATCGCTGAATATCTGGGATGGTCGCCAACGATGGTGCGCCTAGCTTTTGTGATTATTTCATGTGCTAGCGTCGCTGTGCCAGGGATTTTGATTTATTTGGTGCTGTGGCTATTGATGCCAAACGCCACACCGGCATCGTATGCAGATTATGGCGTGTATCGTTCGTAATAGGTGTTAAATCGCACTCTGCGACATCTCATAAAGATGTCCCACAAAATCCGCCAAAATCTTGAAAAAGAATGGAAAAAATGCCCGTTGTTTAGTACAATGGGCATTATTTTTTATCTTAATTTTAGGGCGTGTTGAACTTTGGTATTTGCAATGAAAAATGAGAAAAATCGCACGTTTTTCAAGGAAAATCATGCAGTTAATATTAAAATATTAACAAACGATTTGACGAAGAAAAACAAGATTTAGCCATTTTTCATGCAAAAATTGATGAAAAGTATTAAATTTTTATCATATTTTATGACAATGTTATCAATGTTCAACACGCCCTAATATTTTAGCGTAATTTGCTCATGTTTTTGATAAAAATCATCAAAAAATGCCAAATTATTCATTCATGACAAATAATACCATTAAAAAATGATAATTGATATTGTCAAAGCTTATTGCGCCCTAGTATAATTAAAAGTTTATTTGATAACAAAAAGGTGATTTTGTGAGAAAAATTTTAGTGACGTCCGCCCTGCCTTATGCCAACGGCCCGATTCATTTGGGGCATTTGGTGGAATATATCCAAACAGATATTTGGGTGCGTGCGATGAAAGCGCTTGGACACGATGTCAAATACGTCTGTGCTGATGACGCACATGGCACGGCAATCATGCTAAAAGCACAGGATAATGGCATCACGCCAGAAGAACAAATCGCCACCGTCAAAGCGTCGCACGAAAAAGATTTTGGTGCGTTTTTGATTGATTTTGACAATTATTATTCCACGCACAGCCCAGAAAATGAAAAATTTTCACAAGAAATTTACACCAAATTAAACGAGCGTGGTTATATTTTTACCAAAGATGTTGAGCAGTTGTTTGACACCGAAAAGGGGCTATTTTTGGCAGATCGTTTTGTCAAAGGCGAATGCCCAAAATGCGGCTCCAAAGACCAATACGGCGATAATTGTGAGGTGTGCAGTGCCACTTATAATGCCACCGAGCTCAAAAATCCGTACTCCACCTTGAGCAAATCCACGCCGATTATCAAGACATCTAAGCACTATTTTTTTGATTTGCCACAGTTTAGTGAGTTTTTGCAAGATTTCACCAAAGAAAAGGGGCGTTTGCAGTCGTCAATTGCCAACAAATTAAACGAATGGTTTGAAGCAGGTCTTGCTCCGTGGGATATTAGCCGTGACGCACCGTATTTTGGCTTTAAAATCCCCAATACGCCAAGCGATGAGCCTGACAAATATTTTTATGTGTGGCTGGACGCACCTGTCGGCTATATGGCAAGTTTTAAAAACTTGTGTGAGCGTGTAGGGCTTGATTTTGATGAGTATTTCAAAAAAGACAGCACCACCGAATTGTATCATTTTATTGGCAAAGACATCGTTTATTTTCATGCGTTGTTTTGGCCTGCCATGCTTTATGGTGCAGACTACCGCACACCGACCGCCATCAATGCACACGGCTTTTTGACGGTTAATGGCGAAAAAATGAGCAAATCGCGTGGCACATTCATCAAAGCCGAAACGTATGTCAATCACTTAAATCCTGAATATTTGCGTTATTATTTTGCCAGTAAATTGTCCGATACGGTTGAAGATATCAATCTTGATTTGGATGATTTTATGCAAAAGGTGAATTCTGATTTGGTGGGCAAAGTTGTCAATATTGCCAGCCGTTCGGCAAACTTTATCCACAAAAACAACGGCGGAAAATTGTCCAATGAATTAACCGAAAAAACACTGGTGCAACAAATCATTGACGCAGGCGATGAGATTGCCAAAGCCTACGAAAACCGTGAATTTAGCCGTGCTATGCGACTGATTATGGCGTGTGCGGATAAGGCAAACGCATATATTGATGACAAAAAACCGTGGGCGTTGAACAAGATTGAGGGCAAACAGTCCGAGGTTGTGGATGTGTGCACGGTTGCTTTGAATATCTTTCGTCAATTGGTGGTGTATTTGGCACCTGTGTTGCCACAGCTTGCCAAAAAAGCACAAGAA
Organism: Moraxella sp.; assembly: GCA_041811915.1. Classification (GTDB taxonomy): domain Bacteria; phylum Pseudomonadota; class Gammaproteobacteria; order Pseudomonadales; family Moraxellaceae; genus Moraxella. The sequence continues at coordinate 5,310 of JBGXSA010000017.1, read as the reverse complement.
TTTTTGAATATTGACAGCCTAAGCTTTGATAGCCGTCATGAAGTTTTGCTAAACCACACCATCAACGCCTTTAGCCCCTTGATGAGTCGTGTGGAAAAAGACAAAATTGATGCGATGGTGAGCGACTCCAAAGACAGTTTGGCAGAAGAGCCTAGCAAAAAGACAGATAAAGCGAACAAAAAGTCGGACAAAAAGTCAGACAAAAAAGACACCAATGCTGACAGCGTAGGTGATTTTATTGGGATTGACGACTTTGCCAAAGTGCAGATGAAAGTTGCCAAAGTGCTGGAATGCAACGCGGTAGAAGGTGCGGATAAATTGTTGCAATTTACGCTGGATGTTGGCGAAGAAAAAACTCGCAATGTGTTTAGCGGTATCGCCAAATTTTATAAACCTGAAGAGCTGGCAGGAAAAACGGTGATTTGTGTTACCAATCTTGCCCCACGCAAGATGAAATTTGGTATCTCTGAGGGTATGATTTTATCCGCCGAAAAAGACGGGCAACTTACGGTCGTTTTGTTGCCTGATAGTATGGTGGCGGGCGCGGTTTTGGCTTAACTGTTTTGGCTAGCTTTATTTGGTTTGGCGTTTTGTTTGAGCTTATGTAAAGTAAGTCGCAAGGCGCACCCAAGCGCACAAAAAACACGATGATTAAAAGCCATCGTGTTTTTTTATTGGTATGCGTTTATTTTGTGCTCATTGAATTTAATTGTTTTTATTTTAAAAAGCTTGTTTATGATTAATTTTGGCTAATGTTTATTTAAGTGAATATTAATTTAAGTCAATGTTAATTTAAGTGAATATTGGCTTAATAATCAAATTCAAACGATTTATTTTAAAGCTGTGTTTATGATAAGTTAATTTTTAATATTAAATGGTGGAATTTTTATTGTGCTGTTGATTAAAAGATGCCTATAAAATGAATAAAAAGAGCGCTTAAGTCAAAACTTGCCAAAATTGTGCTCATTAATCCACATTCATTCATTATATTGCTCAATTTTGTGATTTTTTGCGTGAATCGTACTTGACATTATTATCGTATCAGAGTATTTTAACCGTGTGATGATATGAATGAGGGATGTAACATTTGTTACGATTTTGTATCATAACGAAAGTTTGGGTTTAGTGGCTTTTGCCATTGGGAATCAAGGATGTTAATTGAGATTTCTTGATTGACAACGACGTGAGATGAGGATTTTCTCATGACTTTAGAAAAAGCAATTGATTGGTTAAATGGTATTATTTGGTCGCCAGCGTTGATTTATCTGTGCTTGGCGGCAGGTTTGTTTTATTCAATTTTGACACGATTTATGCAGGTGCGGCATTTAAAAGAAATGCTGCGCCTTTTGTTTGCACGCAACGAATCGCCAGAGGGTATCAGCTCATTTCAGGCATTGGTAGTCGCCTTGTCTGGGCGCGTGGGCATGGGTAACATTGCAGGCGTGGCAGCGGCGATTGGTTTTGGTGGGCCAGGTGCGGTGTTTTGGATGTGGGTGGTGGCATTTTTGGGTGCGTCCACAGCATACATTGAATCTACTTTGGGTCAAATTTACAAAGAAAATGATCCCATCACCAGACAATACCGCGGTGGCCCTGCTTATTATTTTGAAAAATTCTTTGGCGGTGCGTTTGGTAAGTTTTATGGCATTTTGGTGGCGGTATCGTTCATCATTTCGTGCGGTTTGTTTTTGCCAGGGGTGCAAGCCAACGGCGTAGTCAAAGCCATCACAGGCATCACAGGTGAGGGCAACATGGTGAACACCGCCTTTGGAATGGTGGGCACCAATACTTTGGTGGTTACCTTGATTATTGTGGTTGTGCTTGGTCTTATCATCTTTGGTGGGATTAAGCGTATTGCGCGTGTGGCGGAATTTGTCGTACCGTTTATGGCGCTTGGCTATATTTTGATGGCGGTGTTGATTATTTTGTTTAATATTCATCAGTTGCCATCGGTGATTGGTATGATTGTTGGCGATGCGTTTACTGCACAAGCGGGTCTTGGTGCTGCCATTGGTTGGGGCGTTAAGCGCGGTGTGTATTCCAACGAAGCAGGTCAAGGTACAGGTCCGCACCACGCTGCGGCGGCTGAAGTGCAACACCCTGCCCAACAAGGCATTGTACAAGCGTTTTCTGTTTATGTGGATACCTTGTTTGTCTGCTCGGCGACTGCCTTTATGATTTTGATGACAGGTATGTACAACATCCAAGGTACGCTGCCAGACGGTCAATTCTTGGTGCAAAATGTCGCTGCGGGCACTTTGATTAATGGTCCTGCCTTTACTCAAATGGCGGTGTCCAGTATCTTTGGTCATTTTGGCAACATCTTTGTGGCGATTGCGGTATTCTTCTTCTCGTTCACCACGATTATGGCTTACTATTACATTGCCGAGGTGAATGTGGCGTATTTGACGCGCTCATTCAAAACCACAGGCGCATTGTTTGTCATCAAGCTTGTTTTGATGTTTGCAGTGGCGTATGGTGCGGTCAACAGTGCAGGCTACATCTGGAATATGGGTGATGTCGGTGTGGGCTTGACTGCTTGGCTGAACATTGTCGGTATCTTGGTCATCTTCTTTATGGCAAAACCTGCAGTGATTGCCCTAAAAGACTATGAGGCACAGCAAAAAGCAGGTGTGAGCAAGTACACATTTGATCCAATTAAGCTTGGTATCAAAAATGCGACTTTTTGGGAAGAGCAAGCCAAAAAGAATCAAGACACCCATTAATGCATAGCCATTAGAATGGTTGTCTAATACAATCACCTGCTTATGCGGGTGATTTGTATGTAGAGGCTATAATAAGTGTTAATTAAGACATCTTGTATTTTTAGAAAAATTATACTGTAATGAAGTATAATATAACATCTTGGAGAATGCCATGAAAAAGTTATTGGTTGGTTGTGCGCTGCTGGGCTTGTCATTACCTGCTTTGGCGGATACATTTTGGAATCATAATGGCTCAATCATGCGCCTAGAGGCGTATGGCAATCAGCGTGTATTTAGTTACGAAGTGCCAACCAATCGCATGGCAGGTGCAGGCGTAGATAGCGGCACGGTGCTATTTGATGGAGTGCGTCAGGGCAATAAGTACTACGGGACAGCTCGTGTGTTTTCCAAATATTGTGCAGTACCAATCGAATATCGCGTAACTGGTACGGTCGTGACCGAGCGTAAGGTTGTCTTGCGTGGTACCCGTGAAAGCTATGCGGCAGGCTGTCGCCCAACGGGTCGCTATACCACCGATGTGCTTGAATTTACCTATATCGGCAATCGCTACTAAGCGAATATCAAGTCAAAAAGCAAACAGTTAGCTGTTTGCTTTTTTTATTGCAAGCGAAAAAATTGCCCACCATCATGGCGGGCAATTTGTATCACAGTATCAAATCATGAGTTATTCATAATTATCAATACTTGGGCAAGAACAGATCAAATTCTTGTCGCCATAGACATCATCCACACGACCGACCGATGGCCAGAATTTGTGTGCTTTGATGTAGTCTAGCGGGAAGGCTGCTTCAGTACGGCTGTATGGACGATCCCATTCACCAGTCACAACGCTTTGGGTATGCGGTGCATTGACCAGTGGGTTGTTGTCCGCTGTCCAGCCATCAGTACCTGCTTGTACTTTTAGCGCTTCTTGTTTGATTTGCTTAAGTGCTGAGATAAAGCGGTCAAGCTCGGCTTTGCTTTCAGACTCGGTCGGCTCAATCATCAAAGTGCCTGCCACAGGGAATGACATGGTTGGCGCATGGAAGCCATAGTCCATCAGACGCTTAGCGATGTCAGTCTCGGTGATGCCAGTTTCTGCTTTTAGTGGGCGAATGTCAATGATACACTCGTGCGCCACACGGCCATTTTTGCCAGTGTATAGCACAGGGTAGTCAGCCGATAGTTGGCTTGCCACATAGTTGGCGTTAAGCAGGGCTTGTTTGGTCGCTGCCAATAGCCCATCACGACCCATCATGGTGATATACATCCATGAGATTGGTAGGATACTTGCTGAGCCATACGGTGCAGCTGATACAGCAGATTGACCTGCGACAGCGTTATGCACAGGGGCGACGCTGTGGCTTGCGATGAATGGTGCAAGGTGTTTTTTAAGCCCGATAGGACCCATGCCAGGGCCGCCACCGCCGTGTGGGATACAGAAGGTTTTGTGCAGGTTCATGTGTAGCACGTCTGCACCGACATCAGCGGGTTGCATGATGGCGACTTGGGCGTTCATGTTCGCACCGTCCATATAGACTTGACCGCCGTGAGCGTGGATTAGGTCGCAGATATCACGGATGCCTTCTTCAAATACGCCGTGCGTTGATGGGTAAGTAATCATCAATGCACCTAGATTGGCTGAATGCTCTTCACACTTAGCTTTTAGGTCGTCTAGGTCAACGTTACCTTGTTCATCGGTCGCTACAACAACGACTTTCATACCCATCATCTGAGCGGTCGCAGGGTTAGTACCGTGTGCTGAGCGTGGGATTAGGCAGACATTGCGGTCGGTTTGACCTAGGCTTTCGTGATAGCGACGGATTGCCAATAAGCCTGCATATTCACCAGATGCACCTGAGTTTGGCTGCATACTGATTTCATCAAAGCCTGTGATGGCTTTGAGTTGGTCTTGTAGGCTGTCAATCATCTCAATGTAGCCTGCCACTTCATCACGGGGAGCAAATGGGTGTACATTGGCAAACTCATTCCAAGTGATTGGTAGCATTTCGCTTGTGGCGTTTAGCTTCATGGTGCACGAGCCAAGCGAAATCATCGAGCGGTTCATCGCCAAATCTTTGTCTTCTAGCGATTTTAGATAACGCAGCATTTGATGCTCGGTGTGGTGGCTGTTGAACACTGGATGGGTCAAGATGTCATCAGTTCGCACTTGTGAGCCAAGCACTGATTTGACTTCGCCTAGGCTACCTGTTACCCCAAAGAAACCACAAAGGGCGTTAAATTCTTCTTCGTCGGTCAATTCGTTAAACGCCACCGAAATGCGAGTGTCGCCATCACGCCATAGGCTATAGCCTGCTTCTTTGGCAGCTTGCATGATACTATCAGCAGCTGCTTTGTCCGCTACATCTACTAGCACGGTGTCAAAGAAAGTGCCATGTACGACAGTAAACTTGGCTTTGACAGCGTCGCTGAACGCCACAGCCAATGCATGAATGCGAGTGGCAATGCGTTTTAGACCGACAGGGCCGTGATACACAGGGTACATACCCGCTAGGTTGGCAAGCAGTAGTTGGCTAGTACAGATGTTTGAGTTGGCTTTTTCACGGCGGATGTGCTGTTCACGAGTTTGTAGTGCCATGCGTAG
>JBGXSA010000016.1:0-50821 GCA_041811915.1 Moraxella sp. | reverse complement strand
ATTTCATTCATTTCATGCTAAGCTAGTCAGCGTACTTATAGGGAGTGTTGACATTTCACACGCTTTAATAAAAATGTTGAAAATTAGGCTTTTGGTTGTGCTTTTGGTGAAAAATAAGCCAAATCTTGCCTTTTGTCGTTAATAAATTTGTCAATATTATCATATTGACTGCATTTATTGCCTAAAAAGGCTTGCGATTTATCTAAATTTTTCACTCAAATTGAAATGTCAACACGCCCTACATCAAAAACCATTTAATTTAAGGAAAATTTATGACACAGACCATTCGCAAGGTTGCCATCATTGGCGGTAATCGCATTCCATTTGCTCGCTCCAATACCGCTTACAGCGACTCAAGCAACATAGACATGCTGTCAGCAGCATTGGACGGCTTGGTGCAGCGGTTTGATTTGGCGGACAAAAACATTGGCGAGGTGGTTGCAGGTACTGTATTAAAGCACAGCCGCGATTTGAATTTGACGCGCGAAGCTGCGCTAAGCACCGCACTTGCGCCGACCACGCCTGCTTATGATGTCTCGCAAGCGTGTGGCACAGGCTTACAATCAGCCTTTGCTGTCGCCAATAAAATTGCCCTTGGCATTATTGACAGCGGCATTGCTGGTGGTACTGACACCACAAGTGACGCGCCCATCGCCTTGGGTGATGGCATCAGAAAGCCCTTGCTGCGCGCAAACAACGCCAAAACACCCAAAGACAAATTAATGGCGCTAACCACCATCAACCCCAAGCATTTGCTGGCTTTTCCTGCTAATGGCGAGCCGCGCACACGTCTGTCCATGGGCGAACACCAAGCCATCACCGCCCTAGAATGGGGCATCACCCGCCAAGCACAGGACGAGTTGGCATTTAAATCCCACCAAAACTTGGCGCGCGCTTATGACGAGGGGTTTTTTGATGACCTGATGACCCCCTACAAAGGATTGAGCCGCGACAACAACTTGCGCGCTGACACCACCCTTGAAAAGCTCGGCAAGCTTAAGCCTGCATTTGGCAAAAACAACGCCAACCCAACCATGACCGCAGGCAACTCCACGCCGCTGACCGATGGCGCTTCGTGCGTACTGCTTGCAAGCGATGAATGGGCGGCTGCCAACGGCTTTGAGCCATTGGCATATTTGACCCACCAACAAACATCAGCAGTGGATTTTATTGGCAAAACAGGGCTGACCGAAGGCTTATTAATGGCGCCTGCTTATGCTGTGCCTGCCATGCTTGCGCGCGCCAACTTGACATTGCAAGACTTTGATTTTTATGAAATTCATGAGGCTTTTGCCAGTCAAGTGCTGTCCACTTTGGCAGCTTGGCAAGACGAAAGTTTTTGCAAAAACCGCTTAGGTCTTGACGCACCGCTTGGCACAATTGATATGAATAAGCTAAACGTCAATGGCTCAAGCCTAGCAGCAGGTCATCCTTTTGCGGCAACTGGCGGTCGTATTTTGGCAAGTGCTGCCAAATTGCTGGCGCAAAAAGGCTCTGGTCGCGCTCTAATCTCCATTTGCGCAGCTGGCGGGCAAGGCGTGACGTGCATTTTGGAGCGCTAATCTTAAGCGATTACAAATGTTCATATTTAGAATAATAGCCAAGTAGTTCTTGGCTATTTTTTTGGCTATTTTTTGTGATTGTAAAGTCTGCTGTCACTGTAATTTACAAGCATCAAAGTCAAACCTACTCTCTACAAAAATATTAAAGCATGTAAAATGTCAACACGCCCTACAATACCGTATTTTGAGTAGTAAAAAGGCGTGATAATGATATCACACCCTAGGATATTTGTTTATACAAATTTTAATCAACATATAATTGAATTATCAAAGACAGCCCATTAAAAAACAACAATTTGTCTTTACAAATGTGCAAATTTTTTGTATTTTATGCAAATTTATACAAATGATTTGTGTAAATTTGTATCATAACAAGCCACTTAAAACGGCTATTTGTTGCAAAGGATGAATTATATATGTTGTGGCTATTTACTTGTATTGCCATTTTGCTTGTGGGTTATTTTGTTTATGGCAAAGTGGTTGAAAAAATCTTTGTCATCAACCCCAACAAAAACACGCCTGCTTATACCATGGCAGATGGCGTGGACTATGTGCCGATGTCCAAAGGCAAAATTTGGCTCATTCAGCTGCTCAACATCGCAGGAACAGGTCCTATTTTTGGACCCATTTTGGGTGCGTTGTATGGGCCTGTTGCCATGCTTTGGATTGTGATTGGCTGTATTTTTGCAGGGGCAGTGCACGATTATATGTGCGGTATGCTCTCGGTGCGTAATGGCGGTGCCAGTATGCCTTATTTGTCAGGCAAATATCTGGGCGGCGGCGTCAAGCACTTTGTTAATTTAATTGCGGTGGTGCTGCTCTTGTTGGTGGGCGTTGTGTTTGTGGCAAGCCCAGCCCAGCTCATGAGCGCCATTACGATGGATGTGTTTGGCACAGCCGCCACAGGGGCGATTTCGGTGGACAATGCCGAAGACATCGCCCAAGCAGCGGCAGCAAGCACAGATACCAACACCGCTTTTGGCATGACCAAAGAGACGGTGCTTGTGGTTTGGACGACCATCATCTTTGTGTACTACATCATCGCAACCTTACTGCCCATTGACAAAATCATTGGACGCATTTATCCGTTTTTTGGTGGCTTGTTGTTATTCATGTCGGTGGGTATGGTCTATGGTCTTGTTACAGGGCATTTTAGCTCGGACACATCACTGGGTTATGACATCAGCTTTTTTGGCACGATTGGCGGCTTGAGCGTTGAGCAATTTTTCCAAAATCTACAGCCCAAGGGTGATTTGCCCATTTGGCCGCTCATTTTCTTGACCATCACTTGTGGTGCACTGTCAGGCTTTCATGCCACGCAAACGCCGCTCATGGCACGCTGTGCGATGAATGAATCAGAAGGTCGCTTTATTTTTTATGGAGCGATGATTGCTGAGGGGATTATTGCACTGATTTGGTGTACAGTTGGTCTGTCGTTTTATCAAGATTTGCCAAGCCTACAAGAAGCGATTAGTGCAGGCTCACCCTCCAAAGTGGTCTATGACAGCTCCATTTACTTTTTGGGCACTGTTGGTGGTATTTTTGCCATTTTGGGTGTGGTGGTACTACCCATTACCTCGGGCGATACAGCATTTCGTGCTGCTCGCTTAATCATCGCAGAGTTTTTGAACTTTGAACAAAAAACACTGGCAAAACGTCTGATGATTGCCGTGCCGCTGTTTGTGGTTGGCTTTATGGTGTCCAAAGTGGACTTTCAGATTTTGTGGCGTTATTTCAGCTGGGCAAACCAAACGGTGGCTGCCATCATGCTGTGGACAGCGGCGGCGTATCTATACCGCTATCGCAAATTCCATTGGATTTGCACCATTCCTGCGGCATTTATGACCGCGGTGTGCATGACTTATTTGGCATACAACAAAATCGGCTTTGGGCTTGATTACACCCTATCAGTATGGATTGGCTTTGGGCTGACCGCCTTGACTTTGATAGCATTTTTCTTGTTTGTCAAGCGTGAGCGCATCGCAGGTGATCCAGATGCGTTGGTTGTGGAAGAAAAAATCACCCAACCCATTTCAAGCGTTCAATAACACAGTTCCTCCAATAAAATCTGCTCACTTGGGCAGATTTTTTGTTGCTTTTTATGCGCCATCAATCGCCAATTATCCTAAAAAACTTGCCAAATCTTTGTTAGGCTGTTAAAATTTGTCATAAAAAAATATGAATGTATAATCAATTTTTTTCTTTAATGAGTGAACAGATGAATTTTGTTCATCGCTTTTATATAAGACATGATTTATATAAGGCACAATGGTACAAACATAAGCTTTATATAAATTTTAAACAAAACGATTGTACACAATATTGATATTATGGAGAAATATTATGGCAATGCCCAGTCGCGGTGGCGGTATCATTACTTGCACGATTACTGATACTCAAACGTTGTATCAAAGCTATTTGCCTTTTGTATCTGGTGGTGGGATTTTTGTGCCCAGCACCCGAAATCATACGCTTGGTGAAGATGTGTTTGTCGCGTTTACCCTGCCTGGCTCCAATGAGCGCTTTCCATTAAACGGCAAAGTTGTCTGGATTAACCACAAGGCAACCACCACAAAACCTGCAGGTTTTGCCATGCAATTTGGCTCAGACCCCAACAGCGTGCGCATTCGCAATGAGGTGGAGCGGCTTTTGGCAGGGCAATTGGAATCCGCCAACCCAACATTTACCATGTGATTTTAGAATACAAATACAGACTCTTAACACACAAAAGACAGATATCTCATCTGTCTTTTGCATTTATAGCGCCTTTACTTGCTTTTATATTTATAGTTTACTTGATAACGTCTTGACTTGAGTGGTTGTGACTTGAGTGGTTGTGACTTGAGTGATTGTGGCTGTCATGGTTGTTTATACATATTGATTCAGCAATTGCTCAAAATTATGCTGCGTAATGCGCCCAATCTCTTCGGCAGATTTTCCAAAAATATCACCCAAAGCCTTGGCAACATAAGGCACAAAAGTCGGCTCATTTTGTTTGCCGCGCTTTGGCACAGGCGCCAAGTATGGGCTGTCGGTTTCTATCAAAATTCTATCTAGCGGTAATTTTTTGGCAACCTCTTGTAAATCCACGGATTTTTTAAAACTGACAATGCCAGACAACGAAATATAAAGCCCCATATCCAATGCTTTTTTGGCAAACTCATAATCCTCAGTAAAGCAGTGAATAATGCCATGTTCGCATTTTTCGGCTTTTAATACATCAAGCGTATCATGATATGCGCTTCTGGTATGCACAATGATGGGTTTTTTGAGCAGCTGACTTGCCTGAATGTGCGCAGCAAAACTATGTTTTTGCTCTACTTTTTTATCATCATCCCAATGATAATCCAATCCGGTCTCGCCAAGCGCCCAAATGTGCGACTCATTTAGACGCACAAAATCCTCCACCGCAACTGCTTTTAACACCTCTTTATCTTGACAAGGATGAACGCCCATGCTCATGCCAATGCTTAGCGCATCATCACTTTTTTGCACCCACGAATAAATGTCGTCATATTCATCAAATCGGCACATAATCGCCATGATGCGGCTGACTTTGGCGTCTTTTAGGGCAGATATGAGCCCATCGGCGCCGTTGTCATAATGTTCAAGGTTGATATAAGTCAAATGGGCATGGGTATCGGTATACATAAATTTACTCTAAGTGTGTGAATGGCTTTTATAAGTTACAAAATGGTAAGCAGTGATACTTACTAAGCGCTCTTTGTGGTTTTGCCATGTATATTCAAATTATATTTATCAATGCAAGGGCACCACGCGCAGCACCTCTTCAATGGTGGTCAGACCTTCGGCAACTCGCTTAGCGCCCTCTATGCGCAATGGCTTAACGCCCTCGCTGTAAGCTTGACGCTTTAAATCATCCAACGACGCGTCTTTGGCAACCAAGCGCTTAAGCTCATTGGACAAAGGCATAATCTCATACAAACCAACCCGCCCTTTATAGCCCGTACCTCGGCACTCATCACAGCCCACCGCATGATATAGCTGTGCAGGCAGTTGGCTTTGCCACGGATGTACAAGCTGTTTCCACTGAATGGCAAGCGGGCTGTCATCGCTCAAGCTTTGCGCTTGTTTGCAATGCGGACACAGCGTACGCACCAAACGCTGCGCCATTACACCCAAAATCGTCGCTGAGGTCAAAAATGGCTGCACGCCCAAATCATGCAAACGCGTCAATGAGCTTGGTGCGTCATTGGTGTGCAAGGTGGACAACACCAAATGCCCTGTCAGACTGGCTTGTACCGCCATATCCGCAGTCTCACCATCGCGAATCTCCCCCACCATAATAATATCAGGGTCTTGTCGCATGAGTGAGCGAATGCCATCCGCAAAATGCAAATCAATACTTGCGTTAATCTGCATTTGATTAAAACTGGGCTCAATCATCTCAATCGGATCTTCAATGGTGCACACATTGACTTTGTCGCTCGCCAGCTGTTTTAGTGTGCTATAAAGCGTGGTTGTTTTGCCGCTGCCTGTCGGTCCTGTCACCAAAATAATGCCATTTGGATGAGCCGTCAGACTGTGCCAAGTCACCAATTGGTCACCAGTCAGCCCAAGCTGCGCAAACGAACGCACCAAAACCTCAGGGTCAAACACACGCATAACAAGCTTTTCACCAAAAGCAGTCGGTAAGGTGGATAAACGCAGTTCGGTCTCCAAGCCCTTTGGCGTGCGCGTCTTCAATCGTCCATCTTGCGGCTTTCGTTTTTCGGCGACATTCAATCTGCCCAAAATTTTAATGCGCGCGGTTACTGCGGTCAAAATTGCCGCTGGCATCTCATAGACCGTATGCAACACCCCATCAATGCGAAAGCGCACCTTGCCAGTTTCACGGCGTGGCTCAAGATGAATGTCGCTTGCGCGCTGATCAAAAGCGTATTGCAACAGCCAATCCACCACTTTGACAATGTGCTGATCGTTGGCGTCTGGATTTTGCATATCACCAAGCTGCAACAGAGCCTCAACATTGGTGACATCTGCTGCCGCTCTTTTTTGTTCGGTGGCGGCGCCGCTGATGGCTTTGGTGACTTGATAAAATTCTGTACGATAGCGGTTAATTTGCTCAGGATTTAACAAAACCGTTTGAAACTCTTTGGGCTTGATAATCTGAGCAATGTTGCTGTGCCAATCATGATAAAACGGCTGATCTGTACCAATCACCACCTTATCATCATCCACCAAAATCGGCAAAATGTATTGATTGCGCGCATATTCATAGCTCATAATGCTTGTCACGCTCGGCAAATCCACTTTCAAAGGGTCAATTTTTACCAAGGGCAGCCCTGATTTTTGCGCCAACCATTGATTCAAATAATCCACCGTCAATGCTTTGTGATCAATCAACGATTTTAGATGAAATTTTGCCAAAACAATCACAGGATGCGCCTTGGGGTCTTTTTTGGACATACTCACCAAATTGTAAGTTTTTTGATCAATAACACCCTCTTTTAACAGCTCATCCAGCATCCAACGCACATCAATCACAACAGAAAAATCATACTGCATATTCATACCTTAACAATCCATTCATTTACTCAGCAAGCAATTTAACAAGCAAAATTCAACAAGCAATCCGCTCAATCGCAGCTATCTCAAAAACATTGTCTGCAATCAAAGAAAATTTAACATCCACCTGCTGATAGCGCATGGCAAACACAGAGGTGTCATCGTGCTTGTAGGCAGGTCTAGGGTCTTGTGCGACAAGATTTTTGATGATGTGCAAATCCTCATCGCTCAAAGCACAAGCCGTTTTAATCGCTTCAAAATCCATCTGCGCCTGCAAAGACAACAGCACGTTTTTTTGGCATGGCACACTGATGTTCATGCAGCGCGCCCCATCAATGGCATCGCTATAAGGCAAATATGGCTTAATATCCACAATCGGCGTGCCATCAATCATATCCGCACCAATGATGTGCAAACGCACGCCTTGCTCACTGTGCTCAATGCCAGACAGCTGCACAACCGACATACCAAGCGCGGTTGGTCGGTACATACTGCGCGTTGCAAACACGCCCATTTTTTTGTTACCACCAAAGCGCGGTGGGCGCACTTGCGGCACAAAGCTTGCTTGTGCTTTGTTCTGATGAAAATGCCACAACACCCAAATGTGGCTAAAATTTTCAAGTCCCACAAAAGCTTGCGGATCATGATAAGGCGCAAAAAATTCAATCGTACTGGCAACATTGACCAAATTGGGCTGACGAGGTGCGCCAAATTTTTGCACCAATGGCGAGTGATGTACACCAATAATGGGTACTTGAAGACTGACATTTGTCACAATGATGTTACTTATCCTAATTTTTCATAAAGATAGGCACGAATGCCATAATAAATTGCTCAAAATTGCTGACATTATACGCAAAAATTTGGTATTATGCTAACCGTATTTTTTGGAGTCTATTGAGATTATCATGTCAAAATTTAATATTGAAAAAGTTACTTATGTTCACCATTGGAATGATTCTTTATTCACCATCAAAACCACGCGCAGCGACGGTCTGCGTTTTCGCAGTGGCGAATTTGCCATGATTGGTCTTGAAGTGGATGGCAAACCTTTGGTGCGCGCCTATTCCATTGCCAGTCCATCTTGGGCAGAAGAGCTTGAGTTTTATTCCATCAAAGTGCAAGACGGTCCACTGACCTCTCGCCTACAACACATTCAAGTCGGTGATGAACTGCTTGTCAGCAAAAAGCCAACAGGCACTTTGGTTTTGGACGATTTGTTGCCTGGCAAACACCTATATATGCTTGCCACAGGTACAGGACTTGCGCCGTTTTTATCATTGACACGCGAGTTTGAGACTTATGAAAGATTTGAAAAAGTAATTTTGGTACATGGTGTGCGCCATGTCAATGACTTGGCATATCGTGATTTTTTTGAAAAAGATTTGTTTAATGATGAGATTTTTGGTGAACTTGCCAAAGACAAGCTGATTTACTACCCCACCGTTACCCGCGATGCATTTAAAAACACTGGGCGAATCACTGATTTGATGTCTTCTGGCAAATTATTTGAAGACATTGGCTTACCACCCATCAACAAACAAGACGACAGAGTCATGATTTGCGGCAGCATTCCGATGAATGCCGACATCTCAAAAATATTGGACGATTTTGGCTTGACCATGTCTGCGCGCATGGGCGAACCTGCCGACTATGTGGTGGAGCGCGCTTTTGTCGGCTGATTTCATCAACCTCACCCAAAAAAGCATTGTTCACTCACAGAACAATGCTTTTTTATTGAGTAGTCATTCAGCAAATAAAGCAAGCCCGATTAACTTTGTAGCAACCCAATATCCGCCACACTTAAAAACAGCTCACGCACTTGTTTTAACAATGCCAAGCGGTTGTTTTTTAAGTTTTCATCGTCGCTATTGACCATGACATTATCAAAAAACGCCGTCAAGGGGGTAGCAAGTGCTGTCAAAGCCGACAAGACACCCTGATAGTCTGCTTGTGCCTGCAAAGGCTGAACGGCTTTTTTGGCGGTATGAATGGCATTAAACAGCACTTTTTCTGCCTCTTCTACCAATAAATTTTCTTGTACAGGTGGCACATCGCCTTCAGCCTTGGCTAGGATATTGGCGACACGTTTGTTGCTTTGTGCCAAAATATCCGCCTCTGGCAAGGCACGAAACGCCGTCACTGCACGAATACGCTCATCAAAATCAAGTGGCATATGCGGATTAATCGCCTGCACCGCCAAAATCGTATCCACTGCCACGCCCTGCTCTTCGTACATGGCACGATAGCGTGCGTTGATAAATTCCATGACATCGGTGAATGTTTTGGCAAGATTGTCAATTTTACCTTGATAATTGGTTAATGCCTGTTCAAGCAGTGCTACGAGATTGAGCGGTAATTTTTTTTCAATCAAAATCCTAAGCACACCAATGGAGGCACGACGTAAGCTAAATGGGTCTTTTGAACCTGTCGGAATCTCACCAATCCCAAAAATCCCCACGAGCGTATCAATGCGATCCGCCAAAGCAAGGGCGGTGCCGATGTCAGTTTTGGGCAATTCATCACCGCTAAATTTGGGCAGATATTGCTCTTCAATGGCATCCGCCACCACTTTGTCTTCACCATTTAGGCGAGCATAATACGTCCCTGCCACGCCTTGCAGTTCAGGAAACTCCCCAACAAGCGTACTTGCCAAATCCGCCTTGGACAAAAGTGCTGCTCGTGTTGCCTGCTGTACATCTGCTCCGATTTGCGTGGTGATAAAGGCAGAGAGTTTGGCAATACGCTCTGATTTTTCCCAAATCGTGCCAAGCTTGTCTTGGAAAACACGGTTTTTTAGGTTCTCGGTCAGGGCAAATAGGGGCTGTTTTTGGTCTTGTAAAAAGAAAAATTCAGCGTCCGATAAGCGTGGACGCACCACTTTTTCGTTACCAAAAATCACTTGGCTTGGATCTTTACTTTCAATATTACTAATAAAAATAAAGTACGGTAGTAATTTGCCATCGGTATCGGTTAAGCAAAAATACTTTTGGTCTGCCTGCATGGTGCTGATTAGTGCCTCTTGCGGTACTGCCAAAAACCGCTCTTCAAAGCTGGCTCGCAATGCTACTGGCAAATCCACCAATGCGGTGACTTCATCTAGCAGGTCATCTGGTACGATGGCAGTCGCACCGACTTCATCGGATAATTTGGCGACTTGTTCTTTAATAATGGCTTGACGCTTATCAAAATCAACAATGACTTTGGCATTTTGCAAAATAGTTTCATAATCATTCGCATGACTAATTTCAACAAAATCAGGGGCGTGGAAACGATGTCCACGAGTAAGATTGCCTGTTTTGTATCCTTGAATGGTTGCGTCAATTACCGCATTATCCGCCATCAACACCACCCACTGCACAGGGCGAACAAACTCTTCTTTGCTTGCACCCGAACGCATACGCTTGGCAATCGGCAAATCATCTAGGGCTTTTTGGAAAATGGCAGGCAAAAGCTCGGTGGTTGGCTTGCCTTGCACCATCAATTCATAGCCGATATAGTCGCCCTTGTCGGTGCTGATGGTGATGATGTCATCTTTGGTAATGCCAAGTCCACTGGCAAAGCCAAGACCTGCTTTGGTCAGATTGCCATCGGCATCAAAAGCCGCTTTGACGGCAGGGCCACGCTTTTGTTCGGTGCGGTCAGGCTGTTTGTCGCTGATGCCGACGATTTGTAGTGCTAGACGGCGTGGCGCAGCAAAAGGCTTAATCGCTTGATAAGTGATGTTTTGGCTATCCAAGGCGGCTTTGACATTGTCCGTCAAGGCATCACGCAAAGTCTTCAAGGATTTTGGTGGCAGCTCTTCGGTGCCAAGTTCAAATAGGATTGTGGTCATAATTTACCTTAATTTCAATCGCTTAATTTATTTAAAAATCATCGTGGCTGTAGCATATGCACAACCAATTTAATCAGCGTTTCTTTGTTGTCAGGATTGGATTCTGCAATCAGCAGTGCCAAGGCGGTCAAACCTGTGTCATTAATAATCGGTGTATTTTCTGCAATGAATAATCGTCCATTTCTATGCAAAAAATCCACAAATAAAAATGCGCCGCTGCGTTTATTACCATCAGCAAAAGGATGGTTCTTAATCACAAAATACAATAAATGCGCCGCCTTTTCTTCAATACTTGGATAAGCAGGCTCGCCAAACACCGTTTGCTCCAAATTACCCAAAATCGCAGACAGTCCATCGCCCCGCTCTTTGGCAAACAGTTCGGTTGCTTCGCCCTTTGCCACCAAATCCGCTTTGAGATTTGCCAATGCCTGCTGTGCTTCATACAAGCTTGGCAAAGTACCGCCAAGTTCGCCTTTGGGGTCAGACAACAAACCTTCATCAT
Organism: Moraxella sp.; assembly: GCA_041811915.1. Lineage (GTDB taxonomy): Bacteria > Pseudomonadota > Gammaproteobacteria > Pseudomonadales > Moraxellaceae > Moraxella. The sequence continues at coordinate 39,393 of JBGXSA010000016.1, read as the reverse complement.
ACTGCTGTAGCCACAAAAATGTCTGCGTATAACGGCTGACAATATCCACCAAACCACGACCGCCGTCAAGGGTCAATTCAGGTGACTTGGCAGTTTTTTGGATTAACAGCAATGCCTGTTCAAGTTCATGGGCGTTTTGGGCAAGGCGGTCTTGATTAATCGCATAGCCTTTGAGCAAATAATCCTTTAAACGAGCGGTTGCCCAACGGCGAAAAGCCACGCCTTGTTGTGACTTGATGCGATAGCCAACAGAAATGATGGTTTCTAAATCATAAAACACAACAGGTCTATCCGAATTTGCAATATGCATTTTTTGCATATTGCTTTTTTCGGTAATTTCACCCTCCTCTACAGCATTCTTGATATGGCGTGAAATTACAGACTGATTACGCCCAAAAAGCTGTACCATTTGAGCTTGTGACAGCCAAACAGTATCATTATCAAAACGCACTTCTACCTTAGTATCACCTGTAGTGGTTTGGTAGATTTCTATGGGGTTGGTCATTATCACTCCATTTAAACTTTGATAACTCACCGTTCAAATCAAGACTTAATCATCTTTTTTGTCGCCATCATCATCACGGTCATTGTCCTGATTACGCTCATTATCACGATCGTTCTCATTGTCTTCATCATTGTCACGATCGTTGTCGTTGTCATTTTGGCGGTCGTTATCTCGGTCATCATCACCTTGATTGTCTTGATTATCACCATCATTATCACGGTCATTATCATTTTGGCGACTGGTTTGTTCGGTAGTATCGCCCTTATCATCGCTATTATCATTACCGCCGATAAAGCCACAGGCAGTTAAGAACGCAGATAAACCTAGAACCCAAATCAGTTTCGTTGCTTTCATTATTTATGCTCCGCTTGTTCGTCTTTCACCAACCACTTCTCCAATGCTTCTGCCTTATGGGCTTCATCCGCCAATGGGAAACCAAGCTTGGCACGGGCTTCGGTATAGCTCACCGCCACTTTGCGGGCAAGCGTACGCACACGCAAAATAAAGCGTTGGCGTTCGGTCACACTAATCGCCCCACGAGCGTCTAGCAAGTTAAAGGTATGGCTTGCTTTTAGCACCATCTCATAGGCAGGTAGGGGCAAATTCGCATCAACAAGTCTATCTGCCTCACTTTCATAAAAGTCAAACAATTCAAACAGCTTATCCACATTGGCGTATTCAAAGTTATAGGTGGACTGCTCTACTTCGTTTTGGTGGAACACATCGCCATAAGTCACTTTGCCAAATTCACCATCCGTCCAGACCAAATCATAGACGCTATCGACGCCTTGAATATACATGGCAAGGCGTTCAAGCCCGTAGGTGATTTCGCCTGTGACAGGGAAGCACTCAATACCACCAACTTGCTGAAAATAAGTAAACTGGGTTACTTCCATACCGTTTAGCCACACTTCCCAACCCAAGCCCCACGCACCCAAGGTTGGCGACTCCCAGTTATCCTCCACAAAGCGGACATCGTGCGTCAAGGTATCAATACCCAACGCTTCTAGCGAACCTAGATACAGCTCTTGGATATTGGCAGGGTTTGGCTTTAGCACCACTTGGAATTGATAATAATGTTGCAAGCGGTTCGGGTTGTCGCCATAGCGTCCATCGGTCGGACGGCGAGATGGTTGCACATAGGCGGCGTTCCATTTTTCGGGGGTCAAGGCACGCAAAAATGTCGCCGTGTGAAATGTGCCTGCCCCCATTTCCATGTCATAAGGCTGCAACACGACGCAGCCACGAGACGCCCAGTAGTTTTGAAGAGTGAGAATAATTTGTTGAAAAGTCATGAGTTATCGCCTAATTTTAATTTAAAATAAGATAAAAAATAATGCCCATTGTACTAAACAACGGGCATTTTTTCCAATTGAATTTTGGGATTTTGTAAGATTGAGCATTTATCAACTGGGTGTTTTAAAAAGCTTAAAAATGGCAGCTAAGATAATTTGCCAAAAAAAACTAACCTGTCAACAAGTTTTCAACACATTTTAAATTTTCAAAAACTTTTAAGGCAGTCGCTGCACACGATTGTCATCATAAACATAAGAATCCGCCGTCGCCTCAGGCATAATCATCCACATAATCAAATAAAACAAAATCCCGCCAAACAGCGTCACCGTCATCGTCAAAGGAATGGACAAAACAAATACCCAACGAAACAAGGCGGGCGACCAACCTAAATATTCCGCGACGCCACCAAAGACCCCTGCAATCACACGGTTATTTTTTGAGCGGTGAAGTTTGACAAGTTTTGCCATAAAAGCTCCTTATTTTTGTAATTTTAGAAAATTGTGCCAAATCAAAACTGATACAAGCCAATCATAAAGTATGATTTTTATAAAGTAAGACTTTAGCACTACATTTTTTAGCATACCATCATAATAATGTCACTTGATTTGTCTTTCAAGTTTGGCTAACCTAGCATAACATTTTTTTAAACAACATAACAATTAGGGTGGTTTTTATGACAAACAAACAAGGTGTGTTGATTGGTCAATTTAGTGTGCTGCATTTGGGGCATTTGGCGGACATCAATCAAGCAGCTGGTATGGTGGATGTGCTGCACATCATCATCACCAATCATACGTCACTATCGCCCAAAAACCCCACCCTACAAGACAAAGTCCGCTGGCTACAAAACGCCTGTCAGCATTTTAGCTTTGTCAAAATACACACATTAGCAAGTCTAGGATTGTCTCATCATACCGCCGATTATCACACTTATCAATCGCATGATAAGAGCCTGTTGGATACTATTTGCCAAAAATTAGCCCCAGATAATCCGCTTATTTTTAGCAAACACGCCTTGGTGTTTAATGATTATTCAAGTGCTATTTTACCCAAAACCACGCAAGACGATTTGGACATCGCCCAACATCCTTTGCGGTATTTTCATCATCTTGCTTTGCCTTGTCGTTATTTTTTTGCTCTCAAAGTATGCATTGTTGGCGGTGAAAGCTCAGGCAAAACCACGCTCATTCATAAGCTTGCCAATGAATACGCCGCCAATGTCGCACTTGAAATGGGCAGAGTGTACACGCATTCTCATTTGGGCGGTACAGAATTGGCACTGCAATACAGCGATTACCCGACAATTGCCAGTCATCACGCCGCCGCCATTGAAGCTGCCGCCAACCACGCCGCCTCGCCTGTGGTTTTGATTGATACCGATTTTGTTACCACACAAGCGTTTTGTGCCACTTATGAACACCGCCCTCATCCCATGCTGGATGCGTGGATTGCCGATTACCACCCAAACAGCAGCAACCCTTATCGCATGGACTGCACCATTTATTTGGACAACAACGTCACTTGGGTGGCGGACGGTATGCGTAGGCTTGGTGGCTCACAGCGAAGTCAATTTGCCCAAAGCCTGCTGGATTTGTACCAAAAACACGCCATCGCATTGCACCACATTGACAGCCCCGATTATCATGAGCGTTATTTGACCGCCAAAGCGATTATTGATTCTCATTTATATTAGGGCGTGTTGACATTTCACACGCTTTAAGAAAAAATGTTGAAAAATTAGGCTTTTGGTCGTGCTTTTGGTGAAAAATAAGCCAAATCTTGCCTTTTGTCATTAATAGCTGTTATTAACAAGCTTGCCAATATTATCATATTGGCTGCATTTATTGCCTAAAAAGGCTTAATAATTTTCTAAATTTTTCACTCAAATTGAAATGTCAACACGCCCTATTTCATTTTAAGGACAATTATGCGTATCGCTTTTTTGGATAAATTACTGGATCAATGGCAAACACCGTGGATCATCACATGGTTCACCACAGGTGTCATCGCCTTGACGACAGGTTTTTGGCTAACCACCGAGCACGGTGCGTTGGATTGGTTTTATTTATTGGTGTCTGTCATTGGCTTATTGTGCGTGGTGGGTTTAAGCTTTCGCAAAAACATCGCAGGTAATGGGCTTGGCATGCTTGCCACCGCAGGCGAGGTCATCGTGCAAGCAACCTCTGGGGCGGTGGGGCTCATGCTTGCCCCTTTGTTTAATTTTTTTAGTCACGCCTATGGGCTGTATTATTGGTCAAAAAACAAAGACGCCGATGGCGATATGATTCCCAAAACTGCAACCAAAGCGGTCTGGGCACTGACATTGGTATTTATCGTGGTGGGCTTAAGCCTATTTCCCACCATCAATCAATGGCTCAACGCCCAAGGTTTTGGAATTATTGACAACGACGGCAGTCGGTTTTTGGACAAAATTGACTTTTTTTGGATAAACGTGCTGGCATTTGTGCTGTCCATCACCGCTCAAGTGACCATGATTTTGCGTTATTCGTTTAATTGGTGGATTTGGATTGTGGTGAATTTGGTGTGGCTCATTGTCAATTTGATGAGCGGCAACTTTATTTTTGCCATTCAAACCGTCATTTATCAAATCAATGCCTTAATCGGGCTTTATGAATGGCACAGAAGTCAGCGCTAATTCCATCATGGGCGTGTTGCATTTGCACGCCTTAAAGCTTGTTTTAAAGCTTGCTGCATTATAAGCTTGGCGCTATTTGACAAATCAATCCATCAATTAAATACTATTGGTTGTTAAAACACTATTGACTCAAAACCATTAATAAAAAATCATCGGTCAAAAAAAACCCTAAGCCAGGGGAGACTTAGGGCAAAAACGAAATGTTTTAAAAATGGCGCAGCGGACGGGGCTCGAACCCGCGACCCCCGGCGTGACAGGCCGGTATTCTAACCAACTGAACTACCGCTGCTAAGGTCGCTACTTAATCAAGTATGATGGATAAATGGTGGGTGGTAACGGGATCGAACCGCTGACATTCTGCGTGTAAGGCAGACGCTCTACCAACTGAGCTAACCACCCTAATCAATCCAGCCAAATCATTTGTTTGACTATCTTGCTTAAGTGAGTGCGTATTATACGCGAATTTTTTTGTATGTCAAATTTTTTTTGATAAAAAAATTAAAAAATCATCAATTATTTTATAATTTATTGATTTATATAATTATTTTTATCAAGCAAATACTGTTCAAGCGCCTGCAAACGCTCAACAGTGCCCACATCCACCCACACATCACCAAGCTTTTGTCCTGTGACTTGTTTTTGCTGCATGGCGTTGATTAATAAAGGTGCCAATGGCGCAGCCTCGCCGACACTAAGCCCATCAAACAATCTGGGCGACATCACGCTAATCCCTGCAAAGGTCAGCGCCGCATGGCTATCAGTACTCATCTTAGCCTCAACCACGCCATTCTCATGCAAAACAAAATCGCCCAAAAGATTGTGACTGGGATTGTCAATCAACATCAAATGCGCCAAAGTCGTGCAATCGTGCTGTGTCAGCGCGCGAAAGTCAAAAGTCGTCCAAACATCGCCATTCACCAAAATAAAAGGCTCATCGCGCAAAAGCCCTCTGTCAAGTGCAAGTTTAATCCCACCCGCCGTCTCCAAAGGTTCGCTTGGCTCTTTGGAGATGTGCAGTCGACAATCAAAGCTCATTGCAGACAGTGCCGATGCCAAGACATCACCCAAATAACCCACATTAATCGTGATGTCACGAATGCCTGCTTTGACAAGGCGCTCAATATGCCACACAATGAGCGGTTTATTTGCAACACAAATCAAAGGCTTTGGGGTAGTCAATGTCAAAGGTTGCATTCTTGTGCCCTTGCCTGCCGCTAAAATCATCGCTTGCGTAATCATATCATTTCTCTAAATTTGTGATGGATGTTATTTACTCAATCAATTGATGGATTTTGATGTTGATGAAATGTATCATCATAAGATGACTGAATCTTTTTTATCCATTGATTAAATTGGCGCACGACAGACAATTCATCATCATCCATAACAGTAACATTCACCAAATAATTCAATTCTGCATTCAAATCCTGCCATTGTTTTGGAATGTTTGACAAATATTTATCCTTGCCATCTCTTTGATACAATCGCACAAAAATACCCAAAACTTTCAGATGGCGCTGCACACCCATGACATTCACATCAAAACAAAACTGCTCAAACAGCTTGTCAATATCCGCCAAATTATAAAATTCTTTGATTTTTTGATTGACCCAATCATCATTTTCATCAATATAAGCATCGCGTATGAGCGATACCAAATCATAACTGTAAGCACCAATCAATGCATCCTGAAAATCAATGACACCAAGTCTGTCACTGGCTTTATCTTGCATTAAATTACGGCTGTGATAATCTCTGTGTACAACTACTTTTGGTTGGGATTGCACATATTTGATGATGATTTTTTTAAATGTTTGCCACATCAGCTGCTCATCATCTGACATAACATAACCAATAAAAGGTAAAAACCAGTCACTGAATAAATCCATCTCATCTTCATATTTTTTATCGCTATAAGGCAAAATAACCGATGTTATGGAGACATCATTGATGTTTAATGTTTGCAATTGATTTAAAGCATATAATGCTTGGCTATAATAATCGTCTTTTTTTGCTTTATCCAAAATCAGATGTGCAAATTCAATCTCACCAAAATCTTGTAATAACAAAAAGCCATTTTCAATATCTTCTTCAATGATATTTGGTGCATTGACCACTTGGTTTAATATTTTTGCCACATCAACAAACAACTGTACCGATTCTTTTTGTGGTGGTGCGTCCATCAATAAATAACTGACATCACCTTGATAAATTCTATGATAGCGGCGAAAACTGGCATCGCCTGGCAGGCTTTCTATCTTAAAATCATCACCCAAATGTCTCATCAAAAATTGTGTCATCAGATTGTGGCGCAGGTCTGTCATTGGCTGTCCTTTGATTATAAATAAAAAGAATAGTTTACCCTAAAATTTTGTAAATGGTACAAAAAATTGTCAAAAATGGTGTAAAATAGACAAATTTCATTCATGCAAAAGGCTTTATGACGATGGCAACGCGCGCGCATTATAATTTTGCTCAATTTTTCAATGACTCAAAACAACAAAATCAAGGTAAAAAAACACTGTCCATAAGCATACAAATGGTGCTGTTTGGCATGAGTTTGTCCACCTTGGCGCTGGCAGATGATTTTAATTATGAAATCACCACCATAAGTCAAGCTGAGATTGATTTTGCCATGAGCCGCGCCGCGCCGACTGCCTATAAACCCACCCAAAAAAGCCCCACAGCCAAGCTTGCACCTACAGAGCCTACGCTGACTGACTACAACATGGCTTTGCAAGTTGAGTCTGAGTCCAGCTTATTTGCGCCATCGGATTTTAATGCGCACACCAACCCAGCCCCGATAAGCACCGTCAAGCCAAAAACATCAGCACCCATCAACACCCAAAATCAGTCCACAAAACAAGAAGACGCTTGGCAGTCCACCACCAACTACACCATTGCACCGCAACTCATTGGTGCTATTGACAATGGCGCTTTTGGCAATGATACTTTTGGCAATGGCGCTTTTGACAAACAACGCATCGTCACAACAGCGCCAAACACAGCACCAGCAATCTTTCAAAACAACCCTTATGTTGCCAATTTGCGCTACTTATCAGCAGCTGGCAATAAGCAGGCAAGCCTTGCCACACTGTCAAGTCTATACAAAAGCCACAGCAAAGGTCGCTACTGCCAAGGCAGTTGGTATTTGCCAAGTGGCGACACACCCTCCAACGACGCCTTGCAGCAAAGCTTGGTAGCAGCAGGTGTACAGCCTAGCCATGCTCATTATAGCGGCAGCTACGCCTATGCCGACTATGGTTATTATGATAATCAAGAATATGCCGAGCTTGTCGGCGATGTGGTCGTGTATCAAGATGGTCAAAAAGTCTTGGCGGACAAAGTGACCTTAAATCCCAAAACACGCGCGATGAATGCGGTTGGGCAAGTTTTGTTCAGCGATGACAGATTGGACAACGGCTCGCCAGAGGGTGGTTCGTCGCTGGGCAATGGGCTGATTGGCGTGTCCAATCGCGTGCGGTTTGATGGCAAGGATACAACCGTTGCTGACGACATTGCTTTTGCCAGCCGTCAATTAAATGCGCACGGCTATGCCGAACAGCTCATTCGTCAAAACAACCGCTATTTGATGGACAACGCCATGTTCAGCACCTGTCCACCAGACGACAGAAAATGGTACATCAACGCCTCTTCCATCACCTTAGATCAGCAAAGTGGGCGCGGCATTGCCAAAAACACCACACTCAAAATCAAAGACACGCCCGTTTTGTATTTGCCTTATTTTAATTTTCCGATTGATTCGCGCCGCGCCACAGGTTTTTTGTTGCCAAGTGTCGGCTTTAATAGCAACGATGGTGTGCGCATTACAACGCCTTATTATTTTAATTTGGCGCCCAATTATGACGCCACAATCACGCCAACGATTTTTTCCAACAGAAATCCCATGCTCACAGGGGAATTTCGTTACCTAACAAGCGATTTTGGCAGCGGACGCATTGAGGGCGCTTATTTGGCAAAGGACAAGCAATACGCCAACAAAGACCGCAGCCATCTGTTTTTTGATCATCTGTGGCAATCTAAGACCATTGACAATCTTTCTGCATACGCCACTTATCGCCATGTATCGGATAATCAATATTTATCGGACTTTGACACCTTAGGTTTGTCCAACAACCCCCTAAATCTACCCAGACGCGCAGGTGTCAGCTACAACAATGATTATTTGCGTGCTGATTTGCGCGCAGAGACTTTTCAAACGCTTGATGCCACCGACATTTATGGCAATGTCATCACAGACAAAGACAAGCCTTATTCACGCCTGCCTCAGTTGTCCTTGGACTATGTTGTGCCAAGCGAATGGCTAGGACGCTTCAAACAAGTCAATATTGTAGGCACCAGCCAATCGGCTTATTTTAAAAAATCCATCAATGACGGCTCTGCACCCGAAACAAGCGGCGTGCGCATTTATAATCAGCTGTCGGCAAGCATTCCATTTGCACGCGCGTGGGGCTACATAACACCCAAAGCATCACTGGCACATCTGTACACTTCATACGATGAGGACAGTCAAACCTCTCAAAATCTAGACAAAAACAGCGCAAGCGATGCGGTATTTGTGCCTCAGTTGTCGCTGGATGCTGGTTTGTATTTTTATAAATCAGGTGCGCCGTTTGGCTTATACAAAGACTTGGGCGGCTATCAATTATTAAGTCCGCGCATCAAATACCTGTATTCACCGCACAAAAACCAATCCAATATGCCAAACTTTGAGACGGTGCTTGCGCCCATGACCTATGAGCAGCTGTTGTCTGATACTTGGTTTTTGGGTTATGACAGAATCATGGACATGCACGCCATCACCCCTGCGCTTAATTATCGCTACATTGACAGCGCAGGGCAAACGCGCATTGATGCCAGCATCGCCGAACAAATCTACCTAGAGGACAGTCAAGTATTTTTGGACAAGCAATTAACACATCAATCCAGCTCAGGCTTGGCATGGCAAGCCAGTATTCAGCCTTGGCAAAATTTGTGGTTTGACACCTCAGGCTCGTTTACGCCCGACTACAACATCAATGCCTTTATCGGCTCGTTGCGCTATATGCCATCTGCCAACCAGCTTTATAATTTTGGCGTGATTGAACGCAAAAACAACGAAGCGCTTGGACAATTTGCCTTATCAGCATTGACTGCCTCCGCCATTTTTCCCATCAGTGAGCGTTGGCAGGTGGTTGGCTCTGCGCAGTTTGACACCGACCGCAGTCAGTTTATGGACGCGCTTGTTGGTGTCAATTATGAAGACTGCTGTATCGGTTTTTCTGTTTATGGCAGACACTATCGCAACGATTTAAATCCAAGCGCCAAGCCCACCCAAGCTGTCATGGCGGAGCTGCGATTGACAGGCATTACAGGTCGCGGCAGTTTGTTTAGACTGCTCAACCAAAAAGTATTGGGCTTTGAAAACGTATCATGGCAGCGCTAAGACAAGTTGCGCATTTGTAAACACACAGGCAAATTTGTAAATCATTTTGCCAAAACGATGTGAGCATGATAAACTTAAAACATTTGTGATTGATATGCACTCTCAAACAGCTTTAAAGACATTTTTGATTAAGAGACATTTTATGAAAACTTTGCACAATTTATCAAAACTTGCTCTTGCACTCAGCCTCGGTTTTGTCACGCCATTGGCTTTTGCAAACAGCCCTACCGCTGCCATCACCGTACAATCCAGTGATGATGGCATCGTTGCCAAAGTCAATGATGAGATTATCCTAAAAAGCGAATTCATCAGCACCGTACAAGCCATCAAAGCCGATTATCAAGCGCGTGGCATCAATTTGACTCAAGAACAAGCGCAGCTTGAGGCGATGGATGCACTCATCATGCAAAAATTGCAACTTGGTTTGATTCGTCGTGCAGGCGTACAGCCCAACGAAGCAGTGATTAATAATGAACTGCTCAAAATCGCGCAATCTCAAGGCTTCAACAGTTTAAGCGACTTTCAAAAATCGCTTGACAGCAAAAAAATGGGCAGCTATGCCGCCTTGCGCAATGAGCTTATTGAGCAAGCTGCATTGCAAGCACTGTGGCGCCATCAAATCAACAACCGCATCAATATCAGCAAGCAAGACATTGACAGCTTTTTGTTGTCCGATGAAGGCAAAAACCTCAATCAAGATGAATATCGCACCACGCACGTACGCGTACCTTTTGCCAATGCGCAGCCGTCAAACAAAGAGCGCGACCATGCACAAGCCGTTGCGCTTCGCCTAAAAAGCGCCTTTGAGGCAGGACAAAATCTAGAAAGCGCCATGCAAACTGCGCGCGGTGATTATTCTGAAGAACTGCAAGGCGCCGACACTGGCTACCATAAGGTCAGCAATCTGCCCAAAGAGCTTGCAGGGATCATCACAGCCTTGCAGGTCGGTGGTGTCAGTGCGCCGATTGCCACACCAGCAGGCTATGATGTCATCATGCTGACAGACAAGCGCGTAGGCGGTGCGGTCGTCATCCCAGAATGGCAAACCAGTCATATTTTGGTCAAAGTGGACGCCAACCAGCCCAAAGCAATCGCCGAACAAAAAATCAATGAGCTGTACAACGCACTGCAACATGGCGCCAACTTTGAAGAGCTGGCTGCCACTTATTCGGACGATACAGGCTCTGCGGCACAAAAAGGCGCGTTGGGCTGGGTGACTGAAGATCAAATGGTGCCAGAATTTGAAGCTGTGATGAAAAACACCGAAATTGGCGATTATTCAACGCCTTTTACCAGTCAATTTGGTTACCACATTTTAAAAGTGAATGACAAGCGCGAGCGAGATGTCACGGATACTTATCGCCGCCGCCAAGCCGAAGAGATTTTATTTGAGCGCCAAGCACCAAAAGCACAAGAAGATTGGCTGCAAGAGCTGCGTGCGGCTGCTTATATTGAGTTTATTGAATAAAACCTAAACTTAAAAACTGCATTTTTTACAAATGCAGTTTTTTTAAGTAGCAGTTTTTTAAGTGGTAGTTTTGTTGAGTGATGGGAATGATTTATACCCCCATTACCATCAATGCATGACAGACACAGGATCAATAAAACGCCCATCTTTTGCCAAGCGAAACTCAAACAAAGCCATGCCGCTGCTGGTTTGTGCGGTCATCTGCCCAAGCTGCTCGCCTTTAAACACCGTCTGCCCTTGGCGCACGCGCACATTATTGATGTCAAAATAACTGGTGGCATATCCATCGGCGTGTTCAATCACAATCACAGGGCGTGCCGCGCGGCTATCTACGCGCACCACTTGACCACCAAGACTTGCCAAAATCACATCCCCTGCTTGCCCAGCAAAAAACATCCCTTCGGTCAATCCATAATTGGTTGGCGTACCAAATTGACGAACCACCGCATTATTTCTGCCCACAGGGTAGCCAAAACGCATAAGCGCAGAACTGCCCACAAGCGCGGTTGTTGTCTTGGGTGTGTCAGGTTGGGTTTGTGTTTTGTTTTGGGATTTAATTGGATTGGTGCTTGCTGTCAGATGAGAGCTTGAGCGCTTGGGCGCTGTGTCCTGCCACAAGGTTAGCCATTGACCCACATAGATGGTGTGATTGGCGTCCAGATTATTTAAAGCCGAGACTGTGCGCCAATTCAAGCCATAGCGACTGGCAATCTTACTCACCGTATCGCCTGCGCGCACCTGATAGCGATTTGGTGCATTATTGTTGTTTTGTACGATTAAAGATTGCGCGCCATGCTGATTGGTCTTTTGGCTGCACCCAACCATCACAGCCGATGACAACAGCACCGCTGTCAATAAACAAAAATGCTGTTTGGTTTTGATAACAAGCGCGCCATTATTATAATGATGACAACTTTTATTAAAAATCATAATTCACCCATCAAATAAAACAATCCAATAAAACATAAGTTACCGACATCGCCATCAGACGATTTGTTTAGGCACACCAATTTACCAAAAACAATGCTTTATTAACAGTCTTTATGCATGATTTCTAACGATTTATAAAGCCAAGCAATCATCACTTAAAGCAGCTTTACACAATTAACAGTTGGACAAAATTAAGCAACAATCCATTTAACAGCACATCAATCATTGTGCGCTGGACGTATTTTTATGCCCAAACAAAACTTTTTCAAATTCAGGCAAAGCCGTTTTCATAAGCGGGCCCACAAACATTTGCGGCTCGCTGGGTGGTAGACCTTTTAGCGCCTCGCGTTCAGCAATGCGGCGCGCTGCCAATACGAATGCTTTATCAAAGCTGTCTTCAGAACGCATACTTTCTGCAAAAAACGCACGCCCAAAATAAGTCAAATCCGCATCATGACTGCACCCAAAAGATGCTTTGTCCGCTGCGCTTGCGGTGATGACAACGGTCGTTGGACTGGACAACTCTTCAATAAAAGCACCAGAATAACACGCCGACACCACAATCACTCGCCAACGAATGCCAGAATCATCAAGCGCTTTTTTGAGCCACTTGCCATCAATCGGCGCAAGCAACAGCGGCGGATTGGAAAGCTCAATCTCACCTGTTGGCACCAAATTCTCATCCACAATGCCATGCGATGTCAAAGTCAGAAACAGCACATCCTCTTCAGGATTCATTTTTTTGCCCACGGATTTTAGGGCTTGCGCAATGCTTGTGCGTGTGGCTACAGGCTCATCCATCCAAGTGTAGCTGTTGTTGATAAGCGCCAAAGAACGCCCTTTGGTGCCAAAGCGCACATCAAACAATTGGCGCGCCTGATGAATTTCGCTTGCGAACACATCTTGTTCGGCATAGCCTGCCACACCCACAAAATACCATTCGCTCACACCCAGCTGACCTGCTTTGACGCCATCAATAGCGCCGTTGAGCAGCTGTGGCTGGGCATAAAATGCCGCTTCATCAATATAAGGCAGTGCATCATCAATCTTAAAAATCGGCTGATCAACGATGTTTTTTTGCCAAACTACAAGCAAAGCAATGGCGCCTGCCATCATCAGCATACGCTCCCACCATGCCCAATGCAGCTTTTTGGCAAAAATCAACAACAAACTTGCTGTCTGCCACACAAACAACGCCACAAACAACCAAGCAATATAACCATTCAAAAATTCAGGCAATAAATTTTGATTGCCCAACAACTGAATCAAGCTTTGAATCAACATCAAAATGGTATCGGCAGTAAGCCACAAAATCGCAGGCACGAACATCAGTGCGTAATTTTGTGAGCGCTTAGCAAGAATAATCCCCGCCACAAGCATAATCATGGGCCAAATTAAATAACTGACCAGCCCTTGAACATTGAACTGGCTTGTCATGTTGCTTGCCAACCAAGCAAACAAGATGTTGGCAAATAGCGCAGTTGTTAAAAAAGCCAAAAATTGTAACGCTGTGGGCTTTACCCAATGAAATGCGCGCACCGAACCCAACAGCATCCAAAATGCTGCAATGATGTTGGCAGAAAAATTGAGCGAAAAACGCTGCAATAAGGTAATTTTAATGGATGAAAAAGACAAAATGACTCTCTGCTTTTTATAAATAATGCCATTATAAACTGATTGTAACGCGTTTGCTAGTGTCTTGTATCACTTACCATCATCTGACGCAGTGATGTAAACATCCAAAGCAAGCACCATTCAATCAAAACATCAACATGATTTAAAACATAAACCCCAAAGCGCTTCAACTTTGAGGTTTATGTTTTATTGCTAACGTTGATATAGACTTTTTAAGCTTATTTCATCAACAGCTTATTGATACGCTTTAGATACTCTGCTGGGTCATCAAGCTGTCCGCCATCGGCAAGCAAGGCTTGGTCAAAGATGACTTGTGCCAAATCATCAAACTCGGCGCTGCTCTCAAGCTTGGTGATGAGCGGATGCGTCGGGTTAATCTCAAGCGTCGGCTTGACATCAGGCACAGGCTGCCCCATCGCTTTTAACATCTGCACCATCTGCGGTGACAGCTCGCCATCACCCACCACAAGACAAGCAGGACTATCCACCAGACGGCTAGAGACACGCACATCTTTGGCACGCTCGCCCAAAGCGGTTTTGAGTTTATCCACTACAGGTTTTAGATTTTCTTCGGCTTGCTTAGCCTCTTGTTTTTCGGCTTCATCGGTCAGCTCGCCCAAATCCACCGCACCTTTGGCGATATTTTGGAGCGGTGTGCTATCAAACTCATGCAAGAAATTCATCGCCCACTCATCCACACGCGCGGTCATCAAGATGACTTCGATGCCTTTTTTGTTAAACAGCTCAAGCTGTGGGCTGTTTTTGGCAGCCGCCAAATTATCCGCCGTCAGATAATAAATCGCCTTTTGACCGTCTTTCATGCGAGCCTTATAGTCGGCAAACCCTGTCTCGATGGCATTATTTTGGCTGGTGGCATAGCGTAGTAGCTTGGCGATACGCTCTTGATTGCTTTGGTCTTCGCCCAAGCCTTCTTTTAGCACATCACCAAATTCTTGATAAAATTCCTTAAATTTGGCTTGTTTATCCGCATCTTCGCTATTGGCAAGGCTTGCTAGCAAAGTCAGCACACGGCGAGCATTACCATCACGGATTGCCTTGACATCACGAGATTCTTGCAAGATTTCACGGCTGACATTGAGTGGTAAATCAGCGGTATCAATCACGCCCTTAACAAAACGCAGATACATCGGCAACAGCTGCTCGGCATCTTCCATGATGAACACACGCTTGACATACAGCTTAAGCCCACGCTGTTGTTCACGAGCATATAGGTCGAACGGTGCTTTTTTTGGAATATACAGTAGCTGAGTGTACTGCACACGACCTTCGACACGATTATGCGTGTGTGCTAATGGGTCTGTGTAGTCATAGCTTAGGTTTTTATAAAACTCGTTATACTCATCATCACTGATGTCACTTGGACTGCGTGTCCATAGTGCATTGGCTTGGTTGATGGTCTCGTACTCATCGGTGGTGATGTATTCGCCCTTGCCTGCGACCACTTCGCCATTGTCATCAAGCTCATCTTGCCACTCTTGTTTACGCATCTGAATCGGCAGGCTGATGTGGTCTGAGTATTTATTCACCAGTGATTTGATGGCATGGCGATCCAGATAATTGGTGGTCTCATCGCCACTACCTGCGTACTCATCTTTTAGGTGCAAGGTGATGCTTGTGCCACGACTGTCTTTGGTGATGGTCTCGGTGGTGAATGAGCCTGTGCCATCTGACACCCAGCGTACACCTTGATCAGCCGCTTCGCCTGCTTTTCGGCTCTCGACGGTGATTTTGTCCGCCACAATAAATCCTGAATAAAAGCCTACGCCAAACTGACCGATCAGATTGCCGTCTTTTTTATCGCTGTCGGATAATTTATCCAAAAATGCCTTGGTGCCTGATTTGGCAATCGTACCCAGATGCTCAATGGCATCGGCTTCATTCATACCGATGCCGTTATCGCTGACGGTGATGGTTTTGGCGTCTTTGTCGATATCAATTTTGATTGCCAATTCGCCATCGTTTTCGTACAAGCTGTCATCAGCCGTCGCCAAAAAACGCAGTTTGTCGCAGGCATCGGATGCGTTTGATACCAATTCACGCACAAAGATGTCGGCGTTTGAGTACAGTGAATGTGTCACCAAATGCAAAAGCTGTGCAACTTCGGCTTCAAAATGATGGTTGGTTGTGGTCATATTTTACTCCATAAACCAGATTTGATTGTAACAAAAATAGGGATGATGGGAAAATTTTCAAGCAAGCAAATTGCAATATTTTATACAATCATGCCACACTCTATCATACACGGCAGACACAATATAAAAAGTCTATGCCAAACAAAAAGCCATTCAATTAAGAATGGCTTTTTGAGATTTGATTCATTCATCATGAGGGGTTTTGTGAAATGAAACGCACATAAGCTGCAAGCAACATCACGCGCTCATTACCCAAACGAGATTCCCAAGCAGGCATCACACCTGCACGACCATGACGAATGGTGGTTCTGATGGTTTCGCGGTCGCTGCCATACAGCCAAATATCATCCGTCAAGTTTGGTGCACCCATTTCAGTCAAACCTTTGGCGTCTTGACCATGACACAATACGCAATTTTGTTTGAAAATTGCTTCGCCCTGAGTTACCAAGGTTTTGTCAAGGGTGTCGTTATGAATATTGCCAGAAATACTCATGACATATTCAGCAGCCGCACGCACGCCATTTTCACCGATTTGCTGTTGCCATGCTGCCATACCACCCACACGACCATTATGAATAGTCAGTAAGATGTTTTCAGCCTTGCCACCGAACAACCAATCGTTATCGGTCAAATTCGGATATCCCACGCCGCCTTGTGCGTTTGAGCCGTGACACAAAGCACAGTTTTGCAAAAATAAGCTGTTACCAATTTTTTGTGCTTCTGGATCGGCTGCCAGCTTATCCACAAAAGGTGCCAACGCTTTGATTTGTTCGTCAATTTGCGTTTGCAACTCCGCAGGTGGCTCAGCTGTAGAATCACGCTGCGTTTGTAGTTGTGTTAGTTTGTCCAAGACAGGCTTAGCTTCACTTGCACCAGCGCTTGCTAAAATTCCATCAAAACTGCTCATAAACTTAGCATTGTTTTGTTGCAATTCACTGTTTAATTCGTTTTCTGAGGTCCATTTGACGTTTTGACCGTCCACAGACACCGTTGTTAAGCCCTTCCATGCGTTTGGTTGAATGGATGGGTATAGCACAAAGTACAAAAGACCCCAAGCCATTGTTGCAAAGAAAACAGCCAGCCACCATTTTGGTAATGGCTTATCGTACTCTCGAATACCATCGTATGAATGCCCAGTGGTTTCATCTTCTTCTAAAATCGGACGGTGTCTTAAAGTCCATACCAATACAAAGAAAATAAAAGCCCAGCAGCCAAGGGTGAAGACAGTAATCCAAGAACTCCAAAAAAAGTTCATTGCGTATCCTTAGTGCGTTCATGTGATGACCATTGAGTCAATTGCTCGTCATCTAACGCAAGTTGTGCATCTTCTTCAAAGCGTTTTTTGTTTTTGGGTGAATATGCCCACCACGCGATGGCGATGAACGCAATAAACGCCCCCACCGTCGCGATGCTATGTAAAACGCCCCAATTCATTAACGTTGCCCTTCCATTGCCACACCCAGCTGTTGCAGGTAGGCAACCAGTGCATCCAATTCGGTTGCGCCTTGCACTTGGTCAGGTGCTGACTCAATGTCCGCCTCGGTATAAGGCAGCCCAAAACGCTCTTTAAATACACGCATTTTTTGCTGCACTTTTTGTCCATTGACTTCATTTTTGGCAAGCCAAGGATAAGCAGGCATGACAGACTGTGGCACAACTTGACGTGGGTCAATTAAGTGATCCTTGTGCCATTGGTCAGAATAGCGTTTACCGACACGGGCAAGGTCAGGGCCTGTTCGCTTAGAACCCCACAAAAATGGATGATCCCAAGCGGATTCAGCTGCACGGCTATAAGGCC
This sequence comes from Moraxella sp., assembly GCA_041811915.1. Lineage (GTDB taxonomy): Bacteria > Pseudomonadota > Gammaproteobacteria > Pseudomonadales > Moraxellaceae > Moraxella. Next base: position 21,506 of record JBGXSA010000016.1, on the reverse strand, counting down.
CATAACGCTCAACCTCTGCACGCAAAGGACGAATCATTTGGGTATGACACACATGGCAGCCTTCACGGATGTAAATATCACGTCCTTCCAGCTCCAATGCCGTCCAAGGCTTCATATTTGGCAAAGGTTTATTCACACCGCCTTGTTCAGGTGCTGTTTTGTCAAACAGCAACGGATAAATCTCTACAAGCGTAGCAAAACTAATAGCAATGACAATAAACGTTACTAAAAGTCCTGTGTTTTTTTCAATTAATTCATGAGAAATGTTTGACATACTGACCCCTTAAGCATTCACAGTTGCAGTATCACTGCCAGTATTAACTTCGTCAGGTTCAGCAATTGACTCAGGTACATCTGGCATCATGATGGTTTTGTAGCAGTTGTAAGCCATGACAAGCATACCGCAAACATACAAGAAACCACCCAATGCACGCGTCACAAACGGCCAATATGACACCACAACAGTTTGAATAAAGTCATAAGACAATGTGCCGTCTACATTGGTTTTACGCCACATAAAACCTTGGGTAATGCCCGAAATCCAAAGCGCCACGATATAAAGAATGGTGCCTGTTGTGGCAAGCCAAAAATGCACTGTGATCAGATTGGTTGAGTACATTTTTGCTTTATTATAAATGCGTGGCAACAACACATAAATTGAGCCAATCGTAATCATACCCACCCAGCCTAATGCACCTGAATGCACGTGACCGACCGTCCAGTCTGTATTGTGACTGATGGCATTGACCGCCTTAATAGACAGCATCGGACCTTCAAAGGTACTCATTGCATAAAATGACAACGCAACAATCAAGAAACGAATGATTGGGTCTGTACGCAATTTATCCCAACTGCCTGACAATGTAAGTACACCGTTAATCATGCCGCCCCACGATGGCGCAAACAAAATCAAAGAGAACACCATACCAAGCGATTGAGTCCAGTCAGGCAACGCTGAATAATGCAAATGGTGACCGCCTGCCCACATATAAGAAGCAATCAATGCCCAAAAGTGCACAATTGACAAGCGATAAGAATAGACAGGGCGACCAACTTGCACAGGAATGAAATAATACATCATGCCCAAAAACGCTGCAGTCAAATAAAAGCCAACAGCATTATGACCGTACCACCACTGCACCATCGCATCGGTTGCACCACCAAACAATGAGTATGATTTAAACGCACCCACTGGAATCGCCAAGTTATTGACAATGTGCAATAACGCAATGGTAATGATGAACGCCGCAAAAAACCAGTTCGCCACATAGATGTGTGATGTTTTACGCTTGATTACTGTTCCAAAAAAGACAATCGCATAAGCCACCCACACCACCGCAATGGCAATATCAATCGGCCATTCAAGCTCTGCGTATTCTTTGGCAGAGGTTAGACCAAGTGGCAAAGTAATGACCGCAGCAACGATGATTGCCTGCCAACCCCAAAAGGTAAACCAAGCCAAATAAGGTGCAAACAGTCGCGTTTTACATGTGCGCTGAACAATATAATAAGAGGTTGCAAATAATGCCGAACCACCAAACGCAAAAATCACCGCATTGGTATGCAGCGGTCTTAAACGACCAAATGATAGCCACGGTGTATCAAAATTCAAAAAAGGCCATGCCAATTGAGAGGCAATAAACACCCCAACCGACATACCAATAATGCCCCAAACAACCGTCATAATCGTAAAAAATCGCACAATGGTGATTTCATACTCATGGTCAACGTCTAGCGGGGCTACTGCTGTTTTATGTAGACTCATTGGATAATTCCTGTGCAGCCCAAATTGAGTAAGCGTAAACTTAGTTCATTTACCAAAACTAACACGCTTTTGCCTATTGTGTTATATTTTAACGCATTCGCTAACAAATAGCATCCTTTTTGAACGCTTCAGCGCAAAAAATCCATAAATTATTTAAGGATTATATTGTAACTCATTGTTTTTTATATGGTTTTAAAAAGCAATGAGTTATAATTTGATTTGTCAAAAAGACAGTGCGCTTTACAATTGTCAGCGATAAGCAACAAAACCCATCAAAAACGTTTTGTTACTAAAATATTCAATTCGTCATTATACACCACAATGCAACGCAAGTGTAAGCAAAATAAACTTTTTGTAAAAAAATCATCAAAAATTGCCAAAATTTACATTTTTTAGCCCATTTTGACTTATAATACGGTGAATTTACAGCACATAGGACACAATATGTATCAGTTTTTATCCGATGAATGGTTTGCCGAGGTTGCCAAGCTCAATGAATTGGCAGGTGATTTGAATGTGCCGCCCAGTCTGCAAGAGGTCTTTAATGCAAGCTTACTTGGCGATGACGCCATCAGCCTACATCTTAAGGATGGAAAAATACACAAAGGTCTGTCAGACATGGCAGCGGCCAGTATTTCAATTGACAAAGACACGCTTGGTGAGCTGATTGCAGGCAAAGATATGAACGTTGCGATGGAAGCGTTTATGACAGGCAAACTGCGCATTGATGGTGATATGTCAAAAGTAATGGGACTGCAAACTGCGCGCCCCACCCCCGAACAAAAAGCTTTATATAAGCAGATTTTGGCAATCACCAATTTTTAATTTTAATCATCAATTTTTTAGTTTTTTAACCATCAGGTTTTGTTTGATTCACAGCCCAATGACGCATAGATGACGCTTGGGCGTTTTATTTGCCGCGCGCATCCGCCCAAATGATTTTATGCAATTGCAATTGCAACCGCGCAGGCAACCCATCTGCCAACATCCATGCCGCCAAATCAGCCGCAATGCTCGGCACATCTGTGCTTTGATGAACATCAAACATGGGTGATAGCCACACCACACCAGCTTTTTTGTCCAATTGATGCGCTTGTAATTTTTGCTTTGCCCACTCATAATCAGCGCGGTCAGCAATCACTATTTTGATTTGATCGTGCGGTGTTAGGTAGGACAGATTTTCCCACAGATTTTTGTCCACCTCGCCTGATGAGGGTGTTTTTAGATCCATCACTTTTGAGACCTCAGAGGGCACATCTTTGACAGACAGCGCCCCTGCCGTCTCCAGCGAAACCTCATAACCCTCTTTAAGCAGCAATTTCATCAAAGCAATGGCATTGGGCTGTGCCAAGGGTTCGCCACCTGTCACACAAACACGCTTGCAAGGATATTGCTTAATGTGTGTCAAAATATCTTCAAGCCCAAGACGCTCACCGCCTGCAAATGAATACGTGGTATCGCAATACACACAGCGCAAAGGACAGCCCGTCAAGCGAACAAAAATGGTCGGCAAGCCTGAGCTTAGCGCCTCGCCTTGTAAGGAATAAAAAATTTCAGTGATTTTTAGCCCTGCTTGTGGGTCAGTCGTGGGAATGGTTGCATTTCTGATGGGCGGATGAGTCGCCACCGTGCTGTAATCCGTGCAAGCATCCAAGGAAGATTGAGGCATAATTTAAAAAACTTTTTAGAGAATTAATACAATAGAGCGTATTGACATTTATACGCTTTAAAAAAATGTTAAAAATTAGGCTATAGTTGTGCTTGTGAGCAGATTTTTGGAAACATATTTTTGGAGACATAAAGTAAGCAAGTCATGACAATCCAGTCACCAAAGCTTTGACACCAAGCACAAACAAAATCGCCAAGACAAGCTTTTTAAAGAGCGCTTGGGGCAATTTGTTTTGAAAATAAAAACCAACATACAAACAAATCACCGCCACCATACTGGCAATGGCGATGGCGCCCATATCTGATGGCGGCAGTGCTGATATCGGTTGCCACAGCACAATCAATTGCGCCACTTTGCCCACCACATAGCACAGATTGCTTGCGCGAATCAGCTCTGTTTTGCCATTGGGCAAATGCTCGGTTGCCGACAACAAATACATCACAAGCAGCGGCGACATGGCATTGGTAGCGCCGCCAAGCACCCCTGCCAGCGTTCCGCTGACGATTAAACTGCCTGTTGTGTTTGGCAGACGAATGCTTTTGTGGTATTTGCCAGCGATGATTTGCATGACGACATAAGCAACAATCAAAAGCCCAAGCGCAATCAACAAATACGACTGTGCAATCACAAACACAAGCTTTGTGCCAATCAAGCTGCCCACAAAGCTTGTCAATACAAGCAGCCAATAACGGCGCACATAGTCAAGTGCATTGCCACCACTGACAAAAACAAGCCAATTGATAATCAAACACGGAAAAACCGTCAGCACAAGTACGGTATGCATGGGATAGACACTTGCCAAGGCTGTGCTTGCAATTAGCGTCACACCAATGCCAGTGACGCCATGAAACAAGCTTGCGATGGCAAAAATGCCAATCAACATCAAAGCCAAAGAATTGTCCATCAGTACATCCATGCTGATTTTTACAAAATGACATTTTTTGTAAAAATGATGATAAATGATTGCCACAAACCGTCTTGGTTTGATTTAAAATAAGTGATTTAGAATAAAGTGATTTGAGCAAATGATTTAAAACAAGTGATTTAAGATAAATAATTCATTGCAATCACTGTTTAAACCACCCATTTAAAATCAAAAAGCCTGTCAATCAAAAACTTAGGCAGAGCAAAATTAAATTCAGTCATCACTTAATTTAGCCATCAATATATTCATCAATATATTCGTTAATAACATCTGTTCATGACATCCGTTGATAACATCTACTGATAACATCCACTGATGGCTAAATTTGGCACGCCAATCAATCAGCGCGCAACAGCTCATTGATGCTTGTTTTGGCGCGTGTTTGTGCGTCCACTTTTTTGACAATCGCCGCACAATACAAGCTGTGAGTGCCGTCTTGGCTTGGCAAGCTGCCAGACACCACCACCGAACCTGCTGGCACGCGCCCATAAATGATTTCACCTGTGGTGCGATCATAAATTTTGGTGGATTGACCGATGTACACGCCCATAGAGATAACCGAGCCTTCTTCAACGATGACACCCTCCACAATCTCAGAGCGCGCACCAATAAAGCAGTTGTCCTCAATGATGGTTGGGCTTGCTTGCAATGGCTCAAGCACACCACCAATGCCCACACCACCACTCAAATGCACGTTTTTGCCGATTTGTGCGCACGAGCCAACCGTCGCCCATGTATCCACCATGGTGCCCTCATCCACATAAGCGCCAATATTGACATAGCTTGGCATCAGCACCACACCACGACCAATGAATGAGCCTGCGCGCGCAACTGCAGGTGGTACCACGCGAATGCCAGATGCTTTTAGTTTATCTTCGCTCCAAGTTGCAAATTTGGTTGGCACTTTATCAAAAAATTGCAAATGCTCGCAAGATGGCATGGCATAATTGTCATTCAAACGAAAAGACAGCAAAACGGCTTTTTTTGCCCATTCATTCACCACCCAAACGCCGTCTTTTTTTTCGGCGACACGCAATGTGCCAGCATCCAATTGCGCCAGCGTATCATTCACCGCTTGACGGACATCGTTTGGGGCGTTGCTTGGGCTAAAATCGGCACGATTTTCAAAAGCTTGTTCAATAAGTTGCTGCAAATTTGACATAAAAAATCCTAACTTAAGCTAAATAAACGTCTATTATCGCTAATTTTTGGGTTTTTGGCAAATTTAGATTGACCAAATGTCATAATTATTATAATTAAAATAATCAATTCACGCAAAGCCAAGTCTTGATACAAAAGCCAAATCATTTGTGTTATTTAAATTATTTCATAAATCCATCTCTTAATGCATTCGCTGTCGCAACAAGCCCCATTTATAAGACAAAATGGCGTATGCTTATTCTAAATTATTCCAATCTTTGCCTTGTCAATCGGCAAATTTACTTTTACAATGAACATAATTTTATGCTTTATCATTCAATAAGGAAAATGTTTATGACAAACTTTACCAGCACCGCTGTTTTTGATAATAACGCAGACGCCATTGGCAATACGCCCTTGGTGCGCCTAAACCGCCTTATGCCAGAGGGTGTGACTGTGCTTGCCAAAATTGAAAGTCGCAACCCTGCCTTTTCGGTCAAAGACCGCATTGGCGCAGGCATGATTGCAGATGCTGAACAAACAGGCAAGCTCACCAAGGGTATGCATATTGTTGAACCAACAAGCGGCAATACAGGCATTGCTTTGGCGTTCGTTGCTGCCGCCAAAGGCTACCCCATCACACTGACCATGCCATCTTCTATGAGCATGGAGCGCCGCAAGGTATTGACCGCTTTGGGTGCAAATTTGGTACTGACCGAACCTGCCTTGGGCATGAAAGGCGCGGTAGAAAAGGCGCAAGAAATCTTCAACTCCGACCCAAGCAAATACTTTTTGCCACAGCAGTTTGACAATCCTGCCAACCCTGCCACGCACGTCAAAACAACCGCACCTGAGATTGACCACGCCACATCTGGCAAGATTGATGCCATCGTTGCAGGCGTTGGTACAGGCGGTACGGTGTCTGGTGTTGCCAAATACTTCAAAGACAAAGGACAAAACATTCATGTGGTGGCGGTTGAACCTGCCGAATCGCCCATCATCGCACAAGCCCTCAAAGGCGAGACTTTAACACCTGCGCCTCACAAAATTCAAGGCATTGGCGCTAATTTCATTCCCAAAAATCTTGCGCTTGATTTGTTGGATGAGGTGATTGGCGTCAGCAGCGAAGAGGCATTGTCTTGGGCAAGACGCGCCATGACAGAAGAGGGTATTTTGTGCGGCATTTCCTGTGGCGCTGCTCTCAAAGCTGCGCACGATTTGGCAAGCCGTCCAGAATTTCAAGGCAAAACCATCGTTGTCATCTTGCCTGATGGTGGCGAGCGCTATCTGTCCAGCATTTTATTTGATGGGGTATTTACAGGCAATAATTTTGCTTAAACAATTTTTTTAATAAAATCAATTATTTAAAGCATTCTTGTCATCAAGGGTGCTTTTTTGACAATCATTGCTTTTGACAATGATTAGTTTTTGACAATGATTGCTTTTTGAAAATGATTGCTTTTTGAAAATGATTGCTTTTTGTAATCATTTGGGCGGTATCACAAAGCGCTGATAATCATCAAAAAATCGGCGATACGCCAAAAAACACGCCATTGCACACGCGAACACACTGCCCGCGGCAATAAAAAACATGGTGATGATTTGATAGCGTACCGCTTGATTGACATCCGCCCCCGCCAAAATCTGCCCTGTCATCATTCCAGGCAGACTCACCACGCCCACCACCATCATGCTGTTGATGGTCGGCATGACGCCTTGATGAATGGCATTGATGATGTGCGGACGTGTCGCCTCAAGTGGCGTTGCCGACAATGACAACATCATCACAATCTGTCCGCGCTCACGATGAAAGCTGTCTGTCAGATGGTTGAGCGACAAAGATACCGCTGTCAACGCATTGCCCAAGATAAGACCCAAAATCGGTAACAAAATCTCAGGCTGATACCAATCATCTGTCTGCAAAACAACCACCACACCAAAAATCGCAATGAGCCAACCACTGCCCACCAAAGACAGACAAGTGTCTAGCAATAAGCCTTTATAAGGTTTTTTGACGCGATTTTTGGCAGAAATGCTGGCAATGAGCGTCATGATTGTCAAAACCAACAGCACCGTTTGCCAATGATTTTGAGCAAAAACCCAAGCCAATACCAAGCCCACAAAGCTCAGCTGAACAATCGTGCGAATACTAGCAACAATCAAAACTTGAGTCAAATTAAGACGCAACAAAAAGCTTAATAAAAGCACAAATGCCATCAAGCCCGCCGCCATCAGCACCTGCACAATGCTGAGCGTTTGTGCGACACTAAACAACATCCAGCACCCCCTCTGCCATCCGCCAATGTGTTGCACCAAGCGCGAGCAGTCTTTGACACTGCTCACGGCTATGACTCACCCACAGCAAGCTGTTTTGAGTGCGCCTCTGCCAATCCATCAACAGCTGCTCCATGCGCACAACGCTCGTCTCATCCAGCGCCGCGGTCGGTTCATCCAGCAACAATACCGACGGCATAAGCTGTAAATGACGCAAAATATTCACCATTTGGCGCTCACCGCCAGACAGCTGATAAATATCCTGTCTTAGAAAGTCGGCTGATTTGTGCAGCTTTTGTAAGCACTCCAAATGAAAATCCTGACAAAACGTCCGCGCTTGATGATGTTTAAACCCAAAAGGCAACTGCAGATTATACAAGACATCGCCCGCCACAAGCTCACTGTGCTGACTGACAAAGGCGATGTGCTTACGCCACTCAATAGCAGATACATCACCCAAACGCTGATTGTGCAGACTAAGCTCACCACTACTGGGTGTAATGAGTGATGATAATATTTTTAATAACAACGACTTACCACTGCCTGACGCTCCTGTCAGTACAATGATTTGATTAGCAAGAATTTGTCCTGAAGCGTGGCGAATAATCGGCTTATCATCCAAGCTTAGGCTAAGATTATGAAAGGTGAGCATAGGTTATCATCAACAAATGATTATCCGCTTAATTATAACAGATTTGATAAAGCAGATAAAACTAAGCATTTATTGAGTATGGTGTTTGGTGAATATTGCAAATAGATTAAATTTATAAAAACAATACACCTCTTGAAAATTATCTTTAATAAAGCCCAGAACAAAATCAATCAATATAACGAATACCACGGCATTTAGGATAATTGCTACAGCCCCAAAACTCTTTATTGGCATAATTGTCATGTTTTGCTATTCGTTTAATCATAATGCCTTGACATTTTGGACAAATAGGATTGGCTTGTTTTTGCTCAATATGCCGTCTGACATTTTCTTGGTGAGTAAAATAAGTATCTAGTCCCTTTTTAAATTTATGATTTTCTATTTTATCAACAATTTCCAAAACCTGCTCTTTACTCAACAATATTTTATTTTTATCCTTAATATAGGCAATTAATCCACGATTTAAAACAAAATCAGGTAATTCATCTTTGGTTTTTAATTCACTGTCTGGACCAAACCAAACAATACCATGAAAATAGGATAAATCTAATTGTAATAAATCCGATAATGTTTTGATGTGCCCATAATTTTGACGAATGGGATTATAAAATTGAAATTTTTTACCGCCTTTAATAACTTGCGTCCATTTTTCTTGTTGTTCATTACCAAAAATCCAACCTTTGTAGTTTTTGGTTTCTATGACAAATATTCCAAATACAGATACGATAATATGGTCAATTTGTGTGGTCATGCCATTATTTTTAGCTAAGGTAACATTATTGATACGATGATAAATTTCTTTATCCAATGCAATCTTGGAGACAATATTAGTCATTGTCTCTCCAAACCAACCTTTAAATAATGATTTCATAATAATTTCTTTTTAATTTAACGATAAATATTTTAGTTTTTGATACCGCAAAGTAGGAACGGTGGTTTGTTTAACAGGGTTATAATATGTTTCTTTAAGCATTTTTACTTTCATTTTTATCACCCCAATAAAATAAAAATGACATACTCATTTTATTTAAGTATGCCATTTTTTGTTTTAAAAATCACTCAAACCAATGATTTCACCGCTTCCACGACTTTATCGGTTGTAATTCCAAAATGCTTAAACAGCTCTTTGGCAGGGGCGGACTCACCAAAGGTAGTCATACCAATCACCTTGCCGTCAAGACCGACAAATTTATACCAATAATCCACATGAGCTGCCTCCACCGCAACTCTGGCACGGATAGCAGACGGTAGCACGCTTTCACGGTAATCACGGTCTTGCTTCACAAACACCTCAGCACACGGCATGGACACCACACGCACGCCATCAATGCCTTGTTTGTTCAGCTGTTCATACGCCCCCATTGCCAGCTCCACCTCTGAACCTGTGGCGATGATGATGACTGTTAGCTCGCCTTTTTCTTGTGCCAAAACATAACCGCCTTTGGCAATATTGGCAACTTGGCTGTCATCACGGTTTTGGTGAGCCAAGTTTTGACGGCTAAAAATCAAGGCTGACGGCGTGGTTTTTGCCTTTAACGCCTCCACCCAAGCAACAGCTGACTCCACGGTATCACAAGGTCGCCATGTGTGCAGATTTGGCGTACTTCTAAGGGCGGTTAATTGCTCAATCGGCTGATGCGTCGGTCCATCTTCACCAAGCCCAATACTGTCATGGGTATAGACGTGAATCACACGCTGCTTCATGAGTGCCGACATACGCACCGCATTGCGTGCATATTCCATAAACATCAAAAAGGTCGCCACATACGGCACAAAACCGCCGTGCAGTGCAATACCATTGGCAATCGCCGTCATACCAAACTCACGCACGCCATAATGAATATAGTTGCCCGCAGGGTCGTTTTCTAAAGCTTTGGCGTTTTTAAACCACGTCAAATTTGACCCTGCCAAATCGGCACTGCCGCCCAAGAGCTCTGGCAATACTGGTTGCAGGGCATTAATGGCGTTTTGACTTGCCTTGCGTGTGGCGATATTTTCACCATGAGCTTGGCACGCTTTGATATAGGCACCCGCAACGTTATCAAAATCATCTGGCAACTCACCATTTAAACGGCGTAGTAATTCGGCTGCAAGCTCTGGATAAGCTTTTTGATAATTATCAAAATCCGCCTGCCAATTGCCTTGCAAGGCTTGCCCTTTGACTTTGCCATCCCACGCATCATAAGTATCTTGGCTGATGACAAACGCCTCGTCCGTCCACGCCAAAATCTCACGAGTAAGCTTAATCTCATCTGCCCCAAGCGGTGCACCGTGCGACTCTTCTTTGCCTTGCTTATTCGGCGAACCTGCACCAATCACAGTTTTACACATAATCAATGACGGCTTTGTCGTCTCGTCAATGGCGTTTTGCGTGGCTTTGGCAATGGCATCGCTGTCATGTCCGTCCACTTTTTGTACGTGCCAGCCATAGGATTCAAAGCGTTTTTGCGTGTCATCGCTAAACCAGCCCTCCACCTCGCCATCAATAGAAATGCCATTGTCATCATAATACGCAATCAGTTTGCCAAGCCCAAGCGTACCTGCCAGTGAGCAAACTTCATGGCTGATACCCTCCATCAAACAGCCATCGCCCAAAAACGCATAGGTGTGATGATTGATAATTTCATGCCCCTCACGGTTAAATTGATTTGCCAAAGTTTTTTCAGCAATGGCAAATCCCACCGCATTGGCAATGCCTTGACCCAATGGACCTGTGGTAGTCTCCACGCCTGCGGTGTAGCCGTATTCTGGATGACCTGGTGTTTTTGAGTGCAATTGACGAAAATTTTTTAAATCATCAATAGACACATCATAACCTGTCAAATGTAGCAAAGCGTACAACAGCATAGAGCCGTGTCCATTGGACAGCACAAAGCGGTCACGATTCGCCCAAGCAGGGTCGCTTGGGTTGTGCTTCAAAAACTTTCGCCATACAACCTCGGCAATATCTGCCATACCCATCGGTGCTCCAGGGTGTCCTGAGTTGGCTTGTTGTACAGCGTCCATAGCAAGCACACGAATGGCATTGGCGGTGTGGCGTGTATTTAGCGGTGGATTAAAGATAGAAGGTGTTGTCATAAAATATACTCTTGGTTAAAAATACTCTTGGTTGAAAAAAATAATTAATTATCAATAATGAGATATAGATATTCATATCATGCTTGTGCTTCTTTAATATGATAAAGCAAGTTTATGGGTAAATCATTATTGTTCTGCCAGAAAAACCAAATATGCGTATCCAATAAAATCATTTAATCCAATTCCCAATCATTATCAAGTGGACTAATGTCATCATATATTATTGCCAATCCTTTTAATAAAGGATTGGGTTTATTTTTAATCACATTGGGATTGGCTTTTTTTTCATCTGGTGTTGTGATTGGCACAAAAAACACTTCAAAAGGCTGATTTTGCAATTCTTTTGGCACCTTGATATGACTGATTGGCTGACGATAAACTTCTTTATACGTTTCAAGTTTCATGGTGCTTATCCTTATTTGCGTATCCGCCTTTTAATTTATTTAACCAATCTTCTCACAGCCCATATAAGGTTGCAGTGCCTTGGGGATATTGACCGTGCCATCGGCATTTTGATGATTTTCCAAAATCGCCAGCAGCGTACGGCCCACCGCAAGCCCCGAACCATTTAAAGTGTGCACAAGCTCGGTTTTTTTGCTTTGCTTTGTTTTAAATCGTGCTTGCATACGCCGTGCCTGAAAATCGCCACAATTAGAGCAGCTGGAAATCTCACGATAAGTGTCCTGAGAGGGCAGCCACACTTCAATGTCATAGGTCTTGACCGCACTAAAGCCCATATCGCCGCCACACAAGACAATCACACGATACGGCAGCTCCAACGCCTGCAAGATACTCTCAGCTTGAGCGGTCATCTCCTCCAATACCTGCATGGACTTGTCAGGGTGGACAATCTGCACCATCTCTACTTTTTCAAACTGATGCTGACGAATCAGTCCGCGTGTATCACGCCCTGCACTGCCCGCTTCACTTCTAAAGCAAGGGGTATGTGCGGTAAGCTTGATGGGCAAATCCTCATCGCCCAAAATAACATCACGCACACTATTGGTCAATGGCACCTCAGAAGTTGGAATCAAATAATAATCACGCTCGCCACGCAATTTAAACAAATCTTCTTCAAATTTGGGCAACTGTCCTGTGCCAATCAAGCTATCGCTATTGACAATATAAGGCACATACATTTCGGTGTAGCCTTTGCTGGTGTGCGTATCCAGCATAAACTGCACCAAAGCACGATTAAGACGTGCCAACTGTCCTTTTAGCACGCTAAAGCGTGAGCCTGTCAATTTGGCCGCCATCTCAAAATCCAATAGCCCCAAGCCCTCGCCAATATCGCTATGGTCTTTGATGGCAAAATCAAAGGCTCTGGGGGTGCCCCATCGGCGGATTTCTACATTGTCGCTTTCATCTACGCCCATAGGCACGCTGTCATCAGGCAAGTTGGGAATACCAAGGCTTTTATTTAAAATTTCATCTTGCAAGGCTTTAAGTTTGCTTTCAGCCTCTTTCATCTGTTCGCTCACGTTTTCCATTTGGGCAAGCAGTTCATCGGTGTTTTCGCCACTTCGTTTCATCTCACCGATTTTTTTGGCACCTGCATTTTTGGCGGCTTGCAGCTCTTCGGTTTTTACCTGCAAGGCTTTGCGTTTGTTTTCAACGTCTAGCCAAAAGTCGGTATCCAAGCTCATACCACGACGCGCAAGCTTTGCTGCCACAAGCTCCAAATCAAATCGCAACAATTTTGGATCAATCATAATCATCTCTTTTGCTGATTAAAATAATGCAATCATAGCAATTTTTTGATTTTTTTTCATCTATATTCATAAAAAATTTAAATTTTAATCATCAAACGCTTTATTTTCTCATCAAAAATGCGTAATATAGCAAGTTTGGTTTACAAATTTCATTCATACAATTTGTCATGCCATACAATTTTTTAGACATTGTTATTACTCATTGATTGTCGCTGGATAAAAAAATGACCACCCAAAAACAAAAAGCACTGTATCCTTACACCCTACAGCCTGTTTTGCTCAATATGTCGCAAGCGGAATTTCAAGCCGCTCAATTGGCGTTGTTTGAACAAACTGCGCAAAATCAGCCATTGTTGGCACTCAAAACCAAAGAATGGGTGATTTTGGGCATTGTTACGATACTTGCGGTGATTGGCTTGATTTTTGTCAATGGCTATTCAACCATTATTTTTTGGCTTATGTTGATTGGCGTGGTTGTTTATTTGCTGCTTAGAACGCTTGGTCTAAAATGGTACATGAAAAAAGAGTACGAAAAACAAATCGCAAGCAACCAAATGCCCGATGAAATGCGTCAAATCAAAATCGGCATACAACCGCATGGGCTGGTGATGAGTCTGCCCAACACACAAGCGCCAGCCATTCACGACAAACGCGGCATGCAAATGCGCGGTATGGCGGTGCAGCAAGCTGTGATTCCGTGGTCGGCGGTCACAAGTTGGGATGAGACGGACGATTTTATCTTTATTATGTTTGAGGCACAAAACCAAAAAGGCAGCCAAATCATTCCCAAGCGCTTGCATGGCAATGGCTTTTCGGTGGACACCATCAAAGAGCACCTATCAAAAATCACGCCCAAAGGACTCAAAATAGACACTTTGGCGCAAAGCTAAAACGCTCAATCTTAAGTGTCTATACTTAAGTGTCTATAACTTTAAGTATCTAACATACTCATCAAATCATTGTGTGCTTTTTGCCATGATTGTTGGATTATTTTTTGATGATTGGTGATAATTGATTAATAATTCTTAATAAAAATTATTAATCAATTTACTTTATCAATAAAAAAATTGACAAATTTTTACTTCACAAGCTTGCACCGCTTTGTTATGATAGGTGCTGTCAGATGGTTTTGTTCGCTTATACTGGCTTACAAAAGCTTGCTTATCAAAGCTTGAGCTCAAATCCATCTCACTTAATTTTATCCAACTCACTCAAACAACCATCTATTGGAGGCTATTATGACAACCAATCAAATCGGTCTGGAAAAAGGCGACCTAAAACCCATCATCACTCAGCTAAACAACCTATTGTCAAGCTATCACATTTATTACATCAATGTTCGCGGCTATCATTGGAATGTCAAAGGCTCTGACTTTTTTACATTGCACGTTAAATTTGAGGAGTTGTACACCCAGCTACAGCTACAAATTGATGAAATTGCAGAGCGTATTTTGACCTTGGGTGGCACACCACTGCACGCCTACAGCGATTTTGCGCAGCATTCACGCATCAAAGAGGACAAAAATGTCTTTGATGGTCGCAAATGCGTGGAGGGCGTCATCAAAGGTCTAAACGAGCTTATCAGTGAACAACGCGAATTGGCATCTGCCAGCGATGAAGCAGGTGACCAAGGTACAAATGACCTTGTCACAGACTACATACAAGAGCAAGAAAAGCTCATTTGGATGTACAATGCGTATTTGGGCTAATGGCATGCCTAATATGACACTTATGATGTGATGCTTATGCGCTTTTGATATCAAATGATTTGATTATTAAATGATTTGATTAAAGCCACGTTGATTTTAAAAAAACAGCACATCATGCTAGAATAAGCACTTTTTTAAGTGCTTATTTTTTTATGACTGCTTTACAATTTTGCAAACGCTGCCCTGTGACAAGCGTACTACTCATCGCCATTATCGCTGTCTTTACCATCATGGCAATGATGGGTGTCAGCATTGAAAACCCTGACAGTCGCGATTTGATACGATTTGGTGCTAATTTTTTGCCTTTGACCTTGTACGAGCCATACAGACTCATCACAAGCGGCTTTATTCACATTGGCATCATGCATTTGCTGTTTAATGGCTTTGCTTTGTATTTTTTTGGGCAAGCTGCCGAACAATTCTTTGGTCGCGTGGCGGTTGCATTTTTATTTATTTTATCCATTATTGGCGGTAATTTATTAAACTTGGCTTGGACGTGGCATGATTTGGCGCAAACAGGCAGCTTGGGCGTGGCAGCTGGCGCAAGTGGTGGCATTATGGGACTTGGCGCTGCAATCGTTGCCTTGGCATTCAGTCGCCATCGCCTATCATCTACACTGGACAAGAAAAATTTATTGATGGTGATGGGTGTGAATTTAATGCTTGGCTTTGTCATTCCAGGTATTGACAATGCTGGTCATTGGGGCGGTGCGCTCACTGGATTGATTTTGGGCATTTATTTGGCAAACAAACAAGACAACACACAAGCATATTGGGATTTTATTGTTTATGGGATATTTATTGCTGTGTTTATCGGTGTATTTTTAACTTTTAAAAGCATGCTATTATAAATCATACAACATGGTCATAAATACAAAATTTATATCCATTCACCATGTTTGTTGAATAAAGAAAATAATGCCTGTAGAAAATACGAGTAAGCCCAAAAAGCCTGCTCAACAAGCCTAAAATATCCAAACTCACCATGCACTTCACATATTTGAAGTGCATTTTTTAATTTATAAGCTGTCACAAATTATCAATTCCATGCAAGTATCAATTCCATGCAGGTATCCATAAAAATGACGTCCATAAGACGCCATTTTTTGGTAACTCTTTGCTTAACCTATTAAGTCTTATCAAATTAAGCCTTATCAAAGTTTTCTTGAGCCTTATCCCAGTTTACCACGCTCCAAAATGCTTTGATGTAGTCTGGGCGTTTGTTTTGATATTTTAGGTAGTAAGCGTGCTCCCACACATCCAAACCGATGATCGGTGTGCCTTCACAGCCTGCTACCGCTTTACCCATCAATGGGCTGTCTTGGTTGGCAGTTGAAACCACAGCCAATTTGTCGCCTTGCTTAACCAGCCACGCCCAGCCTGAACCAAAGCGAGTTTGTGCTGCTTTTTCAAATTCTTCTTTGAATGCGTCCACAGAACCAAAATCACGCTCAATGGCTTCTTTTAGCGAGCCGCCAAGCTCAGTGCCAGTTTTTAGAATCGTCCAAAATAGGCTGTGGTTAGCATGACCGCCTGCGTTGTTACGCACGGCAGTTTGCTTGTCGCTTGGGATTTTGTCAAGATTGGCAATGACTTCTTCAGCTGATTTGTCCGCCCACTCAGTGCCTTCTAGGGCAGCGTTGGCGTTGTTGACATAGGCTTGATGGTGCTTAGAGTGGTGGATTTCCATCGTTTCTTTGTCAAAATGTGGTTCTAGTGCGTCGTAGCTGTAGCCCAGCTCAGGTAGAGTAAATGCCATGGTGGTATTCCTTCTTTTGCTTAAATTAAAATGCGAACAACCATTGTTCGTGCCTTAACTATATAGCCAATAAATGACAATTTCAAGAAAAAAAATGCAATTTCTCGTAACTTTATTATGCAAAGGGTATGCAAAGCGTTTTTTGATGTGACATTTTATACATATTTATTTTTTAAGTAATTGATTTTATTAATATTAAATTCATTCAATCGCCTTGATTTTGCCCATTGGCGTGCTATAATTTTTCAATTTTGACTTGGTATCACCATGCCTTTTTCATCCAGAAAACCCCTTGATGGCATTGCCATCGGTACGATGACGATTTGTTGTTTGTTTCTTGGCTTTTCCACCATCGCCATCAAGCTTGCCAGTCAAGACATTTCGCCTGTGATGCAGCTGTCCATGCGTTCATTGTTTGGCCTTGTGATTTTGCTTGGTTTTATGGTGTATCAAAAAGAGCTTAGATTCAATCCCAAACAAATCGGGCTTGGGCTGATGATGGGCTTATTATTCGCCTTTGAATCACTCTTGGCAGGTGAATCCTTACGCTATACCAGCGCATCTCGCAGTGTGGTGTTTTTGTACACAGCACCGCTGTTTTCGGCGTTGTTTTTGCATTTTTTGGTCAAAGATGAACGTCTGTCGCTCACCCAGTGGCTTGGTATGGGGCTTGCTTTTGGTGGGATTGCGGTGGCGTTTTTGTTGTCATCACAGGCGGATGGCTCGCTACTCGGTGATGGCTTGGCATTGGCGGCAGGCTTGTCGTGGGGCTTGACGACGGTGATTATCCGCATGACAAGTCTTGGCACACTACCTGCCAAACAAGTGCTCGCCTATCAGCTGTTCGCCATCGGCGTGCTGCTGTGGGTGTATGCGATAGCAACTGACCAAGCGGTGATGCATTGGCAAACTGCCAGCGTGCTGAGCGTCGGATTTCAAGCGGTGTTTGTGGCGTTTTTGGCGACGGTGGCGTGGTTTTGGCTATTGAGCCACTATCGCTCGGCGGATATTGGTGCGCTGATTTTGATGACGCCGATTTTTGGGGTGGTGCTTGGGGCGTGGATTTTGGGCGATGCGATGACGACCAGCTTTATCATTGGGGCGGTGATGGTGCTTGTTGGGATTGTGTTGGTGGGTAAGCGGTCAAGGGCTTAGTATTGGCAGTGTTGGGTGGGTATGGGTTTTGTTGATTATTAGGTTATTTCTCAAGCTTTAAACCGTTTTCGTAGACTTACGCCCCACGATAGCGAAACCCACCATTATAAAAGGGCTTAAGACGTTGGGTGTCATTCTTCCACCCGACCTACATCATTGATTTTATTAAAAAATTTATAAACAAACGTGTCGTAGGTTGGTGTTGAGCTTGCGAAACCCAACATTTTAAATGATTGATTTAATTGAAATTTATTAAAAAAATGTTGGGCGTCATTCTTTCACCAATCTTAAGAAAATTCATTTTTTATAAAATCAATGAGTTAAATAGAGTTGAGAATGGCTTTATTATTGGCAGTTTAAAGGTTAATCTTAGAAAATAAGACCTAAAACCACCCAAGCAAACACAGCACAAGCACCCAAACAAATACATATCGCCCTACCCACGCATTATGGCGAAATGCCGCAAAGCACGCCAAGCGTTCTCGGTCTTTAATCAGATTATATTGATAACCAAACATCGCCACCACAGGGAGCACGCCAACAAGCACAAACCAGCCAAGCGCATCAGCAAAATAATGCCAAACCGCCACACTCATCAGCGCCACAAAAGCCACTTGCAACAAGCTAATAATCGCCACATCATAGCGACCAAATAAAATCGCCGTGGATTTAACCCCGATTTTCACATCATCATCACGGTCACACATCGCATACTGTGTATCATACGCCACCGTCCAGCACATATAAGCCACGAACAGCACCCAAGTCCACACATCAGTCTGCCCCTGCACAGCGACGAATGCCATCGGTATCGCCCAACCAAATGCCGCTGCCAGCACCACCTGTGGCAAGTTGGTGTATCGCTTCATAAACGGATACACAAACGCCAACGCCACCGCCCCAAGCGACCAATAAAACACCGCCACAGGCAAGAAAAACAGCAGACACGCTGACAACAATGACAGCCCCACAAAAGTCGCTGCCGCTGTCTTGGCAGACAGTCGCCCATCGGCAAGCGGGCGGGTATTGGTGCGCTTGACCTGTCCATCCACCTTGCGATCGGCAAAGTCATTAATCGCACAGCCTGCTGCACGCATCAATACCGCCCCAAGCGTAAAAATCAGCACCACTTTGGCACTTGGTGTCTGCCCCATGCCCCAGTACGCCAATAGCACCGCCCACAGCGTCGGGTACAGCAGTAGCTCCGTGCCAACCGGTTTGTCAAATCGGGTCAGCTGTAGCCATGCAAAAGTTTTTTGACCAAAGGTCATCGGTGCGTGGGTATGATGGTTTTTCATGATGGATTAATGATTGTAAGTTTTTCTAAATACAGATTATGCATACACTGATTAATATCTGTCAAATCGGATGGCGTCGTTTTGCCATGATTGGATAGGGATTTCACCAGCCAGATAAGGTGCGCTCAGTGGTCGCTTCACCACCACTCGCCCATCGGTCTGCCCTACCAATGATTTAGCATGGCTTAAAAGCTGATATTCATCATCAAGGCTAGGCGGTGTGACAAAACTGTGCAAAGCTTGCATATGTTTATTCACCTTAGCATCATAGCTGTCCTTTGGGAACATCGGGTCAAGATAGACGACATCAGCGCCATCACTGCAATCACGCACATCGCCATAGCGGATGGATAGCCGTGATAAAAGAGCTTGCCAATTTGGATTATCCTGCATATAGGCATATTCTGACAATAATAACAGTGCCATGACAGGATTGCTCTCAAGCATGATGACGCTTGCGCCAGTGCTTGCAAGTATTAGGCTATCATGCCCAAATCCTGCCGTACCATCAATCACCGTCATGCCTGCTGTCAGCTTACACGCCTGCAAAATCAGTTCAGACTTACGCCCTGCCGATACCACACGGCGGGTCTGCGCCGTCCAATCGGGACTGACTTTGATGATGTCATTGCCTTGTCTTTGTATCAGTAATAATTTATCTTTTTCAAGCAGTAGCGCCTGCTGTGCTTGATGCTCATCTAGCCCAAAGCCAAGATATTTATTATTAAGTTTAGTTAATGTATGAAATGATAATTCAATCGGCAAAGCGTGCGTACTGATGAGTGATTGGACAGGGGCTACTTGATCAGCATCCGCACCAAAAATCAGCATCACGCACTCCTTATTCAGTGAATTTCTAAAATAAAATTTGGCTTAGCCTTGAATTTGATAACCAAAGCCAAAAAACGCAATCAACACCACCACACCTGTGATGATACGCAGCCATGCAAAAATCATAAAGTCTTTTTTGGACACCCAGCCCACCATCAAGCGGATACACAGCAGCGCCACGATGAACGACACCACTGTGCCAATGCCCAAAATCATCCAGTCACTACTTGTTTGTAGTGCATCTTTGTGCTTGACCAAATCAAGCAGTGCTGCACCCACGATGACAGGAATGCCCAAAAAGAACGAAAACTCAGTCGCTGCCTTGCGTGATGTGCCAAGCAGTAGCGCACCGATGATAGTCGCCCCCGAACGGCTCGTCCCCGGAATGAGTGCTAGGCACTGACACAGACCGATGTACAGTGCGGTCTTAAAGCTGATGTGCTCGGCTTCATCGGCGATGATTTTGCGGGGATTTTTCTCGGCATAGATGATAAGTAGTGCACCAATGATTAGCATGGTCGCCACCACCAACGGATGAAACAGCACTTGGGTAATCACATCAGCAAACAAAAAGCCCATCACCATCACAGGAATGGTCGCCACAATCAAGGCAAGCCCCAACTGGCGTGGCTTGGCAAGCCCTTCTGCCTTGCCGGTCAATAGCCCCATGAATGAATTCCACAGTCTGCCCCAGTAGTCATAAATGACCGCAAAAATCGCCCCAAGCTGAATAAAGACGATGAACAAATTGCGAAATTCACCGGTCAAAAAATTCATCAAATCCGCTGACAAAATCAAATAGCCAGTGCTTGAAATGGGTAAAAATTCTGCAATACCTTCAACAATACCCATGATGACGGCTTTGATAATCAGCAAAATATCCATAGTACAACCCAAGAAAAATAAAAAGATGGCGTATTGTACACCACAAATCTGAAATTAGGCTTAAGCCAAGCCTTAGAACTTGGAGCTTTGGGCTTATGCTTTGGCCTGCTCGGCAAGCGTTTTCCATGCATTATCACGCAGATACACAGGCAATGCACACTCAGCACTCACCGCCTGCCCTTGTTGATACGCCATCATGCCAAGCCGTGCGATATCCACCGCCGTCGGATGTACTTGTACTATTTTGGCGTTATCATGCTGTACAAGCGATGCACCATCACCGACGATGACATCAGCGATTAACGAGCTGTCATAATCAAGCAAGCTTTCATCAGCGATAATCTTGCCATCACTATCAGTGCTCAATACGCCGTTTTTGATGACAAATCGCCCCTGATAGACTTGGTTTTGGCGTGCATCCATCACTGCTGATAGCACAGTATTATCAGCAAAAGTCTCATTTTGGCAAGCGGTATCGGTAAGAGCAGCCAAACTTGACACACCCACGCACGGCGTATCGCTAGCCACCGACAACGCCTGCACCACCGCTGTATTGATACGAATACCGCTAAACGCGCCCGGCCCACGATTAAACGCAAGACAATCTATCTGTGCTAATGACAGACCTGCCTGCGTAAGCGCTTCATCCACCAT
>JBGXSA010000015.1:0-17816 GCA_041811915.1 Moraxella sp. | reverse complement strand
CTAGACATCCCACGCTCAGGCGAATATCATGTCTATGATCCATTGACCTTAGATTTAAATGGTAACGGTCTTATTGATGTTATTGGCACGGATGGTTATAAGGGAGCGATATTTGATCATGATGGCGATGGGATTGCTACAGCGACAAGTTGGGTGTTGGGCTCGGATGGTCTTTTGGTGCTAGACCGCAATGGTGACGGCATGATTAATAGTGGTCGTGAGCTGTTTGGGGATAGCACGCTACTGTCTGATGGATCTTTGGCTCGCCATGGCTATGAAGCGCTTGCTGAGCTTGATGGCAATGGCGACGGTGTGATTAATGCTGACGATGAGATTTTTGATCGCCTAAAAGTCTGGCAGGATAAAAATGGCGATGGTATCAGCACCCAAGATGAAATGACATCACTTGCCAAGCTTGGTATTGATGGCTTGTCTTTGGCATATCATGATGTTAATAAAGCACTGGGCAAAGGCGTGACGATTGCTCAGCAAGGCACCTATACCAAAGATGGTGTTAAGCACATGATGGCAGACTTGCAGTTTGAGCACAACAGCATATACAGTCGTTATGCCGACAGCTTGGAGCTGTCCGATGCTCAAAAAGAGCTCCCAAATCTAAAAGGCATGGGCAAGCTTAGAGATTTAAGAGAAGCAACAGCACTCTCTGGCAGGCTTACTGAAATATTGGCTCAGTATCAATCAGCAACCACCAAAACAGCACAGCTTGCTTTATTGCCTGCTCTTATCAGTGAATGGGTGAATACTGATCCCACCACCAAAGATGAAAACAGTGGCATTGTATTTTCATCATCACTAACACGCACCAGCAATTCAGGCTTTGGTTTGACGCCATCACAAGCTCAAGCGCTCGTTAATTTTACGATTGAGCCTATGTTGCAGACCAAGCTCAGTGAAGCGCAACATAAAATTAACATTCTAGATGGCTTTACAGGGCTACAAACCAAAAGCATTCATATTGCCAGCAATAAGCACGCTGAACAAATTTTAAAATCCATAGATACTACTTATCACAATCTAGAACAATCCATCTATAACACACTACTTATCCAAACACGTCTTAAGCCTTATCTTGAGCAAGTTGCGCTTGTTTTTGGTGATGAGGGGCTTGCTTTTGATTATAGCAAACTAGAAGCGTTGATTGATGCCAAATACCAAGATGATCCAATAAATGCCTTTGTAGATTTGGCAGAGCTGTTGGTGTATGGTGGCATTGATGAGTGGAGTGAGGGTCGTGTCATGTTAGCTAAGCTTGCTCAAGATGCTAAAGATAAGGGTGTTCTTGATGGTTATCTTGCGTTACTGGATGACGCAACAGCTGTCAAGCTTGCCACCCAATATGGATCTGATGGCGATGATTTGTTGACTGCGGTTGGTATGCTGCATAAGGATGTTTTGGAGGGACGTGAAGGCAATGATACATTGGTGGCAGGTACAGCCGATAGCTTGCTAATCGGCGGTGCAGGCTCTGATACTTATGTCTATAAGCAAGGATTTGGCGATTCAATCATTGATAATCACGACACCAGTGATGGCAGATTGGATGTCATCAACATGACTTTTGTGAATCGTGCTGACATCAGCTACGAACGTCAAAAAGACAGCCTTATTATCCATGTCGCAGGTGAGGCAGGCACAATCACTGTTCGTGATATGTTTGCTGGCGACGAATCTACCAAGCATATTGATCAAATTATACTTAAAGATGGCGTGGTTGCTCTAAGTGACATCAAAACAGAGCTGTTAAAAGGTACGAATAAAGACGACAACATTATTGGTTATGACAGTGATGATGTGATTAATGCAGGTGCGGGAAATGATGTCATTGAGGGTCGTGGCGGCAATGATGTCATTCATGCAGGAGGTGGCAATAACCAAATTAATGCAGGCGCAGGAAATGATATTGTTTATCTACTAAATGGCAGTAATCATGCTTATGGTGGTGATGGCGATGATGTTTTGCATTCAGGCGTTGGCAGTGATAAATTAGAAGGCGGTGTTGGTTCTGATATTTATGTGTTGGGTAAAAATTTTGGCAAAGATGAAATTATTAATTTTAATCCAAGTGCTCAAGACAATGATGTGATTAAATTTACTGACGGCATCTTGCTGGATCAGTTGGATATTAAGCGCATAGGCAATCATTTGGTCATTAATCAAAAAGGAACAACCAATAGCATTAAAGTAACAGGCTTTTTTGAAAAAGATACATTGGGTGATTTTAGTATCCAGCAAATCATTGGAGCAGATGGCAATCAGCTTACAACCGAGCAAATAAAAGCGATTGTTATGCAAGGTACAGCAGAGGATGATCACTTATATGCTTATGCCACAGATTCAAGATTGGACGGCAAGGAGGGCTCTGATAAGCTTTTTGGAAACATAGGCAACGACACCCTAATCGGTGGTGCAGACGATGATGAATTGTGGGGCAATGATGGCAACGACACCCTAATCGGCGGTACAGGCGATGACAGCTTGGATGGTGGTTTTGGTAGCGACACTTATGTCTTTGCTTTGGGTGATGGCAAAGATGTTATCCATAGTTATGATTATCACACCAATAAGCTTGACAGCATTATCTTTGATGAGGGCATCACCCCCGAACAAGTCACTCTAAAACGAGGCTACAACAATCTTATCATTACCTATTCGGAGCACGATCAAGTCACTGTACAAAACTTTTTTGACAATAATGGCGTAACCAATCACCGCATTGATCAAATCAAATTCGCCAATGGTGTTATTTGGACAGTGGATGACATCAAACACCTCATTGCTCAAGGCACCGCTTATCATGATGACATTTTGGGCTATGATAATGAAGATGATGTGATTTATGGTCAGGCAGGCAATGATACTTTGTACGGCAAAAAGGGCAACGACACCTTACATGGTGGTGCTGACAAGGATACTTTGTATGGCAACGAGGGTGACGATGTTTTGTATGGCAATGAAGGTGATGACACTTTGTATGGCAATGAAGGCAATGACATCCTAAATGGCGGCACAGGTAATGACAGATTGGAGGGCGGTGCTGGTGATGATGTTTATGTTGTGACACAACACTGGGGACAAGACCGCATCACAGAAAGTAAAGGCAACAACATCATTCGCTTTGAACACATAAACCCAGATGACATTATGCTTTATAAGGATGGCAGACATTTATTGATTTGGCAGATAGGTACAGACAATCGCTTGGTCATAGAACATTACTTTGCGGATTATAATACAGCTGCCCTCACTGAAAATATCGCAGGCATTGAGTTTGATGGCGGTATTCGGTGGGATGCTGATGTCATTTTGCACAAAGTAACCAATGGCGGTGCTGGCGATGACGTGCTGCATGGCTTTGATGGTGATGATCATATGACAGGTGGGTTGGGCGATGATCGGTTGTATGGCAATGAAGGCAATGACACCCTGTATGGCAATGAAGGCAATGACACCTTGAACGGCGGACAAGGCGATGATACCCTATACGGCAACGAAGGCGATGATGTCTTGATGGACACACAGGGCAGCAATACCCTGATTGGTGGTGCTGGCAATGATACTTATTATATTCATGGAGCGGTCAATACCATCATTGATGACAAGGAGGGTGTCATTCATGTTTCTAGTAATGTGGCTTATATTCCTTGGGGTTTTTGGGGGAATACTGACTTGAGCGGTTATAATGGTATGTCGGCTGCTCAGGCACGAAGATTGGCAGAAGAGTCTAATTTTTTATACACAAAAGATGGGGTGAAGCATTATGAATTTAGCAACCAAAATTTTAGGATTGGTGAGTTTATTTATAATGACAGTACCAAGTCATTGATGTATGAAATGCGGCGTGCAAAATATATGGATAGTCCATACAATCATCTGAATGAGTCTTTTAATTATTTTACCTTAATAGATTTTGATATCAGTAATTCAATCAGTTTGGATAATATAAGTATTCATGTGAATGGCACGCCATTAAAGCTGACAAGTGGCGTCAATGATTTATATCATGACACAATTTTTACTTTAAGAGATTTTGTAACACAAGGTATATTCAATGCTTATTATTCTAATGACGATGATGTCATTTATGATATAAAAGGTCAGGGCTTTGGCACCCAAAACATTTATGCTCAAGATGGTAATGATACCATTTATTTAAATAATATGAATGTTCACTATGAAGATGGCTTTGGACCTTATCGCAGATGGGATATCAAATCCAACCCTGTGCTTGTTTATGCAGGTACTGGTAATGACAGGATCATCACCAAGCAATTAAATTATTATCTGGAGGTTTATGCTGAAGATGGCGATGATATGATTGAGATTGGTGCTGGTATGGCAGATGGTGGCGATGGTAATGATGCAATTGCATTAAGCTATGGTAAAGCGTATGGCGGTGCAGGCAATGACACAATTACTGTTGTGCGTAGTGATCAAGACAATCAGGCGTATTACACTCAATATCAGTGGCACACTCAATTGTATGGTAATGAAGGTGATGATACTCTTATAGGCGGTGACGGCAATGATTGGCTAGAGGGCGGAGAGGGTGCTGACACTCTCATTGGCGGTCTTGGTGATGATGTTTATATCGCAGATACATTGGATACTTATTTTGAAGAAATTGAAGGCTTACAAGGCGGATATGATACTATTCATATCGCCTCCAACTTTGATTTGTCTGCCAACAACTTTGAGGCGGTAACTTTGCTGGGTAGTGGCGATTTTAGTGTCATTGGCGATGAGTTTGATAATTATATTACAGCCAATGATGGTCATAACTATTTAGATGGTAAGGCGGGCGCCGACACATTGGTGGGTAAAGCAGGCAACGACTACTATGTCGTTGATAATGAAGCAGATGTGGTCATTGAATACATGGGTGATGAATTTGGCATAGACACCGTAGAACAACATACTGACCGTCCTTATTTGTATCATTATGATGAATTTGGCAATGAGTCGGTTGCCGCCCACAACCTGCTCTTTGACAATGTAGAAAACCTGATTCTAAAAGGTGCTGCCAAGACTGCTTTTGGCAATAATTTGGACAATGTCATCACCCTAAACGACAAAGACAACTTTGTCAACGCACTATCAGGCAATGACACCATCATCTATCAAAAAGGCGGTGGGCGTGACACCATTGTCAGCACAGACAGTCTGGAGAGCAAAGACAGCTTGGTCATTCATGGCTATGATGCATCAGAGGCGGTGTTTGTGCGTGTGACTAACACAGCAAGCAATCATGATATGCTTCAAATCCGCTTTAAAGGCACAAATGACCACATTACACTCATAGATTACTTTGCAGAGCAGGCAGATGGCTTTGACAATCGCATGGATGAAATCACCTTTAAAAAAGGCGACACCATCACAACACTGTCTCAAAGCGAATTTGAGGCTAAGATACTGACCCAAGCCAACAACCACGCACCACAAGTCAATAAATACCCCAAGCCCATTCAAGCTGAAATTGGCAAAGCTTTATCCATCACCTTTGATAAAGACACTATCAAAGATGCGGATGCTTATGACAGCGAGCTGTCTTATCGTCTCACACTTGCCAGTAAGGGGTCAGATGGACAGTACGAGCCATTGCCCAGCTGGTTATCCTTTGATGCTGCCACACTTACCTTGACAGGTACACCACCCAAAGGAACAGCAGGCAATCTTCAATTCATCTTATGGGGCGAGGACAGCTTTGGTTACAGCGCAGGGACTTATGTCAATCTTGCCATCGCTCATCCAGCAGCCAACAACCCCACGCCAACCAACCCAAGTCTCCCTGTGATTGCAGGCGACACCATCAACGACACCAAAGGCAATGACACCCTAATAGGCACAGCACAAAACAATACCTTTATTTACACCCAAGGACAAGACACCATTGTAGATACAGGCGGTCAAGACACACTCATCTTTGGTGGCGGCATTACCTTTAATCAGGTGGGTTCTGGTCTTATCATGTCGGGCGGTGATTTGATACTGCGCGTAAACGGAAGCACTGCCAATCAAGTCACTCTAAAAGATTTCTTTGTCAGTCGTGACAGCATCATTGAGACCATCAAATTTGAAACAGGCGGTCAGATTGATTATGAGCAAATTTATACTCTCTTTGGCAAAGCTGTCCCAGCCAATCAATCACCACAGGCAGAGAGTGACACATCATTCACCCTTTCACAAGAAAACAACATCATAGGCAATGCTTATGCCAACACATTATCTGGCACGGACAGTCACGATAGACTGCAAGGCTTGGCAGGTGCTGACCGCTTGGATGGCAAGGCTGGGCATGACATTCTCATTGGTGGTGTAGGCAATGATACGCTGATTGGTGGCGTGGGTAATGATTTATACTACTTCACCAAAGGCTTTGGCAAAGACACCATCATCAATACAGGCGGTGGTTATGACAACATCTATTTTGATGGCATCAGCTTTAATCAAGTGAGCAGTGGACTGACCAAAATGAATAATGACCTTATTTTAAAGGTATCTGGCAGTACCGATGCACTGACCATCAAAAACTTCTTTATGGGCAAAGACCATGCCGATGTTCACATCAGCTTTAAAGATGGGGGTAGTATCAGCAGCAGCCAACTGATGACTTTATTTAAAGTCAATCAATCAGCAACCCATAAGAGCAGCCAAGACTTTGACAAAGCCTTGGAGTTTTCACAAACCCTCATGGAAAGCTTTAAAACCTTAACAACAGATAATACATCACCAGTGATTTAGCACAAAGATTTGATGATGTATCACACCCTCAAATAAGCTTTGAGGGTTTTTTATTGTATAAACCAAGCACCATATACACTTGGGGTTGGAATAAATATGGACAACTGGGTGCTGGAAAAGCATTAAATGGTAATGCCAGCAGTAATGATGTTAAAAGAATCCACAAATCCCTATTTACAACCCATTAAATCTAACTTACAATAAAATTGCTTTATTTTTAACAAAGGTAATAAGGAATTTATTTATGAATGCAAGTATGAAAGATGTGTTTTATCCCCCCACCAGAGCATTGTCTGCTCTTTTTTTATGTCTATCTCTCATAGCCGCCACAGGACACAGTCTGGGTGGTTTTTGTCTTCTATGGCAATCAAAGATGAAGATCTTGGTATCAGTCATGCGTATGGTTATAATGGTGCAGGCTATCGCCCTGATGCAAATCTACTTGAAAAAGCGACCAAATCTTTAGAAAAAATTGAGGCAGTTAAGGAGATTTATGAGTATTACAAAAACCATACGGGCAAAGAATTGCCGAAGCTAGAGACTTTTCTATGAACCATCTCATCTTTGATGATAAAGAACCCACCAAAAAAGAGCTTATTGTTGGTTATTTATCGGCAGGTATTCCACTGTTTTTTGGTTTTTACATGGCAGTCTGGGGATTTGGTCAAATTGCTGACAAAAAGGCACAAAACCCTGATAATTTAATCAAAGGGTGCATGTATTATTATGGCTATAGAAGAGATAAGCATAATGATTATTTTTACTATTTTCTTATTGAAAAAAAATTGACTGTTAATACATATTTATTTAGAGGTGAATTTTTTTTCAATGTTGAAAAAAACAATTTTTTAAAAAGGGAGGAATTTTATAATTTTATCAAAAAAGACTCGTCTCAATGCTACTTAGTTAGCTATATAAAATTGGATTTTATACTATTTAAAAAAATTTTTGTCTATGATTATCACGGTAAAATTGATAATAAAGACACTCTATCAATCAACAAATCGGAATAAATTTTATAAAGACAACTAACAACTTGGAATTAAATCTTGTGGTTTGATATCAAAATCGCTTGATGAAATAACTTACATTTTTTCCTTAAAAATCTAGCAGCGTATCTTCTGTGCCAAAAAACGCTATGAATGCAGTTTTTGAGGTTTGCTTTGATTTTTGTTTGCTTTATTGTAAATATTTGTAATTATTTGCCAATAATCTGCAAAAAATAAATTGTCAAGCCGTACATTTGATTATAGAATGTCATGTTGATTTTCTTACATTGGGTGACATATGCAACCTTATCGCACTGCAACGGCTCATTCTTGGGTTAAATTTGCCATTCTTGGCGTGACGTGTTTAATCATTGGCTTGGGGTTGGGACGGTTATTGTCCAAACCTGACAAGACACAGCCAGCTCACAACAGCACCGCCGCCACTGGCGAGCAGTCTGCCACATCCGTTGCGATGACGGTGGAGGCGATTTATCCAAGCGAGCAAGTGTTGAGCCGTGGCGTTGAGGCAAGTGGCAACGTTGTGGGGCAGGACGTTGCCGAGGTGGGTGCTAAGGTCAGCGGCGTTGCCATTGCACAGGTGCTTGCCGATGTGGGCGATGAGGTCAAGCAAGGGCAGGTGCTTGCGCGGCTGGACAATCGCCAAGCTTCTGCCAATGTCGCAGCCGCCAGTGCCGAGGTGCAACAAGCACAAATCAATCTGGCAAAAGCAAGCAGCGACTTAAGACGCGTTGAGCCGCTCATCAAAATAGACGCCATCAGTCGCGAGCAATATGATGCCTACAAAACCAACAAATTAAACGCCGAGGCGAGCCTGACTGCCGCCAAAGCGCGCCTAGCCAATAGCCAAATCAGCGAAGGCGATGCTAATGTTGTCGCGCCTGTGTCGGGCGTGGTCAGTCAAAAGCTTGCCAATGTGGGCATGATGACCAGTGGTACGACGCTGTTTAGTATTGTCAAAAATGGCAAATTAGAATGGCAAGCCAGTGTGCCTGCCGCCCAAATTAACAACATTTACATCGGTCAGCAAGTGCGCATTCGGACAGGACATCCTGATGTGATGGCGATGGGCGTGGTTTCAAAGATTGCGCCAGTCGCCAACAACAGCCGTGAAATCACCGTGTATGTCGCCATCACCGAACCTGCCTCGCTGCGCGGAGGTATGTACCAGTCGGGGGAATTTGTTGGCGCTCAGCACGCTGCCATCACCTTGCCAATTTCGGTGGTAACCACAAGCGATGGTTATGATTACATCTGGACATTATCAAAATCTGCCGACAGTGCCGCTGCGGATAATACAGCCAATGCCAAGCTGCCCGCCGATGTTTTTTATGTGCGCCGTCAAAAAATCAATGTTAGCGCGCGCAGTGATGAAGGCGTGGTGACGGATTTGCCGCGCGATACACTGATTGTCAAAAGCAGCGGTAATTTTTTGAGTGACAATGATTTGGTAAAAGTCGCCAATTTTGGTCAATTATCATCAACCCATCAAAGCACACAGCCATAAAAAATAAGGATTGTTATGAATTTTTCGGCATATTCTATCAAAAATCCTTTGGTGGCGATTTTATTATTCACCTTGTTGACGATTGGTGGGGTGATTGCTTATAACAATATTAAGGTGCAGCAATTTCCTGATATTGATATGCCTGCGGTCATCACAACGGTCACCATGAATGGCGTTGCGCCCGCCCAGTTAGAAAGCGACGTTGCCAAAAAGATTGAAAACCGACTTGCCAGCATTGAGGGCATTAAGCACATTCGCACCACCATCTCAACAGGTGTGGTGACCATTCACAGTGAATTTAATTTAGAAAAAGACGTGCAAGAGGCGGTGGATGACGTGCGCTCAGCGGTGACTGAGGTGCGCGGTGATTTGCCAGCGGCAGCCGATGAGCCCATCATTAATAAAGTTTCCACAGCAGGTTTTCCTGTGGTCAGCTATTCGGTGGATTCTGCGCAGATGAATGATGCTGAGCTGTCGTGGTGGGTAGATGACACGCTCTCTAAGCGCTTATCAAACCTTGATGGTGTCGGCAGTATTTCGCGCGTGGGCGGTATTGAACGCCAAATCATTGTGGCGGCGGATACACAGGCGCTAAATGGCTGGCAGCTACCCATCACCAATTTGGCAAATCAAGTGGTGGCGCTGTGGCAGGACGCCTCTGGCGGGGAGGCAAAAATTGCCGATGGCACACAGACTATACGCGTGGTTGGTACTGATGACAGCATAGATGGGCTCAAAAACTTACAAATCTCAACCGCAACAGGCGCAACCACGTTAAGCAATGTTGCTCACATCTATGATGGTCATGCCGATTTGACAAGCCAAGCTTATCTAAACGGCGAACCTGTGGTGGCATTCACCGTCACGCGTTCGCGCGGCGCCAGTGAAGTGGCGATGGTAAAGCTCATTGAAGAAGAAATTCAAAAAATTGAAGCAGACAACCCCAGCATCAAAATCAATAAAATCTATGACAACGCTGTGCCCATTGAGGAGGATTACAAAGCCTCCATTCAAATGCTGATAGAAGGCTGTATTTTGGCGGTGATTGTCGTGTTTGTGTTTTTGAGAAATTGGCGCGCGACCATTGTGGCGGCAGCGGCATTGCCTTTGTCCATCATTCCGACCTTTTTGGCGATGTATCTGTTTGATTTTAGTTTAAACTTGATTTCATTGCTGGCGCTGTCGCTTGTGATTGGTGTGCTTGTGGATGATGCGATTGTGGAGGTGGAGAACATCACGCGCCATTTGCACATGGGCAAAACGCCCTACGAAGCAGCCATGGAGGCGGCGGATGAGATTGGGCTTGCGGTGGTGGCGACTACTTTTACTTTGATTGCGGTGTTTTTGCCGACGGCGTTTATGAGTGGGGTGGTTGGGCAGTTTTTTTCACAATTTGGCTGGACAGCCTCCATTTCAATTTTTATTTCGCTTTTGGTGGCGCGACTTGTGACGCCCATGATGGCAGCTTATATGCTAAAGCCTGAAAAACCCAAACACGAAACAACATCACGCGCCATGCGCACTTATCTCAAGCTTGTGCAATGGACGCTGAACAATCGCTTGTTGACTTTGGTTGCTACATTGCTGTTGTTTATTGGTTCGCTGTCGCTGGTGCAGTTTTTGCCGACAGGATTTATTCCTGATGATGATATCGATCAAACGCAAGTCACCATTGAGCTGACCCCAGATGCCACACTGCAAGACACAAACGCAGTGACTGCTCAAGCGGTGCGCGCAGTACAAAATGTCGCAGGCGTGGTGTCGGTGTTTTCATCGGTGGGTACAGCAGGGCAGAGCCTAGATTCGCGTTCAGCTTCAGTGGGTACGCCCAATTTGGCGACATTGAACATTGCTTTTGTGCCGCGTGGCGAGCGCGACAGCAAGACTCAAATTGAAAACAACATCCGTGAAGCGCTCAAAGACATCCCGTCAGCGCGATTCAAAACAGGCTTGTCCTCAGGTGGTGAAAGCGGTTACAGTTTTTCTTTGATTGGTCAAGGGCAGCTGCTTGGTGATACCAGTGACGCGGTCATGCGCGAAATCAACGCGCTTGGCGGTGTGGTGGTGACAAGCAACAAGCCCTTGCCAAAGCCTGAGATTCAAGTGCTGCCAAATGCGCTTGCCATGAGCGAAAAAAAGGTCAATACGCTTGATTTGGCGGACACGCTCCGAGTTGCAACGGCAGGCGATTATGAGCAGCGCTTGGCAAAACTAAATCTGGATACGCGCCAATTGCCCATTGTGGTGCGACTCAATGACGAGGCGCAAAAAAGCACCGAAGTGCTAAAATCCTTGTATGTGCCAAGCGCAGGCGAGGTGCCTGTCAAGGTCGGTGAGATTGCCAACTTGGTGATGGCAACGGGCGACAGCGAAATCATCCGCCTAGATCGTGATCGCGCCATCAAAATCACCGTGGATTCTGCCATGCCTTTGGGTGAGTTGATTGAAAAAGTCAAAGCAACCAAAACCTTATCCGCCCTGCCAACTGGCGTGGAGGTCATTGAAGAGGGGCAAGCAGAAAGCATGAATGAGCTGTTTAGCGGCTTTGTGATTGCGATGGGTGTGGGTATTTTTTGTATTTTTGGTGTGTTGATTTTGCTGTTCCACAGAATCTTGCAGCCATTCACCATTTTGATGGCGCTGCCTTTGTCCATTGGCGGTGCATTTGTTGGACTCATGGTGACAGGCAGCAGCTTGTCCATGCCGTCAATGATTGGTTTTATTATGCTGATGGGCATCGCCACCAAAAACTCCATTTTGCTTGTGGATTATGCCATCATCGCCCAAGATGAGGGCAAGACACAATTGGCGGCGATTTTGGATGCCTGCCAAAAACGTGCGCGCCCCATCATCATGACCACGATTGCCATGGGGGCGGGTATGTTGCCACTTGTGTTTGGCTGGGGCGGTGCTGACCCAACGTTTCGCCGTCCAATGGCGGCAGCGGTACTTGGCGGACTCATCACCTCCACGTTTTTAAGCTTGGTCGTCATTCCTGTGGTATATACATTGATGGATGATTTGGGGCGGCGCATTAAGAGCTTGAGAGCCAAACAAAATGCGTGATAAGCACAAGTGCGATCGGCTAAATCCAAGCGATTGATGGATGACAATTAAGTCAATCGGACACAAAAAACGCACTCAAAGTTTGGGTGCGTTGTCAGGTTTTTTGATGTGGGTAAGATTTGGCTGGGCTTTGGTTTTGCCAATAGGGCGTGTGAATTGCACGCCCTAAATTTTATTTGGTCAAGGTGTGCCGTTTTTTCTCCAAAAACAACATATCCACCACCACCAGTGCCATGCCCACACAAATGCCAATATCCGCGATGTTAAAAATCGGATAATGCCACACATCGGCATAATGCACATGAATAAAATCAATGACGTGCCCATACAAAATGCGGTCAATGACATTGCCAATGGCACCGCCAAGCACCAAGGCAAGCCCAAAGCTCAGCACTTTGGCATTTTGGGGGATTTTACGCAGATAGCTTAGGATAAAGAGCGACACCATCAAGCCCAATATGGCAAAAAACCACTTTTGCCAGCCGCCTTGATTGGCAAGAAAGCTAAACGCCGCCCCACGGTTGTAGGCAAGCGTCCAGTTGAGTACAGGCTCAATGACAGGCACCGAATTAAACTCGGTCACAAGCCATTTTTCAAAGCTGATTTTGGTGACTTGGTCAATGACAAGCACAACAAGGGCGATGATGTAATACACAAAGGCGGTTTTACCATTGGGGGTGAAATTGGCATTTTGGGTTTTTTCTGTCATAATAAAAATTTCTTCAAGTTTTTGGGTTGTAAGGTGTATATCACGCACCATTTAAATTTTTATACAACTTCCAATAATACAAAATTGGAAGTTCATCATCAATCAAGCTTAAATAATCCAGCATAAACTCTGTCGGTGTCATTTGGTCGGTTGGGTCTGGTTCATTATTTAAAACAGACGGATAAAGTAAAGTAATCGTTAAGCGTTGGGCGTACTGTTTAATATCCTTTAGTTTATCATGTCTTTGCCACGCAATAATACGATGATTTTCTAGTTGCTGAACAGAAATTTTCTTAGACAAAAAGTCTTTTGAAACTTTTAAATCTTCTAATAAATTATCAATATTTGATAACTTTAATTGCTGAAATTGTTTCTTCAAAAAACCAATCGTCATATCCATAAATATTGGATAAGTCAGTTGTTCAATGATTTTATTATTTTCAATTAACTCATTGACAGCAAAAACCATATCTTCACCAGTTTCTTGGCAATATTGATGGATGAACTGTTTAATTTCATCAAAATTCATCACAATATACTCATCAATTAAAAATAAAAAAATAATGAACTTAAAAACAAGATTGTCATTTTAAATGACAAGTTATTTACCTTACTTTTTAATCAAACCATAAGGGCGAACTGTCATTCGCCCTTACAATTTTATCAAACACCATTAAGCAAATTTTCGCACTTCGCCACCGCCCAACACATTTTGTGCACATCTTGGGCAAATCTCTGGGTGGCCATCAACCGTGCCAACGCTTGGCAAGACGTGCCAACAACGCACGCATTTACTGCCAATGGCAGGGGCGACGCTCACGGTGGTTTCATCGCCTTGGGTGAGATTGACGTGGCTTGTGATAAAGACAAATTTGGCTTCTGATTGCAATTTATTCAATGCCACAAAGGCAGTCTCATCGGCGACAATCTCAAGGCTGGCTGACAAGCCACTATTGATGATTTTGTCATTGCGAGCGTCGTCCATGGCTTTGTTTGCCACATCTTTGACTGCCAAAATCGCTTGCCAATCATCCACCGTAATCTCGTCCAGCACCACGTTTGGTAGCTCGTACCATTCTTGGGTAAAGATATAGCCGTCTGTCCCTTTCAAAATTTGCCATGCTTCTTGGGCGGTAAAGGACAAAATCGGAGCAATCCAGCGAAGCAGTGCATGGGCGATATGATAAATCGCTGTCTGAGCCGAGCGACGAGGATGTCCGTCTTTTTGGGTGGTGTATTGGCGGTCTTTGATAATATCCAAATAAAATCCGCCCAAATCTTGCGAACAAAAGCTCATCACCGCTTGACACACTTCATGAAAATCCATGTTGGTGTAGGCGTTGATAATCTTGTCTTGTACGTCTTTGGCACGATGTAGGATATATTTATCAAGGCTAATCAGCTTGTCAGTATCCACCTTATCCGCACTTGGGTCAAAGTCATCGGTATTGGCAAGCAAAAAGCGAATGGTGTTACGAATACGGCGATACACGTCCGACACACGGTCAAAGCCTTCTTTACTGACTGCCATTTCATAGCGATAATCGGACAAGCCCACCCACAGACGCACGATGTCAATGCCGTACTTTTGGGCAAGTTCGGCAGGTTCAAAGCCCTTGGTATTGCCTTTGGACTTGGAGAGTTTATAACCCTTGGCGTCCACCGTAAAGCCGTGCGTTAGGACTTGCTTATAAGGCGGACGGTTATAGATACTTTCGCTAACGAGCAATGACGACTGAAACCAGCCACGATGTTGGTCGCTACCTTCTAGGTACAAATCGGCAGGATTGGTCAGCTCATCACGATTATCCAGTACCGCAAAATTGGTCGCCCCACTGTCAAACCACACATCCAGCGTATCGGTACATTTGGTATAGTGGTCGGCATCATCGCCAATAAATTCACGAGCATCGACATCAAACCATGCTTCAATCCCACCTTGTTCAATCACTTGGGCGACTTTTTCTAGTAGTTCGGTGGTATCGGGGTGTAGTTCTTGGGTGTCTTTGTGCATAAAAAACGCAATCGGCACGCCCCAAGTCCGCTGACGAGAGATACACCAATCAGGGCGACCGTTCATCATCGCTTCAATGCGATTTTGACCCCATGCAGGTGTCCACACCACTTTGGCAATATCGGCAAGGGCTTTTTCTCTTAAGCCTTGTTTTTCCATGCTAATAAACCACTGAGCGGTCGCACGAAAAATAATCGGCGTTTTGTGTCGCCAGCAATGCGGATAGCTGTGGGTGATGACGCTGTGGTGCAATAAATGATGAGAATTTTGTAAGCTTTCAATGATTTTGGGTTGTGCTTTGTAAATATGCTCACCGACAAACACCTTAGCTTCAGGCAAATACACGCCATTACCGCCCACAGGATTTTCGGTGGGCAGGTTGTATTTTAGACCGACATTGTAGTCGTCCACACCATGAGCAGGGGCAGTATGCACAAGCCCTGTACCACTCTCGGCAGTGACGTGTTCGCCTGTGATAATCGGCACTTGACGCTCGCTGATAAGCGGATGCCAAGCCTTAAGAGCGGTCAATTCATCACCTTTGATGGTAGCAATCAGTTGATGATTGTCA
This sequence comes from Moraxella sp., assembly GCA_041811915.1. Taxonomy (GTDB): domain Bacteria; phylum Pseudomonadota; class Gammaproteobacteria; order Pseudomonadales; family Moraxellaceae; genus Moraxella. Next base: position 2,183 of record JBGXSA010000015.1, on the reverse strand, counting down.
AAGCCAACAACTTCTACAAAATTTTCGGCTAAGTCTTTGGCGACGATATAAGTTGCCTTATGATTAATTAAATTGGTATTCTCTAATAAATAACATAACCGCTCATTACCATCAATACCTTGATAAACCGCCCCCAATTTTTCAACTGACTTTTTGGAGCGTTCATTGTCTTTAAAAATATAAAAATAAACTTTATTTCTTTGTTTAAAAGCAACTTCTAATAATGCTTGTTTAATTTCATGATTGGCAGAAGTTCCCCAATATTCAGGCGTTATGAAGGTATAGCCAATCGCAATGCTATCATCACTGACTTTATCGTCATAAAACCTTGTTGTGCCAATAATTTGATTTGTTTTTTTGTCAATAATGGCATAGGATTTTTCTTTAACCGCTTTTTCAAAATAAGGGTTAAAAACATCAGGCTCATTTCTTTTTTCAGGCATCAATGCCCAAATATCAGGATTTTTTGCTCGCTCAAACAATTCATCTTTATCGTTTTTGGTCAAGAGTCTTAATAAAAAATTGTCGCTATTAATTTCTCTTGGTATAGCAAATGCAAGCACTCGCTTGCCTTGGATGACAACATACTCAAGCTCGCTATGAGCCGAGATGGCTTGGTTGGCAGGCAGTGTCCAAGGGGTCGTCGTCCAAATCACCGCTTGTAGCACCCCTTCTACATTGGCAGTCGCTGACAGTGCGTCACGATTGACAATATCAAAGCCCACATAAATAGCGTCTGATTTTTTGTTGTCGTATTCTACTTCAGCTTCGGCAAGAGCAGAGCCACAGTCCAAGCACCAGTTGACAGGCTTAAGCCCACGCACGATATGCCCATTAGCATAGATACGAGCTAAGGCACGCACGGTGTCTGCTTCTTGTTTAAAATTCATGGTCAAATACGGATTGTCCCAATCGCCCAGCACGCCCAGACGCTTAAAGTCCGCCATTTGTAGCTCAATTTGACTTTTGGCATAATCTCGGCACGCCTGACGAAACTCGGTGGCAGTAACAAGCTGTCCGTTTTTGGCTTTGTCTTTGTGGGGCTGACCGACTTTGCCGATAATCCCTTCTACTTTTTGTTCAATGGGCAAGCCATGACAATCCCACCCTGGTACATACGGAGCATCATAGCCGTCCAAAGTTTTGTATTTGACGATGATGTCTTTTAGGACTTTATTAACCACGTGCCCTAGGTGAATTTGACCGTTGGCATAAGGGGGACCATCGTGTAGGACGTATTTTTTATGCCCCTGCCTTGCTTTGCGGATTTGTCCATAAACATCGTCTTTTGCCCAAGTGTCTAGCCACGCAGGTTCACGCTTTGCCAAATCGCCACGCATGGCAAAGGCGGTATCGGCAAGGTTTAGGGTGTCTTTATAATCCACACTGGGATTGGGGCAATCGTTGTCAATTTTTTGTGTATCGCTCATAGCCATCTACTTAAACAGCCATCTACTTAGAAAATGTCAAATAAAAATAAGCTATTATAAGACAAAATGAGAGCAGGGGCAAAGGTTTATTGGCATAAGCTTAGCTGAATTATCTGTTAAATTCTCTAGCCAAAGCACCGATTTATTGTTATGATAGCGAAAATAAACTTAACAAAAGGATAACACAATGAGCGAAAAACCATTCAACGACCCCAATTTTAACCCTTATCAAAGTCCCCAAAGCGAGATGACACAACACGATGATGACGGGGAGATACCCGAGCTTTGGAACCCCAATGCCGCTGCTTCATGGTCTATTTTAATGACACCGCTTGGGGCATGGCTACACGCCAAAAACTGGCAAGAGCTTGGCGATGACGACCTAGCCAAACAAAACTTTATTGCCTTTTGGGTAATCGTATGTACAATTATTGGGTCAGGGTTTTTTAGTATGCTGACAGGCATAGATATTCCTGCGGCAGCTACTTCACTGACCCCATTATTGATATGGTATTTTGCACTAGGCAAAAAACAAGTCAACTACGTCAAAGAATATTATGGTGATGAATATTATCGTAAATCTTGGCTGATACCCATTTTGGGCGGTATTATAGGCGGTGGGGCTGTTTTAGTATTTTTCTTTATGTTATTAGCCATAGTTTTTGATACCTTGGGTCTTTTACATCCAAATTTTCAATAATTCACCCAATAAAAAACAACCAAAAACTTTATTGCTTTTGGTTGTTTTTTATT
>JBGXSA010000014.1:0-5194 GCA_041811915.1 Moraxella sp. | reverse complement strand
TTAGCTTCACACAATTATACGTGTGAAGCTATTTTAATGGCGTATTGTTGTTAAGAGAAGTTAAAAATTGAATTGTTATAATCCTGTCAATTCAATTTTTTAAGGTGGAACTATGTTAGATAATTTGCGTGCCATGGCGGTATTTGCCAGCGTAGTACGTCATGGCTCATTCAGCGGATCTGCAAAAGAGTTGGACATCACGACCAGTGCGGTCAGTCAGCAAATCCGTGCGCTGGAGACGGATTTGGGCGTGTTACTGCTGCACCGCTCAACACGGAAATTGAGCTTGACCGAGGCGGGAGCAAGCTTGTATGAAGCCGCCAAAAATATGGTCAAAGCTGCCGAAGAGGGCAGAAACAGCGTCAGTCAGCTGCGCGACAGTGTGCAAGGTACATTAAGAATCGCCACCTCGCCCACGCTTGCCAGTCAGTATATTTTTCCTGCGCTGAGCGTGTGGATTGACAAAAACACCGATTTGTCGTTGCAGATGATGACCAGTCATGAAATGGTGGATATGATTGATGAGCGTGTGGATTTGTCGGTGCATTTTTCACCTGCCAGCAAAGAAGCAGGCGTGCCGCTGTACAAAAGTGAACAGATGTTGTTGGCATCAGAAGAGTATCTCAAAAAATACCCACCGATTTACAAATTAAAAGATTTGAACGAGCATGAAATGATTGCCATGGAAGGTGCATTGGATTTGGTGGCGTTGTCAAAAGACGGCAGCAAAGAAAGCGCGCGCCCCAATGTGCGTGTGGTGAGCAATGATGTCGCGCTTGCTTTACAGTTGGCGTGCGATGGCTATGGCGTGGTCAAGGCAAATGTGTTGGAGGCAAGACAGTATCTGCAAAACAAATCTTTGGTGCAGATTTTGCCAGAATATGAATTTCCCAAGCTTGTGCTGTATGCCAAAACCCAAAGCAAAGAGCAGCAACCTGCCAAAGTTTGGCGCTCGCTTGAGGTATTGACGGATTATTTTCAATCGCTGGATTGATTTTTGATGTTGCATAAGATTGATTGCAAGACTTTTTGCCAAGCGTCTTGAGGCTTTGGTATATAAAGCTTTAGATTGTTGCGTGGACGCGGCTGGGTTGGGTGTGTTGTCAGCGTCTTTAGATTGTTTAAAATTTAGAGTGTTTAAAATGCTTGAACTAAAAAAGCTAAAAGCCATCGGTGGGCTTTTAGCTTTTTTGATTGTTTTGATTGGGGTGTGTTGATGTGTCATTCAAATGAACATTAAAACATCAACACGCCCTTGGATAACTGATTGCGCGATAACTGATTGCGCGGCGGTGTTAAAAAAATCCCATCGCTTTTGGCGAATAGCTTACCAACAGGTTTTTGGTTTGTTGATAATGATCAAGCATCATTTTGTGCGTCTCACGACCGATGCCTGATTTTTTATAACCACCAAAGGCAGCGTGAGCAGGGTAAATGTGATAGCAGTTGGTCCACACGCGTCCTGCCTTGATGGCACGTCCAGCACGGTAGGCGGTGTTGCCATCACGACTCCAAACGCCTGCGCCTAAGCCGTACATAGTGTCATTGGCAATGGCGATGGCTTCATCAAAGTCTTTGAAGGTGGTGACAGACAGCACAGGTCCAAAAATCTCATCTTGAAAGATGGTAAAGCTGTTTTTGCCCTTAAAGATGGTTGGTTCAATATAAAATCCGCCATCCACTGTCGTTGCTGCCTTGCCACCAGTCAAAAGCTCGGCGCCTTCCTCTTTGCCTTTTTGGATATAATGTAGGATTTTGTCTTGCTGCTCTTGGCTGGCTTGTGCACCCACCATGGTCTCGGTATCCAAAGGATGGCCAAGCTTGATTTTTTTGACGCGCTCTATGGCTTTTTGCAAAAACGCATCGGCAATGCTTTCGTGTACCAAGGCACGAGAAGGACAGGTGCACACCTCGCCTTGATTTAGGGCAAACATGGTAAAGCCTTCTAGTGCCTTGTCCAAAAACTCATCGTCTTTGTCCATGATGTCTGCAAAAAATACATTGGGCGACTTGCCACCAAGTTCAAGCGTAACGGGAATTAGATTGTCGCTGGCGTAATTCATGATGAGCTTACCAACCTCGGTTGAGCCTGTAAAGGCGATTTTGGCAATGCGCGTGCTTGTCGCCAAATCCTTGCCGACTTCTTCACCGTAGCCATTGACGATGTTGAGCACGCCTTTGGGCAAAACCTCGGCGATAAGCTCCACCAATACCAAAATACTGGCAGGTGTCTGCTCAGCAGGCTTTAATACAATGCAGTTGCCTGCTGCTAAGGCAGGGGCAATCTTCCATGCCGCCATCAAAATCGGAAAGTTCCATGGGATAATCTGTCCGACCACGCCCAAAGGCTCATGAAAATGATATGCCACAGTGTCTTTGTCAATCTGACCGATACTGCCCTCTTGAGCGCGAATACAGCCTGCAAAATAGCGGAAATGGTCAATGGCAAGCGGAATGTCAGCAGCCAGTGTTTCACGAATCGGCTTGCCATTGTCCCAAGTCTCGGCAACCGCAAGCATTTCAAGATTTTGTTCCATGATGTCTGCGATTTTTAACAGCAGCTTGCTGCGTGTTTCAGGGGAGCTTTGTCCCCACGCTTCTTTTGCGTCGTGAGCGGCGTCCAAAGCCAGTTCAATATCCGCACTGGATGAACGCGCAACTTTGGTAAAAACCTTGCCATCAACAGGCGAGATGTTGTCAAAATATTGCCCTTCAACAGGGGCAACCCATTTGCCACCGATAAAATTGTCGTATTTGTCTTTGAAAGTAACTTTACTACCTTCGCTATTGGGATTGGCATAACGCATAAAAAATTCCTTTTACAATATTGATTTTAAAAATACGTGTCGGTTGTAAGTGTACAATCCAACACCGTTTTATCATGCCTAAAAATCTTATGCTTAGCAAAAAGTTATTTGTTGTATTTTTGTTTCTAAAGCTTGTTTTATTTCCATAGCTTGGCTTATTGACATGGTTGAACTTATTTTTTATTAAAGGCATGACCAGAGTTTAATTTTTAACATTTTTAAAGCGTGTCAATGTTAATGTCAATGTCAATGCGCTTATTTTGCTTGCGCGGCTGCTGTCTTTATGTGTATTTTTTAACTATGCCCACGCTTTTTTAGACTGCCAAGCAGTTGTTCCCATGTTGCCATTGCTTGTTTGGTTTGGGCTTCTGAACCATCTGTTGTATAAGTTAAAGCAATATTTATATATGGGTGGTCTAGATCTTCAGGTTTACCATCGGTACCCCAAGTGCAATATACTTGATGATGAGGGCGATAAGTGCTAGGTGATACTTGATAACAGCGTTCTTGTCCTTTGATACCACCTGCTTCTCGGCTACCACTGGTGATAGCTCGAGTAGCGTTGCTGGATTTGAGTTGGTCTATTTGCTGTTTTTGGGTTTCATTGATGCCATCATACTTTGAATAACCTCGTGTTTCTAAGTCGATTTCTATTGGATATGACTTGGAGGTGAGTTTGTAGCTGATATCTGGGTGCGATTCAGGTTGCAACCATGCTACGGGACCTACTGCCATGACTTTTGGGTTGGTTAAGGCTTGTTTGCTTAAGGGGCGTATTTGAGTATCTAGAAACTTACGACCAGATATTTCTGGGTCTTGTGTTACTAAAAATTTGGCAGGCTGACGAATTTGTGGGGTCATGATGTATTTATGTTGTTCAGGCACATACATATAATATTGGTTATACATACTGCTTTGAAAAGTTGCGTCTAAGTTATCAGTGGAATTGGCAATTATTTTATAGCGATTGTCATCGTATTTGATGGCTTTGTATAGGGCGGTGGTCATGTTTAATTCAGGATAAGTCAACTTATCACTTTCATCTCCAACTCGAGCGATTGTTGCTCGACTTTCTTTTTCATAAGCTAAAGCTTTTTCAGATAATTTATGTTTCTTAAACAGATTAATACGCCGATTGACCAAATCTGTGAAAGCTTGCTGAGATTCAATAGGGTAAGCAAAAAATTGATTACCCCAAAACCCCGCTTCTATCACCGCTTTGTCCAAGTCAATGTCTTGTGGCACATCTAAACTAAAGTAATGAAAATATAGGGATTGGCTTGGGTAAACCAAAATCGTTGGTTTAGCTGGCTGATTGGTAGTCATGGGCTGACTTGCACACGCTGTTAGCCCTAGGCTTAGAGCTAACATCTTTAGAATGGATAATTGTTTCATAAGTGTCCTTTTTCTTTTACTTGTCTAATGTCCACGCCTTATAATTCATTGTAATTTCCATAAACGGACGGTCTGGGTTGTCTTTTGCCATAAGCTTCCAAGCTGCATCATAACGGTAAGCTACCATACGCACCTTGTGAAAAACAATAACAAATCTCACGCCCGACAACCGTCCATTGTCATCATTCACAATCATTAGGCATTCATCATTTTGGCAGCATCCATCGCAAAATACGTCAAAATACCGTCCGCCCCTGCTCGTCTAAAGCCCAATAGGCTCTCCAAAATCACCGCTTCGGTTAGCCAGCCGTTTTGGATGGCGGCCATGTGCATGGCGTATTCACCAGAGACTTGATAGGCGTATGTGGGCACGCCAAAGGTGTCTTTTACCTCGCGCACCAAATCCAAATAAGGCTGTCCAGGCTTGACCATCACCATGTCTGCGCCCTCTTGAATGTCCAAAGCCACCTCGTGCAAGGCTTCTGCGCGATTGGCAAAATCCATTTGATATTGTTTTTTGTGTCCGCCTTTGAGATTGGCGCTGCTGCCGACCGCATCGCGAAATGGACCATAATAAGCGGAGGCGTATTTGGCAGAGTATGCCATAATCGCTGTATTGACAAAGCCCTCGCTGTCCAAGGCTTGGCGAATGGCGCCGATACGACCATCCATCATATCACTCGGTGAAATGATGTCCGCCCCTGCGCGCGCATGGCTCAGCGCTTGTTTTACCAATACTTCTACGGTTTTATCATTGGTTACATAACCTGTCTCATCCAATAAACCGTCTTGACCATGACTGGTATAAGGATCCAAGGCAACATCCGTCATCACAACCATGTCAGGCACCGCATCTTTTAATGCCTTGATAGCAGTAACGGCTAAGCCATTGTCATCATACGCGTTTTCTGCTGTGGCGGTTTTTAATTTTGGGTCAATCACAGGGAATAAATCCATCGTGGTCACACCAAGACTTAATAATTGTTTGGCAT
>JBGXSA010000013.1:0-24522 GCA_041811915.1 Moraxella sp. | reverse complement strand
ATTGATAACATTGTCATAAAATATGATAAAAATTTAATACTTTTCATCAATTTTTGCATGAAAAATGGCTAAATCTTGTTTTTCTTCGTCAAATCGCTTGTTAATATTTTAATATTAACTGCACGATTTTCCTTGAAAAACGTGCGATTTTTCTCATTTTTCATTGCAAATACCAAAGTTCAATACGCCCTAAACTTTTTAATCAGAGTGTGCGCATGAGTGAATTTTTTGAGGGCTTTGGCGTCGGGCATTGGCTTGTGCTTGGCATTGTGATTTTTATGATTGGTAATTTTCGCAGCGGTCAAGCCAAGCCTCATGAGCTTTTGACCGAAACGCTTAGAATGATGGCAAAACGCAAAGAGCTGCACCCTAAGCTTGCGCCTACCCCACCGTGGCTAACCAGCAACAAACCGCCAGCAGCTGGCACATTGGGCGACTACACAAGCCAAGCAATATCGGCAATGACCATGCAGTACAGTTTGCTTATGGACGACTGGCAGCTGCCACAACAATGCTACATCGCAGCAGACAATGCATGGCGCCACGTCCCACTCAATGCCCCGCTCAATGACAGCGCAAAAAGTGCCGCCCCACTTCATGGGCAAGCTTTGGATTTTGAATCACTCAATCCTTTTGTCATCGCCATCGCCACCAAAGCCAATCACATCGTCATCTTTTGGCGCGATGAGGCGTTTGTTCGCCAAACCAAACCGACCGAGCAAGACTTAGAGGCGCTGACCGACCAACTCAAACAACGCCTAATGACCATCGGCAATCTACTCAATCAATCATCGCACTGACATCAATTAAATTATCCGATAAATTCAACAAAAAAATTGAATTCATCAAAATTTAAGTTGCAGATTATTAAAGTTTTGTTAGAATAGCGCAAAATATATTTGATGCTGATTTATTATTTTTTGTTGATAATTTGACTGTTGGAGGCGTTATGGAATTTACCGTAAATGGTTATTACACGCTGATTTTGGCAACCATTGTGCTGCTTGTTGGGCGTTTTTTGGTAAAACGCATTAAGTTTTTGGAAGATTTTAGCATACCTGAACCTGTGGCAGGTGGTTTATTGGCAGCCATCATAGTGACGGCACTTAATTTTTTCTTGGGCTACAAATTTAATTTTCAAACCCAACTGCAAACAGCGTGTATGTTGATGTTTTTTTCATCCATTGGCTTATCGGCGGATTTTGGACGACTCAAAGCTGGCGGCACACCTTTGCTCATTTTTACCATTTTGGTGTCGTCTTTTATTGTCTTACAAAATGGTGTCGGTGTTGCGCTTGCGTCCATGACAGGCATTGAACCCATGCTTGGACTTGTAACAGGCTCTATTGCGCTGGTTGGTGGGCATGGCACGGCAGGCGCTTGGGGTTCAACGCTTGAAAATCAATACGGCATTGTAGGCGCAACTACTTTGGGCATGGCAGCAGCTACTTATGGACTTGTGGCAGGCGGCATCATCGGCGGTCCTGTCGGGCGCAAGCTCATCAATAAGCTTGGCATAGTGCAAACTCCAGACAGCGCCAACAAAAGCGCGGTAGAAAAGCTTGCTGACGAGCAGTCTTTGTACAGCACCAAGCACAACATGGATGATGACAACGCCAACAAAGAAATTTTTGAAAAGCCAGACAACATTCGCCTCATCACCGCAAGCTCTGCCATTGAAACTTTGGCGCTGTTTGCAGCGTGCTTGGCGTTTGCTGATGTGATGACAATGATTGCCAAAGACACTTGGTTTCAGCTGCCAACCTTTGTATGGGCGCTGGCAGGTGGTGTTATTATTCGTAATACACTCACAACGTTTTTTAAATTTGATATGTTTGATCGCTCCATTGACGTGTTTGGCAATGCCTCTTTGAGTCTGTTTTTGGCAATGGCACTCATGTCATTAAAGCTTTGGGAGCTTGCGGATTTGGCAGGTCCTGTCATCATCATCTTGCTTGTGCAGACCATTGTGATGATTTTGTTTGCTTATTTTGTAACCTTTCGTGTCATGGGCAAAAACTATGACGCCGCTGTCTTGGCGGCAGGTCATTGTGGCTTTGGCTTGGGTGCAACGCCAACCGCCATCGCCAATATGCAAGCCATCACCGACCGATATATCCCATCACACAAGGCATTTTTGATTGTACCGATGGTGGGCGCGTTTTTTGTGGACATTGTCAATGCGTTTATTTTGCAGATTTTTACCAAACTGCCTTTTATGTAAATCAATCCCACAAACGCATAAACACAGCCGAATCATCGTGATGGTTCGGCTTTTTTGCCGAACAAATTCACCAAACAAGGCGCTAAGCCCATAAAAAATAGCATATATGAATTTTATTCATAATTTTATGACAAAATTTAATTTTATGATAAAAATTTTATGGTAAAATAAATCTTTGTAACACAAATTATTCACTTTTGTATATTGGCGTAGGATTTTTTATGACTCTTTCAGTTGTTTCTCAAAAAGCATTTCGCATCGCTGCTCTTATGGGCTTTAGCGGTTTATTGATGGTAGGCTGCCAAAAACCAAGCGAGCCTGCCCCTCAAACCGAAACCAAACCAAGCAGCGAAACCACAGCAGCCACAGATACCGCTGACACACAAAAACAAACCATCGTCATCGGCACCACCGAAGGTGACTTTGCTGATATGGTGCGCAACCAAGTCAAAGCAGAGCTTGAGGCACAAGGCTACAAGGTTGAACTTAAGACCTTTACTGATTATGTCATGCCAAACCAAGCCTTGGCTGCAGGTGATTTGGACATCAACATCTTCCAACACAAGCCTTATTTGGACACATTCAAAGCAGAGCACAATTTGGATTTGGTTGAGGTATTCCAAGTACCGACTGCGCCTTTGGGCATCTACTCTGGCAAAAAAACCAAGCTTGATGAAGCTTATAATGGCATGAAAGTGTCTGCACCCAACGACCCATCTAACTTTGCGCGCGCACTTGTGATGATGAATGATTTGGGCTGGATTAAATTAAAAGACGGCATTGACCCACTCAAAGCCTCAAAAGCTGACATCGCCGAAAACCCAATGAACATTGAGATTGTGGAGCTAGAAGCAGCCAATTTGCCAAGAACGCGCGAAGAGGTTGATTTTGCCATCATCAATGGCAACTACGCCACCGATGCTGGCATCAAGCTTACCGAAGCGCTGTTCCAAGAAAAATCATTTGCCTACATCAATTGGTCAGCTGTCAAAACTGCCGACAAAGATGCCAAGTGGGTACAAGATGTGACCGCCGCTTACAACTCAGACGCATTCAAGCAATATGCACATCAAACCTTCCCAGGCTACAAATATCCTGCCATTTGGGGCGAGCAAACCGCACCTGCACAGCCACAAGCGACAGCAGCAGAGCCTGCACCAGCAGTAGAACAGCCCGCCACAGAGCAACCTGCACCTGCCAACTGATGATACAACAAAGCCGCCATGCGTTGGCGGCTTTTTCTTTGAGACTACATGATTTTTAGACTGAATGTTTTTTTGGGACTGAATGTTTCTTTGGGACGAAATGGTTTTTAAATTGAATGACTGACAAAAGCTTTTATACCCACAAACCAAAGACAGCAAACGCTCAACATCCAAATTTGACACATCAACATTTTTAAACAGCCACCGATTATGCATAGCCACATTCATCACAAAAATACACCTAAGTTTGATGGTTTGCTTGATATTTTGCGCCAAAAACTTACCGCACAGCTGATACAGCCAACCACAGCCAGTTTTGTTGATTTGGACAACATTGACATCATCATTGACGGCAAAAACTACGCCTGCCCCATGCCCCTACTCAAAGTCAAATTGGCGTTAAAATCATTGGCAGATGGCAGCGGCATTTATCTGATTGCAAGCGACATCAACGCCACCAAGGACATCGCCAGATTTTGCCAAAAAAACCATCACACATTGCTTGACTTGCGCGAACAACCGACAGAACAACAAGATACATTTTTTCACTTTATTATCATCAAAAATACTGGCGTTTGAACGCAATTCATCTTAAAATAGACTTATTTGACAGCAGAAAAAAGAATTGACTATGCGAAACAATAACAATCACAATCACAATCACAACGATGATAACAATGATGATTTTGATGACTTTGATGAAGAATTTGAGGATGAATTTGAAGATGAGTTTGCCGCCGAGGGCGCATTTGATGCAGATGAATTTGATGAAGATGGCGATGATTTGGCAAATCAATTCATTCAATCAAAATCAAAAAAACCAAGCAAAATCATAAATCTAGACGCAGAACAACTGCAAAGCACCCCAACGCGCGAGCTCATTCCCGCCATGCCCATGCATTTGACTGCACCGGGCGTCAATTTGGGCGCTTATATTAATACAGTGCATCAGATTCCCATTTTGACGCCAGAAGAAGAGCGTGAGCTTGCGCACCGCTATTATGATGACGGCGATGTGGAGGCGGCGCGCTTACTTGTGATGAGCCATTTGCGTTTTGTCATTCATATCGCCAGAAGCTACTCTGGCTATGGGCTAAATCAGGCTGATTTGATTCAAGAGGGCAATCTTGGACTTATGAAAGCGGTCAAGCGCTTTGACCCCAACAAGGGCGTGCGCTTAGTGTCTTTTGCGGTGCATTGGATCAAAGCGGAGATTCATGAGTTTGTCATCAAAAATTGGCGCATTGTCAAAGTCGCCACCACCAAAGCGCACCGCAAGCTGTTTTTTAATTTGCGCAGTCTCAAAAAATCAAGCAATCAACTGACTTTGGAAGAAGCTGAAGCGATTGCCAAAGATTTAAACGTCACCGTCAAGCAAGTGCTTGAGATGGAAAGCCGTCTGACAAGCTATGATGCCAGCTTTGAACTACAAGACTCCGATGAAGAAGATGGCCGCTACGCCCCCCAATTATTTTTGGAAGACGCCATTGATCCTGCCAATGTTGTGGAGGAGGCTGATTGGGAAGAAAACACCAACCATGCGCTTGCCACCGCCATGGAATCACTGGATGAGCGTTCGCGCGACATCATCAATCAGCGCTGGCTTGCTGACCAAAAATCAACCCTGCATGAGCTTGCCGCCCAATACAACATCTCTGCTGAACGGGTGCGCCAAATAGAAAAAAATGCCATGGATAAAATCAAGAGCGCCATGATGATTGACAATATGATTTTGGATGATAATGATTATTAATAAATCGTTGGGTGCTTTATGACAGCAGTACCCCCATCGCAAGTTGTCCCACAAAAAGAAGCTGCCAAACAACTTGCCTGTTTGGCAAGTGCACTCATGGCGGTTGGCGTTTTGCTCGGTGCATTTGGTGCGCATGGTCTAAAATCATTTGCCACGCCCTATCAGCTTGACATTTGGCAGACGGCTACGTTGTATCTTTTTATTCACACCATCGCTTTGTTTGTCGTGGCGGCAGCCTGCCATGTCGGTTATGCCCACAAAAAACACGCTGCGCCTTTTTTGATTGGCATAACGCTGTTTTGTTGCAGCTTGTATGCCATGGCGCTGGGTGCGCCGCGCATGCTCGGTGCATTAACGCCGATTGGCGGCTTATGCTTTGTCATCGGCTGGCTGTCTCTTGCTTGGCGGTTTAAGCTGCGCTGAGTGTTTACAGGCTTAATGTTTGTTTGTATTAAAAGCGGTTCACAATTAATTATGCTTTTGTATTTTTGTGGAATGTTTTATAAAAATTCTACTTTTTTGTCAAATGCGACTAAGTCTTAAAAAAGCAACTAGATTTTATTTATGATATTTTTTGTGCGGATTGATTGATAAACCGATAAATTTACCTAAAACAGCTATTTAACCAAATTTACTACCTTTTATACAAAAGACGCCAAACCCAATGATTTATTCTTAAAATTAGATTTGGCGGTTTTTGGTGGTGGTTTTGTCTAACGGTTTTTGAAAGATTGGCTAAAGGTTTTTGAAAAATAAGACGTATTGGCTTAATTCAATAATTAAACTTAATAATCAAATTAATAATTATTCAAGCTCAATAATTAAAACCAACGATTAGCAATCAAACACCTTCAAATGAGCAAATAGACCTCATGCCACCGTTTCATCTTGTTCATCCATGACGTCTTGCGCCGAAAAATACTCTGCCGCGCGGCGCTTGTCATGATGGGGCGTACGCTTCTCCAGCCGAGTTTTGTGCTTGCGCACCTGACGCGTGAGCATATCTGCCATTTCGCCAATCACCGCATACATATCATCGCCAGATGCTTTGACAAACATCTCTTGTCCTGATACACGCAATATCGCCTCAGCATTGTGCGCATTTTTGCCGCCATGAGTGGGGTCGCTGTGATTATTATCGCGCGATAAAATCACTTGAATGCTTTGGATTTTGTCAAAATGACGCAAAGGCTTTGCCAATTTTTCTTCCACAGTATGGCGCAAGGCATCAGTGACGGTTAAGTGGTGGCTGGTAATTGTCAAATTCATAGCAAACTCCCATGTCAATGCTGTTTTAACATACCCACAATCAAATTTAATCAACACCCCACAGAACATTCGTTACTACAGAACATTGGTTAACTTTTTGATTGCGTAGAGATAATTTGCCACAAAATAACAACCCTGACAAAATAATTTTTGTTATTTTTTGTTAATAAAGCTATCATTATCATTTTATTTATATATAATACGCGACATTTGTTTTTTATATTTATGATTTTGTGGGAAAAAACTGACTCAAAGCTTGATAAAGATGCGATCTTGTTTGCCTTACAGCGTTTTTTTGCGCTCGGATGAAGAGGCAATGCCCATCGCCTCACGATATTTCGCCACTGTGCGCCGCGCAATCTCCACGCCCTGCGCCTCCAATCGGCGCGTAAGCTCGCTGTCGGACAGCGGTTTTTTGGGATTTTCGTTTGCAATCATCTCTTCAATCAAAGCGCTGATGGCAACAGACGACACCTCGCCATCGCTGCTTGAGACGTGTGATGAGAAAAAGTACTTCAAGGGGAACAAACCTTGTGGGGTCAGCATGGTTTTGTTGCTGGTCAAGCGCGAAACGGTGGATTCGTGCAAATCCACATCATTTGCCACCTCTTTTAGTGTCAAAGGCTGCATGGCTTTGTCTCCATACAACAAAAACGCCTGTTGGCGCGTTGCAATGCACACCGCCACTTTTAACAAATTTTGATTGCGCTCTTCTATGCTGCGCAAAAACAGTTTGGCGTCAGCCAAGTTTTCTTTTAAATAAATATTGTCCGCAGAATCATCACCGCGCTTGATGAGCGCCACATATTCTTGATTGATTTTAAGTCTTGGCAAGGTTTGTGGATTTAGCATGACTCGCCAGCTGTCTGTACTTGCACTGATGGTGGTGTTCTGCTGATTGCCATCTTTGGCAAGCACGAGCACATCAGGAATATCGGCAGGTGACGCGCCGCCGTTTTGTGTAACAAAACTAAGTGCAGGACTTGGATCAAGCGTGCGAATGAGCGCCATTGCACCTTTGATGTCATTCATCTCAAGCGCCGTCTCTTCCATCAACGCTTTGATGTTGTTGTTTTGCAGATGAACAGCAGACTGCAACACAAGCTTAGCCTCGGTCATGTACTCGGTGTCTTCGGGCAGATATTTTAATTGCAAAAGCAAGCATTCAGGCAAATCGCGCGCACCCACACCGACAGGATGACAGCTTTGAATGATGCGCAAAACCGTCGCAATCTCATCTGGTTCAATGCTTTCTTCAAGCTCAAAAAACCCCAACACCTTTGCAAAATGCGCATACACCTCATCCACGCTTGTACGGATAAAGCCCAAATCGTCCATTGAGTCAATCAAATGTTCGGCAATCAAATTGTCCACTGCGGACAATTTTTTAAAGCTGATTTGCCAACGCACATGGTCTTGAATGCACAGGTTGGTTGCGCCCAAAAAATCCATGTCTTCGGTGGCGGCACTTTTGTAATCAACCTCAACATCATCGCCATAAACATCCTGCCAGCGGCTGTCTGTGGCGTCATCATCAAAGCCCGCTTCACCAAGCTTATCAAAACTGTCCGCCTCTTCATATTCATCAAAACCATCTTCATGACTCAATGAATTGTCCTTAAAATTATTCCAAGACTCCAAAGACTGCTGCGGTAAATCGTGCTCAGATAAATCACTGACTGCGTCTGTCTCGTCAGGCATCTCATCGCGTTCAAGCATGGGATTGCTGTCAAGCTTGGCTTGCACCTCTTGCTCAAGCTCAATGCTTGACATCTGCAATAGCCTAATCGCCTGTTGCATTTGCGGCGTCAGCTTTTGAGATACTCCAAGCCCAATATTTAAAGCAAACCCATTATTCATGACCAACCAAATGTATAATTTCAAAATAATAATGCAGTATTTTATCATTAAACTATAAAATCTCTCAACAAAACTTAATGATTGGCGGTTTTTAATGCCTAAAATGCCAAAAATTGTTAAAATAACTCACACCATTGAATCACTACAAGCTCATCATCACAGCCTAGGAGTCGCATTTATGCTCATTGCCAGCATTCAGCTAAACAGCCAAGACAATCTGGACAACAATCTTGCCATCATTGACAATGCCGTCAAAAGTGCCAGTCAAAACGGTGCAAGACTCATCGTTTTGCCCGAAAACGCCTGCTATATGGGTAAGCAAGCCAACATCGCCCATCGTTTTGATGAGCTTTGCGATTGGTTTGTCAAGCTTGCCAAAACTCATCAGGTCAATTTGATTGCAGGCACACTGCCTTGTCCTTATAACAAGCACGGTGTGTATCTTGATAATGGTAAGTTTTTTCAGACAAGCCTAGCCATAGATGATAAGGGCAATATCATTGCCCGTTATGACAAAATTCATCTGTTTGTCGCCAATGTCAATGACGGTGTCGGCAGCTACGATGAGGGCAGAACTTTTGTGGCGAGCGATACGCCGACATTGGCACAGTTTAGTATTGATGATAAGACGGTCAAGGTCGGCATGATGATTTGCTTTGATTTGCGTTTTCCTCGCCTTGCCCAAAGCTTAAGGCAGATGGGTGCGGATATGTTGGTCGCCCCATCGGCGTTTACGTTTTTGACAGGGCAGGCACATTGGCAGCTGCTACTGCAAGCTCGAGCAATTGATAGTCAATGTACCGTCATAGGTTCAGCCCAAGGCGGCACACACACCACCGCCAACAACGCACGCCAAACATGGGGGTACAGCACCATCGTGGCGGCAGACGGTCGTATTTTGGCGACGACAGCCCAAACTGATGTGGCAGACGCAGGGTTTTTGGTGGCTTATGCAAAGATTGATTTATTCCATCAAACAGAAGTTCGCCAAAATTTACCGATTTTTAATTGTCATCGTTTGGCATGATGAGTTTGACATAACAAAATGAGTAGCCATCCCAAAACACCAAGCCAACGCAACAAAACCCTTGAAAAATCAAGATAAATTTGCTATAATCAAAAGACTATGGGGATGTTCTGGCTTCGACGCTGGTAATGAAACCTGGTAGTGCATGTCAAGAGCGTATGTCTCTTGTAAATCAACGTACAATTTAAAATAGTCGCAAACGACGAAACTTACGCTCTAGCAGCCTAAGGGCAGCTTAGGACGGTGCAGATTGCCTTTGGTTTGGTCACTCTCCTAGAAGCGAACGCACAAAGGATAGCTTGATTTAGCGTTGCGATAAATTAGGCGAAATTTTAGCAAATCGTCCAATCCATCCTGACTGTCGGTTCGGTGCGGATTAAAGCCATAGACAGATTCTAAACATGTAGAGCTATGGGCGTAGTGCTGGCGGACGCGGGTTCAACTCCCGCCATCTCCACCAAATAAACCCTTAAAAGTCAATTACTTAGGTGATTGGCTTTTTTATTTGACTTATTTTTGACTTAAACCTACCAAGTCCATTTAAAAACCAAACCCTCCATAAATACTTTCATACCTATACTCACACAACACCTCAAGGAAACCTTATGGATTTATTTGATGATTTACCCACACAAAACCCACTGGACACGCTAATCACCGATGGCAAATTGACAGGCACTGATTTTGACGCTCATGCGCACGATGATGGCAAGGGCATTGTCATTGTTGTGCCTTTTGGTCGCTTGTATTACGCGCCGCACTATTTTGATAAGACAACCAGCGATGAATTTTTTGATTATTTTTTGGCGTGCGATGGCATTGACCACAACACGCACGATTGGCAAAATGAACCTAATATCAACAACTTACCTTTTCGCCATATTGACTGGCACCAAGATACCATCAAAATGTATGGCAAGACGCATTTGTTGCCGCGCGTATCAGCTTGGTATGGCGATTTTGACCGCCCATATACCTACTCTGGCATTACACTACAGCCCAAAGCATGGACCACCAAGCTCAATAAGCTGCGCGATGAGCTTGAAAAAGTATGCAAACGCCGATTTAACAGCGTGCTGTGCAACTGGTATCGCACAGGACTTGACCACATCAGCTGGCATACAGACAATGAGCCTGAGCTTGGCGACAATCCGATGATTGCCTCGGTGAATTTTGGCGAATCTCGCCGCTTTTTGCTGCGCCTAAAAGACAATCACGACATCAAGCTTGAAATTGGGCTGCATCACGGCAGTGTGCTTGTGATGGCAGGTCAGCTGCAGCACCACTGGCAGCACAGCGTACCAAAGCAAATGAAAGTCAAAAACAGCCGAATCAATCTTACGTTTAGAACGATTTATATTTGATGAATCAATATCAAATAAAAGGTTAAGTTAAAATATAAAAATCGCCAATATGCGTTTTTAGATGGGTGGTGTATTTTGGTTTTTTAAATAATAATCTTGCCATCTGTTTTATTGATAGGTATTCATAAATTAAAAACACTCAAGCATATTCATAAAGCCCATTTATAACTACTGTCAAATAACGCCCATAAAAAAATACCTCATTGAGCACTGTCAATTAGGTATTTTTTATCATTCAAACATCAATGTTTTATTAAATTAACATTCTACACATGAATATCTTAAACATATATATCTTAAAATTAATATCCATAAACCAAACATATTTACAATAAACACTAAGTCAATAAATATTAAATTAAAAGACAATCAAAAGATAAGACATTTAATATCAGTGCACAACATAAACCATTCAAACATCCACATTCAAACATCAGCGTTTACATATCAACGTTTACTATCAATGTTTGGCGTTGGCAAATTGTTGCAAAATTTCACTGATTTCATTGTTTGCGTCATTTTCATCATCATCCACATTGCCATTGGGCGTCAATTCATTCATCACTTGTGGCAATAATTCTGCAATGCCTTGACACACCTCGCCTTCGCTTGCGCCTGTTTGACGGCAAATGTCCTGAATTTCGCTTTGATCAAACAAATGCTGAATCTCATCACTGCTCATAGGCTCATTGCCGCCTGTATTCACAAACGATTGCGCTTTGTTTGCCAAGCCGTTTTGATTGAATTTATTTAATACACCCGACAAGCCGCCGTTTTTTTGGATATAACCAAGCACAATCGGCAGCAGCGCAAGCAATAAAGTGCTTTTGTTGATACCGCCGCGCGGCTGATGTGCAGTCCCACCCAATAAGCCGCCGAGCAGCCCACCCAAATCCGAGGCAGGCACGTTTTTTTGCTGAGTCTGACCGCCAAGCACACTGCCAAGCAAGCCGCCCAGAGCGCCTGCATTGCCATTTTGTGAGCCCAACTGCGAACCAAGTACACTGCCCAAAACATCATCCAGCCCAAAGCCATTGTTGGCACTGCGATTTTGGGTAGGCTGTGTCGCCGCACCACCAAGCACACTGCCAAGCAAACCGCCCAAACCGCCTGCCTGCTCGGTTGGCTGTTGGGCTGGTGCGTTGTCTTTTAGGGCATTTTGCACCACTTGCGCAACGATATTTTGTAATAAACTCATCATCAATCTCCTAAAAAATATCAATATACCTAAAAAATCCCAATATACCACAAATTATGCGCTTGTGGTATATTATTTCGTTGTGTTTTTGTGGCGATTGAGGTTTTGTAGAGCATTTAATCGTTTAATAATCTGTTTAACAAGATATTTGGTAAGTCGTGTGATGATGTTTTTGTTTTTTAAAGGCAATTCATGATATAAAATGATTTTACAATAATCAAATGAATCAATAAAATTTCACAGATGAATTTTAAACTTATTATTGATTATAAATAAATTTATTGTATTTAAAAATAAGTTGGTATTATTAAAAAATAAGTTTAAATTTTTATTTTATTAAATTTTTTGGGGCTGAAGTAGATTAGCATTCATGTTATACTAAAAATATGAAGCTAACTCGTTGTAAATTAACAAAATCTAAGCAAAGAAAATTACTTGAATTTTTTATTGCCGAAGTTACTGCTAGAACAGCAGCTGACTTGATGGGCATACAAGCGAATACAACCATATTATTTTACCATAAAGTTCGTCTTGTGATAGACTATCATTTAAGTTTAGAAGCCAAAGAACGCTTTGATGGTGAAATTGAACTTGATGAAAGCTATTTTGGTGGTAAGCGTAAAGGCAAGCGTGGTCGTGGGGCGGGTGGTAAAACTGCTGTATTTGGTATTTTAAAACGCAATGGGAAGGTTTATACCATTGTTGTAAAGGATACTAAGCAAGAAACACTCATGCCTATTATTACCAGTAAAATCAAGCCAGACAGTGTTGTTTATACAGATACTTATCCAAGCTACAATGCTTTAAACGTGAATGACTTTAAACACTTTAGAATCAATCATTCCAAAGAATTTGCTAATAATCAAAATCACATTAGGCACAAGAAAATTTTTGGCGACAATCTAAACGCATTCTTGGTAAATATAATGGTATTGATAAAAAACATTTCCATTTATTTTTAAAAGAATGTGAGTTTAGATTTAACTATGGGACACCATCTGACAAGCTTAAAATCTTGAGAAAATGGTGTGAAATTTAGGTCTAATCTACGTCAGCCCCAATTTTTTTATTATAAATCATTTTTGGATAATTGGACAGTTGATTGATTGTGTTAGCAATATCAAAAAAGACAATATGTGCAAAAAATATAAAACAAATAAAAATATACAACAAATAATATCAACAAAGATAATTGATTATAAATTTTATAAAAATTGCATAAGACTCTAGTATTGATTTGTTTTATTTGGTAAAATTAGAATTTGACAATAATTGGCAAAGATAATTCAAGCCCGGCTTGCAGTTGTCAATCAAAGACAAAATAAACGCGTCCGCCTCACAAAACGCAGCGATTGACTTTTTGCCCATTTGACACATTGTCTCTTGATACATTGTCCCACAAATTGACTTTGCTCATCTTTTTTTAAATTAAGGAAAAACAACAATGTCAGCGCACAATTTAGATAACAGTTCCAGCCTGGATAACAGCTCCAGCCATCACAAACAACCCAACACCGATTTGGCACACCCTAAGACTGCGCCAATTCATTCAGAGCACAACAACACAGTTGATGCAGCCACAACCATCGCAACCGCAACTGGTGTGAAATTTGCCATCATTCAGATGGGCTTTATGGTGGGCGACATTCAAAGCAACACCAAGCGCATGCAAGCTGCCGCACTGGATGCCAAAGCGCGCGGCGCAGACATCGTCATCTTCCCTGAGCTTGCCATGATTGGCTATCCGCCAGAAGATTTGCTGCTGCGCCCAAGCTTGCCAGACCGCATCAAATCCGCCATGGCGACTTTGACAGAAGGGCTCAAAGACACCGTTGCCATCGTGGGTTATCCGCACGTGGACAATCACGGTACGTTCAATTCGGCTGCCATCTTGCAAGGCGGCATTCAAAAAGGCTTTTATCACAAACAATCTTTGCCCAATTATGGCGTATTTGACGAAAAACGTTATTTTAATAAAGGCAACAATCAAGTGCTGTTTGATTACAAAGGCATCACCATCGGGCTTTTGATTTGCGAAGACATTTGGCGCGAAGAGCCCATCAAATCACTCAAAAAATCAGGCGCCGATGTGATTGTGGTCATCAACGCCTCGCCCTTTGAGATTGGTAAGCAAGACGACAGAAAGGCGCTGCTTGCGCGTCAAGCAAAAGCCAACAGTCTGCCCATTGTCTATGCCAACTGCGTGGGTGGGCAAGATGATTTGGTGTTTGATGGTGGCTCTATGATTGTCAATGCTGATGGCAGTATCGCGCATGAAGCAAGCCGCTTTTTGGGGCAGCTTTTGATGGGTGAATACAGCCTTCTAGACAAAAAATTTGACCAACAAGCAAAACCTGCGCTCACACTCTCCACAGAGTCTGAGATGTATCAAGCACTGGTGGTTGGGCTGCGTGATTATGTCAATCGCTCGGGCTTTAAAGGGGTGATTGTTGGTTTGTCTGGTGGTATTGATTCGGCGCTGACATTGTGCATTGCCACTGACGCACTGGGGGCAGACAAGGTCTATGCCGTCATGATGCCCTATCAATACACCTCACAAATCAGCCTAGAAGATGCCGAAGCGCAAGCCAAGCGCCTCAACGTGTCTTATACCGTGTGCCCCATTCATGAAGCGGTGGACGGCTTTAAAAGCGTGCTTGCGCCTTTGTTCCACGACACCAATGTGGACACCACCGAAGAAAATA
Organism: Moraxella sp.; assembly: GCA_041811915.1. GTDB lineage: Bacteria > Pseudomonadota > Gammaproteobacteria > Pseudomonadales > Moraxellaceae > Moraxella. Next base: position 9,917 of record JBGXSA010000013.1, on the reverse strand, counting down.
TCCAAGCGCGCGCACGCGGCACGATTTTGATGGCGCTGTCCAACAAATTTGGACACATGGTCATCAACACCACCAACAAATCTGAAGCGGCGTGCGGTTATGGTACGCTTTATGGTGATATGGTGGGCGGTTTTGGTGCATTAAAAGACATTTACAAAACGGACGTCTATCGCTTGGCAGAATATCGCAATCGCCTAGAAGATGAGCCTGTCATTCCAGAGCGTGTCATCATGCGCGCTCCAAGCGCCGAGCTGCGCCCCAATCAAAAAGACCAAGACAGTCTGCCTGATTATGCGATTTTGGACGGCATTTTGCGTTTGTATATTGAAGAAGACAGAAGCTTTAAGGACATTGTCAGCAAAGGCTATGATGAGGATACTGTCGCCAAAGTGCTGCGCATGGTGGACATCAACGAATACAAGCGCCGTCAAGCGCCCATTGGCACCAAAGTCAGCGCGCGCGCCTTTATCCGCGAACGCCGCTACCCCATCGTCAATGGCTGGCAAGTGCGCGGTTAATCAAAATCCAACACTCCTCAAAGCTTGGGGAGTGTTTTTTATTGGCTTGGATTATTGCGTGCTTAATTTTGCCCAAATCTTTTGCAAGCGCTTATCAGAGATGGGATAGCGCGTTTTCATCGGTTGGGCGAACAAATTAATGCGATACTCTTCCACCGCCCAGCGATATTCTTGATATTTGTCATCAAAGCCTATGCGCGCAATTTTTTCCATATGCTCGTCCAGCAAATACAACGCCTCTGTATCTGCCTCAACATTATAAGGCAGCTTCTCCAAACGTATTTTGAGCGCGGACAAATAGCGCGGATAATCCTGCCAAATATGACTTGGCACTTTGTACACAAAATCCGACAATGACAAATCATCCAGCTGATCTTCAATATCTTCTATATTTTCATCAAAAATCGCCCTATCCAACATCAACAGCTGCCCACGAATGGTCTGCCATGTGGTAAAAATCTCTTTCATCTGCTTTAAAACAGTTTGCCCCACACTCAAAAAATCCGACAACACCACCGCTTGCACCTGCTCAAACTCAAGCCTTGACAAGGGCAGATGATTGAGCAAATTTGCCTCGGCATCACTTAAGCGACCTGCCAGCTGTTCGCGGATTTTGTTTGTTGCGCTGTCATTATTCATATCAAAATCAAACGCTGCGCCATCAAACGCCATCGTCAATGTGGCAAAAACAACCATATTTTTGAGCACCTCCAAATCGCCAAGCGGTGCAAAAGCAAGTTTAAACGCCTTGTCAATCTGTCCGATGAGCTGCTTTTGCTTGGCACCAAGCGCTAAAGCAATCAAACTTAACACGCCTTTTTTGTGCGTTTTCATCGCCAAGGACAAATCATTATAATGCGCAATGGACACCGCACTGCCTGCTTTATCGGCTTTTAGCGCCATAAACTCTTGAATGACCACGCCTTTGATGTGGCGACTTTCCACAAAATGAAAATGCTGTGGAAAATCAGTGTGCAGACCTGTGGTGATGTGCACCGCTGTGCTGTTTTTGTCCTTGTATTTTAGATTCAAACGCTCAATATCACGGTCTTTGTCAATCACCCGCCCTTTGTCATCAATCACGCATATCAAAGGTTTTAGGTAATTGTCTACCTGCTTGACATCAAACTCTTGCGCACTCACCATCACCCCAAGCGTGGCTAATTGCTTGGATAATTGATCCAATAGACCAAATTCAAGCGCCTGCGACAGCTTGCTGTAGATTTTTTGCGCGGTGTCTGGAATGGGTACGATGTGGCGGCGCTTATCTTTTGGCAAGGATTTTAATAATTGCACCACCAAATCAAAACGCCAGCCTGCCACGCCCCATAGTAGCGCCACAGGATCAAGCTGTGACAGCGCATTGACGGGGATTTTGACGCTCACGCCATCATCTTCTGAGCTTGGGTCAAACACATAGCTTAAGGGCAATTTTAAGCCGCCCAATTGCCAAAATTCAGGAAATTCCCTACCTGCAGCAGCGCGCTCGTTGAGCACATCGTCTTCACTGAAATACAACAGCTGCGGCTGTGTTGTTTGCACATCGCTGTACCAATCCTCAAAGGCTTTGGCGGAGGCGATGTGGGTAGGCAGTTTGTTGTCATAAAACTGATACAAAGCCTCTTCATCCACCAATAAATCACGGCGGCGCAGCTTGTCCTCAATGCGACTGATTTCTTCAAGCTTTTTGGCATTGTGCTGCAAAAAATCCATTGGCTTTGGATAATTATTCAAAACAAGCGCATCTTTGATAAAGATTTCACGCGACTGCACCAAGTCAATTTGCTCATAATTGACCAGCAATTTATTGACAATCACAAGCCCAAATAAGCTGATTTGCGCATAGGCTTTGATGCGCCCTGTTTTTTTGGACCAATGCGGTTCAAAATAATGATATTTCAATAAATGTGGCGCAGCTGCCAATATCCATTCAGGCTCAATCTTGGCAAGTGTACGCATATACACCTGAGAGGTCTCAACCACCTCAAACGCCATCAGCCACTCTGTGCCTTTTTTGTGCAAAATAGACGCAGGAAAAATGCGTGCTTTTTGGCTTTTGGTCATCAAATACTCGCCTTTGACATCCGTTTTGTTCGCCACAAAGGACAAGAGTGCAGTCAATAGCGCGCGATGAATGTTGATTTGATGAATTTGATTTTGCTTGGCTTCGTTTGTGGTGTCTGTTGGCGCTTTTTGGGTGCGCTTATTGCTGGCTTTGTGCGTTGCGCTGTGAGTTTTGATGAACTCATCATTCATTACCTTTTCATTAAGCGCTTTGTCATTTGACACAGCACCGCTCTGCACCGATGTCTCGGTACAAAAGCCAAGTGTGCGCACAAGCTCGCTGAATTGACTGTGCGTTTTTTGCCATTCGCGAATGCGCACAAAGCTCAAAAAATGCTTTTTGGCAAACGATTTGCGCGCATTGCCAGACAATTTTTCAAAATTATTGGTTTCATGCTTATCAAACAACGCATAAAACAATTGCAAATAAAACAAAAAGTCGGAAGTTTGCTCGCCTGTTTTTTTGAATAAGGCGTGTTTTTGGTCGGCTTGCGCTTCTTTGCCGTAGGGTCGCTCGCGCACATCTTGCACCGCCAGCGCCGATACAATGATGAGCATATCTGCCACACAATCAAATTCTTGGGCGGCAATCAGCATACGCGACAGCCGTGGGTCAATGGGCATTTTTGCCATCGTCTGACCGATTTTGGTGAGTGCAATGGGAGTTTTGCGCGATTTTTTTTGGGCTGTTTTGGTGGGCGGTGCACTGATGGCGCCAAGCTCAAACAAAAGCTTTGCCCCGTCATTCACCAAGCGACTGTCAGGCGGCGTAATAAAATCAAAATCATCTGGCATACCAAGCTTGAGATTTGCCATCTGCAAAATCACATTGGCAAGGTTGGTGCGCAAAATCTCAGGCTCGGTAAACAATGGGCGCGCATGAAAATCCTCTTTGGAATACAAACGTATGCACACACCATCTGCCACACGCCCACAGCGCCCTGCGCGTTGATTGGCTGCTGCCTGACTGATTGCCTCAATGGGCAGTCGCTGAATGCGCGAACGGTAGTTGTAGCGCGATATTCTGGCAAAACCCAAATCAATGACATAGCGAATGTTTGGCACTGTCAAAGCCGTCTCTGCCACGTTGGTTGAGAGGATGATGCGCCGCCCACCACTCGGCGCAAAAATACGCGCCTGCTCAGCATAGCTTTGGCGCGCAAACAGCGTCAATATCTCGGTGTGCGCAAAATTTTGTGCGCTCAACACATCACTCAGCTCGCGAATCTCGCTTTCGGTGGCGGCAAACACCAAAATATCCGCCAAATTGGGGTGTCCGCGCAGACTGGCGTCCTCAAAGCATTCATTCACCGCACAAATGAGCGCATCGGGCAAATTATCCGCCATCTCATCAAAATTATCATCTTCTGTACCACTCACCGCCATTTGTGTCAATGGACGATAACGGATTTCCACAGGAAAACTGCGTCCCTCCACCGTAAACACAGGCGCAGGCGTGCCATTGATTGCAAAATACTCGGCAAATCTGTCTGTGTCCAGCGTGGCGGAGGTGATGATGACTTTTAAATCTGGGCGCTTGGGCAACAGCTGCTTAAGATAACCCAAAATAAAATCAATATTCAAGCTGCGCTCATGCGCCTCATCAATGATGATGGTGTCATAGCGGCTCAAGAATTTATCCTGCGCAAGCTCGGCAAGCAAAATCCCATCGGTCATAAGCTTGACAATGCTGCTTGCGCTGCCTGTCTCACTAAAGCGCACCTTAAAGCTGACTGTCTGCCCCAAAGGCTCAAAAAGCTCATCAGCAATGCGGTTGGCGACACTTCTGGCAGCAAGGCGGCGCGGCTGGGTATGTCCAATCTGCCCTGTGGTGCCGCGCCCTGCAAGCATGGCAAGCTTTGGCAGCTGTGTGGTCTTGCCAGAGCCTGTCTCACCTGCCACGATAATCACCTGATGGCGCTTGATAGCGTCAATCAGCACATCAGCTGCAGCTGTCACAGGCAAATCTTGATTGAGCTTATTTGTCAAATCTTTGGGTATGTCCTCACGCCTTTTATTGACTGCCTTTTGTGAGCGGTCAATGATTTGCGCCAAGTGCGCCAAGCTTTTTTGATGCGCCTTGTCATCAAAATTCATCTTCAGCTGTTTTTTGATGTCTTGCTGTTTTTGTTTGATGTAATGGCGGTCTTTGGCAAGCACTTGATTGAGCACGTCTTTGTGCAACAGCTCATCTGCCGTCATACGCGCATTGGGCTTATTTTTGCAGGCAGATTCATCAAGATTACAATTGTTTTTGTCATTCAAAAAAATATCGGTCATTGTGGCTATCAATTCATATCATTATTGGTCATATCATTATTGGTAAATCAGATGGCTCGGTTTATACATCAAAACCGCGCCACCAAAAACCTACAAACCCACCTTTAAGCTTGTCTTTGGGCTTATTTTTTGGATTTATTTTTCAAAAAAAGGTGTATCTGGGGCTTATTTAAGCATTGTTTAAAGCGCCTAAAATATCAATACGCCCAAAAAGATTTTTAAAAATGATTTTGACTTGTTTGCAAAAATTATTGGCAATTGGTCGGTTTTAATGGTTTTTTTTACAAATGCCATATATAATAAGGCTAATTTTTTTAAAATCCAGTACTTTTTTTTGATTTATGGCTGATTCATTAAATATTTTAAGTCTCATCATGGACGCAAGCCTTGTTGTCAAGGCGGTTATGGCGCTGCTGCTGCTATTATCACTCATCGGTTGGCTCATTATTTTTCGCCTAAGCAGCAAGCTTGGCGGTATGCGCGCACAAGACACCAGTTTTGAAGAGTGGTTTTGGCAAGGCGACAACCTATCCAAGCTATATCAAGGCGTCAATCAAGACAACGACAGAATCGGACTTGAACAAGTGTTTTTTGTGGGCTATCAAGAATATTTGCGCCTGTCTGCCATGAATGTCACCAAGCAAGACATCACCGATGCCATTGAGCGCAAATTTCGCGTAGGTCTTGGCAAACAACAAGCCTTTTTGGAGGCAGGACTGCCAACGCTTGCCAGCATTGGTTCGGTAGCGCCTTATATTGGCTTATTTGGTACGGTATGGGGCATCATGACCGCATTTATCGGTCTTGCAGACGCCGAATCGGTTTCGCTGGCGACAGTCGCACCAGGGATTGCAGAGGCGCTGATTGCAACAGCGATGGGCTTGTTTGCCGCCATTCCAGCCAGCCTTGCCTTCAACCATTTTACCGCCAAATCCAACGAACTGTACGAGGCGCGCAGTTTGTTTTGTGACGAGTTGGTAGGCGCCATTGAGCGTCAATATTTGCAACAATCCACAGACAAAACGGTGAATTTTTAATGGCAAAGACTCCTTTTGCGCGCCACAAAAAATCCCTAAACAGCGATATGAATGTGGTGCCTTATATTGACGTCATGCTGGTGCTGCTTGTGATTTTTATGGTCACTGCACCCATGCTGACCACAGGCGTTGAGGTGAATTTGCCCAAAGAAAAAACCGCCACCATCAGCCATGACAAAAAACTGCCCGTCATCATCACCCTAAAAACAGACGGCAGTTTATTTATGAGCTACGACAGCACCATGGATGAGCCAGTGGATGAGACAGCCTTACAAGAGCGCATCGGCAGTATGGTGGCAGACAGCACAGCCAGCGACGGCACAAGCAATTTATCGGTGATGATTAATGCCGATGCCGACAATCAATATCGTGACATCATGCGCCTGATGGCAAGCCTACAAAAACTTGGTGTCAGCAAAGTCGGGCTATTGACCGACAGCGCCGCACCCAAAAAATAATTGTAAATAGCACATTCTTTGTAAGCCATGACAAGCACTCACACCGCCCAGACCGATACTTTTAATGACAGCATCATGCCACTTGTGCTAAGCATTGTGCTGCATGGTGCGCTGTTGGCAGGGCTGCTGTTTTACAAAGCACCAACACCACCAGTCCCCACTGGCATTGAGACCACACTCATCTCAAGCGGTGAGCTTGCCCAAATCCAAGCACAAATCAAAGAAAATGCCGCGCTTATTGCAGCGCAGGGCAACGAAGGCGACAGCAGCGAGCAAACAGACAGTCCGCCTGTCATCTCAGATCGTATGCAAGCATACAACGAAGAGCTTTTGGCAAAAGAAGCAGAATATCAGCGCCAAATGGCACAATACGCCGCAAGCTTGGATGCCGAAATCATCGCAGAAATGCAAGCGCACGAAGATAACATCAAACAAACCCAGCAGCAAGAAGCACAAATGCTGGAAGAAATGCGCCAAAACGCCAAAAACAACGATGAGCAAGTCAAAAACAACAAAGAGAAGTTGGACAAAGCGCATAATGAACGCCTTGCTGATGAAGAGCAAAGGCTCGGTCAGCTAAGCGGACGTGCCGTCGGCGCCTCCGATCCTTCCGTGGGTAACAATAAAAGCACCGTCACTTCAGGCACCAACAGCAAAAGCAACAACAAAACATCAGGTGCAGGCGCTCCAAATATCGGCAGCGCGCTGGAGGCTCACATCAAACCACATTGGCGCGTCCCAAGTGGCAAAAAAGGCAAGCAAGTCACCGCCAAAATCAACGTGGACAGCAATGGCAATGTGTTGAGTGTCAGCATATCAGGCGGTGATTCTGTACTGAATCAATCGCTTGAGTCCGCCATTTATAATGCCAGTCCGCTGACACCTGTGATTGGTACGCCACATCGGCGACTGTCTGCCACATTCACCGCAGAATAACCCATAATTGCATGACAACAAATTAAATCATAAATGGTTATTTGCGCCAAAAATCTGCTAAAATAGCACAGTTTTGACTGAATTTATTTATTGGAGTTTTTGATGAAAAAAAGCCTTTTGTTTGCCATGATGGCGCTGTCTGCTGTCACCTCAAGCCACGCCAATGATGAGCTGTCTTTTGAGATTCGTAAGCAATCTGCCACCAATCCTTATCAAATCGCACTCATTCCTTTTGCAGGCGACAGCATTGTTACAAGCACCATCAACAACAATCTCATTCACACCGATGTCAAATCAACCAGTCAAAATCTGCCTGCGCGCCCTTTGTCATCGGCTGATTTTATGCACACACAATCCGCCTTTTTGCAAAGCGATTTTCCCTATGTGGTGACAGGCGCGGTAAGCCCAATGAGCGGCGGCAAAAGTGCGATTGTGTTTGAGGTGATTGAGGTTGCCACAGGGCGCGTGATTGGTGGTCGCCAAACACAAATCGCCGACAGCACGCCAAGCGGCATCAAATATGGCGCCAATGTGGTGAGCGACAAAATTTATGAGCTCATCACAGGCATTCCAGGGGACTTTAGCGGTCGCATTGCTTTTGTGGAAGAAACTGGCGATCCGCGCAACAAAATCTCCACCCTAAAGGTCATGGACGCTGATGGACAAAATGTGCGCACCATCCATCAAGTGCAAGGCTCTATATTCTCGCCTGCATGGTCGCCAGATGGCAAACGCTTAGCCTACGCTGAGCAGCTGCCAAATGGCTTGCCAGTCATTTATATTCACAATGTGGATGGCGGTGGTCGTGGCGGTACTGTCACACCCTTTAAGGGCAACAATCTTGGCGCCACATGGTCGCCAGATGGCAGTACAATTTTGTTTTCGGGCAGCCATGAGAACAACGACCCTGCCATCTATCAGCTGCACCTTGCCTCAGGCAGTCTCAAAAAACTCACCAATATGACAGGGGCGGAAAATTCACCTTCTTATGCGCCAGATGGTCGCTCTTTTGTCTTTACCGCTGACAATGGCAGCCGCACTCAGCGCTTGTATCGCTATGATTTTAACACAGGGCAAATCCGCGCCCTATCACAAAGCGCCTCCGCCAATCCGCGCTTTAGCCCTGATGGCAAACGCATTGCTTATGTGGCAGGCTCTACCTTGACGGTTTTGAATTTGGGTGGTGGTAGCCAATCCATCGCACCAACGAGCATTCACGAATCGGCAAGCTTTTCACCCAACTCAACGCGCATTGCCTATTCTTCTGGCAATCAATCCACAGGCTCCGTCACCATTCGTTCGCTCATCTCTGGTGAGTCATTCACCAAAACCGCCCAAGGGCGCGTGCGCGATCCTGCATGGTCATCCAACCATCCGCGCTGATTGGCTAAAGATTGATTGTTGCATCAAATGAACAATCTTGGTTTGGCTTTGGGCATTTGTCTTATGTTAAGCGGTTGTCAGCACATTCAAATTGCTGACAACCCCATTCCTGTTGTCAGCACATCTGCCCACCCATCCAAGACCACAAGCAAAAAACCTGCGCTCAAAACACAAAAACCCAATCCATCATCACCAAGCACCACCGCCAAAACCAAAGACGATTGGTTTTATTTATTGGAAGATTGGTTTTGACTTACACACAGCACAGTTCACACAGCACAGTTGATTGACAAACAATCGCTGTGTTTATTCCTCTTAATTTATTTGCCTACCCATCACAGCCATCGTGGTTATCAAAATAACTGCCCGCAGATAAGCGCTGTATGCTTTTTGCCAAATGCTCACCAAACCACAGCGCCGTGTCCATATCGCCCTGACAAGGTGTCTGCTCAATGGGCGCGTCAATGGACTGTGTCATCAAACCCAAAAAACACGATAACCGATTCAAATCAGTCTCGCCATGTCCTGTTGGCATAAGCGGCAGCCCAAGCCAGTTCATGCCGTGCTGCATGGCAAATAATTGAATCTGCTGTAAAGTCGCCAATTTATCACCACTTAAACCACCTGAATTGGCAAAACCTGCGGCAAATTTACCCAGCCAGCGCCTTGTAAACCAGCGCTGTGAAGTGCTGTCCATAAACGCCTTAAAATCGGCTGTCACACTGCCCATATATACCGCCGAACCAAAGACAATGAGTTTGGCAGAGTCCAACTGCGCCCAATGCGCCTCGCTGTCATCGCCTACCAACGTATCAATGTCAATGGCGATAGCAGAAGCATGGCCGCTTGCGCCCTGACAGATTGCCAGCGCGACTTTTTTGGTGTGTCCATAGTTGCTGTGATAAACCACAGCGATGTCATGATGTATCATAAGCTTTTTTATTAATGATTTACGCGCGTATTGATGCGCTTGGTTTGGATTTGCTTGGCTTTTGTTCAAGCCATTGATTTAAAATAATTTGAATTAAGTTAGGGCGTGTTGACATTTCAATTTGAGTGAAAAATTTAGATAAATCGTAAGCCTTTTTAGGCAATAAATGCAGTCAATATGATAATATTGATAAATTTATTAACGACAAAAGGCAAGATTTAGCTTATTTTTCACCAAAAGCACGACCAGAACTTAATTTTCAACATTTTTTCTTAAAGCGTGTGAAATGTCAACACGCCCTACTATATCT
>JBGXSA010000012.1:0-24667 GCA_041811915.1 Moraxella sp. | reverse complement strand
GGATGTGATAAGCTGTCTGATATGACAAGCTTTAATATGGCGCAGCGGACGGGGCTCGAACCCGCGACCCCCGGCGTGACAGGCCGGTATTCTAACCAACTGAACTACCGCTGCTAAGGTCGCTACTTAATCAAGTGTTGTATTGTTGTGCTTTATCAAAATGGTGGGTGGTAACGGGCTCGAACCGCTGACATTCTGCGTGTAAGGCAGACGCTCTACCAACTGAGCTAACCACCCTTAAGATAAGCATGAACCAATTGTCAAACTTGCTTAAGTGATTGCGTATTATATACAAATTTTTGCGCAGGTCAAGCTTTTTTATCAAAAATTATTGAATTAAAAGCGCATTTTTTATATCTGATTGAATTTGTTCGGGTTTTTTGATGGGTGCGTAACGATTGATGACCTGACCATCGCGTCCAACCAAAAATTTGGTAAAATTCCACTTGATGTCATCAGTCAAAAATCCAGAAGCTTGCGTCTTTAGCCAAACATACAAAGGGTGTGCGTGCTTGCCATTGACATCAATTTTTTGCATCATCAAAAAGCTGACGCCGTAATTTTTTTGACAAAATGCGCCAATCGCCTCATTGTCATTGGGTTCTTGCTTGCCAAATTGATTGCAGGGAAATCCTATGATGATGAGCCCATCTTTGGCGTATTGTTCATGTAAATATTGCAATCCTGCCAATTGCGGTGTAAAACCACATTCGCTTGCGGTATTGACAATCAGCAAAACTTTGCCCTTAAACTGCGCAAATTCAACGTCATTGCCCATCAAATCAGCGGCGCTGTATTGATAAATGTTGGATGGATTCATGATTGACCTTCTGCTGATGTATCAAGTACCAATGCCAATGAATTAATGCAATAGCGTAGCCCTGTGGTCTCTTTGGGACCGTCTGGAAAAACGTGACCCAAATGACTGCCGCAATTGTGGCAGGTGACTTCAATGCGGCGCATACCATGTGATGTATCCAAATGTTCGCTAATTGCTTGTGTGTGAATGGTCTGATCAAAGCTTGGCCAGCCGCAGCCTGAATGAAATTTGTCAGCGCTGCTGAACAATTCGGCATGACACGCCTTACAGCGATAGATGCCAGCCTCGGTGCTGTCGGTATAAAGCCCTGTAAAAGGGCGCTCTGTGCCTTTTTGGCGCAAAATGTGATATTCTTCGGGACTTAGACGCTCTTGCCAGTCGTTTTCTGTCAGTTGCTTGATTTTATCTGGGCTAAGCGTGTGATAAAAATTGTTCATGGTGCCTCCTTGTTGGTGTGGTTGGTGGTGTATTTTGGATTGAAGGGCTTTGATGGCTTTGTCGCGATGACATACAATCAGCATGACATCAGCATGGCAAGGATGTCTTGATGTTTTTATTGATATTGCCCAAATCAAGCTTGACTTTAACCTTTTTAATCCATTCTTTTGCTAAATTTTCTTTACTAAAAGTTTTGGATTGGCTAAAATTGTTGCCTTGAATTGTTACCTTGACGGCTTTGTCGCACAGTAGCTACATAGCTGATTTTACCGTTTTTGGCGATGCGTTTTGTAATACTGCCCATAATTTACAACTCCTGCAACTCGGTTGTAAAAAGTTGTAAATATATTACAACATCAAAACGACAATATGCAAGTTTATGCCATTTTATGCGAGTTTATACCAAAATTATGACAGACAACAATCCCCAAAAACCCCTTGAAAATCAACACCCTTTACTAAAACCTTTGTATATCAAAGACTTAAAGATTGATAATAGAATTTGGCTGGCACCGATGGCGGGCGTTACGGACAATCCTTTTCGCAGGTTGTGCAAATCCTTTGGTGTTGGGCATACCATCAGCGAGATGATGACCTCTGATGCTACGTTGTTTGCCAATCACAAAACCTTATATCGTGCTAATTTTGATGGTGAAAGCGCGCCCATATGTGCGCAAATTGTTGGTTCTGATCCGCAAAAATTGGCGCAGTCAGCGCGTTTTCAAGTTGCCAATGGTGCAAAAATTATTGACATCAATATGGGCTGTCCTGCCAAAAAAGTCTGCAACAAGCTGGCAGGCTCGGCTTTATTAAAGGATTTGGATTTGGTGGAACGTCTGCTTTGCGAAACGGTACAAGCGGTGGACGTGCCTGTAACCTTAAAAACGCGCTTGGGCTTTGAAAATGGGCAAGAAAACATCCTAACGGTTGCCAAAATTGCCGAACAAGCAGGCATCAGTGCGCTCACCATTCATGGTAGAACGCGCGAGGATAAGTATTTGGGCTTGGCGCGCTATGAGCTCATTGGCGAGGTCAAAAAGCGCGTTAAGATACCCATCATTGCCAATGGGGACATTGACAGTCCGCAAAAGGCGCGCTTTGTTTATGAGGCGACAGGTGCTGATGCGATTATGATTGGGCGCGCCGCCCAAGGCAAGCCGTGGATTTTTCGGCAGATTGCACATTATTTGACGACAGGACAGATGATGGATGAACCAAGTCTTGATGAGCTGCGCGATGTTGTTTTGAATCATTTGGATGCATTGTATCGTTTTTATGGCGAATATTCTGGCTGTCGCATTGCGCGCAAGCACATTGCATGGTACACAAGTGGCTTGCCCAATTCCAACGCATTTCGCCAAGCGATGTACGCGTGTGAGACGACCGCCGAGCAGTACAAGGCGGTGATGGACTTTTTGGCGGAATGATTTTAGGCATTTTTGATGTTTGGTATTTGCCATTAAAAATATAACATTTAAACTATTGATTTTATTGTAAATATTTGGAGATGTTCGGCGATATTTACCAAGCTTACAACCGTTTATCTTTTATTAATCAATAAGTTATTAATCAACAAGTTCAATAAAATTAAAGTGGACTTAAAAAGGAAAATCATGACCAATTCACCCAATAAAAACACCATTCAAGATCATACCGCCAAAGACAATCATGCCAAGCAAATGAAAGGCAAATCAGGCATTCAAAGAGTTATCAAGGCGGCGGGGTATTCTTATGATGGCTTTACTGCTGCTTATCGCTCGGAGGCGGCATTTCGCCAAGTGGTTTGGATGAATGCGGTGCTGCTTGTGGTGCTGTGCTTTGCGCCGTTTGCTGTATTGGCAAAGGCGATATTGCTTGTGGTGTCGGCACTGTCTATCATCGTGGAGCTATTTAATACAGGGCTTGAGGCGATTGTGGATAGGGTGTCTTGTGAATACCATCCTTTGTCCAAAGTTGCCAAAGATGTCGGTTCGGCAGCCCAATTTGTGACACTGCTGCTACAGACCATATTGTGGCTTGGCGCGATTATCCACTATATGTTGTGATGAATGGCTGCGATGATAATGGGTTATGATGATTGTGATGGCTTATGCGGCTGGGCAAGCGCTTGAATGCTGCCGTCTTTAAATTGAATCAAGATGGTCATGTTGGGCTGTATTTGGTTTTGACTTGTCAGCAGCTGCCCTGACAGATTGCGGACCAGCGCATAGCCTTGATTGAGATTGTTATTTGGGTGGCGACTTAAGATATAGCTTTGCAGCTGCTTGATATGCCCACGCAAATTGTGCAGCTTGGTGCGATAAATCTGATGGCGTGTGAGTAGCTGCTCGCTGTCAGCGCGCGCTTGATTGATGTGATAAAAGCTGGCTTGGCGAATCATTCTAAGCTGATTGTCAATGTCTTGTCTGTAATTGCTTTGGGCGTGATGACTGCCCAGACGCACTTGATGAAAAAGACTGGACAAATGCGCGCGCTGTCTTTGCAGTAAGGCGCGCACCAAAGTATCCATGCGATTTTTTGTGGCTTTGGCGTCTTGCCACAGCGTTGTAATGTGCGCCTCAATGCCGTAAATTACTTTACTTGGCGTATCAAAGCTTGTGTGCGCCACCTCATCCAAAATTACCGTATCGCGCTCATGCCCAATCCCCACCCAAACAGGCACAGGCACCTCTGCGACGGTTGCTGCCAGCTCATAATCATTTAAATACGCCAAATCACCCACGGCACCGCCACCACGGATAATCACCAAAATATCAAATGGCGCGTCATCATAACTGCTAAGCGCCTCATAAATGGCTTGTCGCACACTTTTTGGTGCGTCATTGCCTTGAAAAGTGGCGTAATAATACTCAAATTGACACACTTTGGCGCGCATAAGCCTATCAGCTTCTGCGCGAAAATCGCCCAGACCTGCCGCATTTTCGGGGGCAACGACCGCCACTTTTTGAATGTCAAAAGGCATGGATATGGCTTTGTTTAGTGCCAATAAGCCATTTTTTTCAAGCTTATTTTTCATCTGTTGATAAGCTTGGGCAAGCTCACCCAATGTAAATGACGGGTCAATGTCGGTGATGTTAAACGAAAATCCAAACTGCGCATGAAAAGTGGCGCGCCCGCGCAGCAAAACCTTCAGCCCTGTGCCAAGCTTGACATTGGTGCTGCTCTCAAAGCGGCGGATAATGCCTGCCGCACTATAACGCCACAACGTACCACGGCAACTGGCGCTGAGAGTATCATCGGCGTCTTTGTCAGCCAGTTCAAAATAATAATGCCCGCCTTTGGTATTCATGGCGCGAATCTCGCATGTCACCCAAACGTCGTGATCAAACATCTGATTGAATGTGCTTTTGACGGCAAAAAGATAGGCGGTGAGCGACAGCTTGGTGTCTTGTGGATTTGTTAAATCAGAATTGATGGCGGTTTGTGGAATCATAAGGCGAGTTAAGGTGTATTAAAAAATTATATTAAAGCGTATTAAAGATAGGGTTTGAAAACTATGTATCAAACTTGGCATTATTGTAACACAAAACAACAAGCCAACACAAAATCCCAAAACAGCGAACGGTGCAGCGAACAGTTGTCTAACAGCACAAAATCACTTATCATAAAATCTAATCAATTGACAAGAAAATGCCATTTGTCAACGAATGTAATTTCGGTTATCTTATATAACGTTTTATGGTTGCTTGTTTTGTAAATTGTCGTGTTGATTCATTTGCAAAATAAGCACACTTAAATGCATTCTCATAATTAATCAAGGTGACTTATGGATTCTTTTCACATATCTTCTGAACAAATCAGTGCATTGACCCAAGTGGCTTATCGGCAGGGTCATGTCAATGAAGCGGTGCTGTCGGCGTTTATGCAGGCTTATCACCGCCATATTTTAAATGCCAGCATTGTCAATTATCGCGTGCAGGATTTGGCAGGCATGGCGCTCAATCATTTTCAATTGCTGCAAAACAGCCTGATTGCGCACGCGCCCAAGCTTGCGGTGTTCAACACCGACAGCAATGTGGACTTTGACAGCGAGCACACCATCGTGCAGCTGGCTGCTGTGGACAAGCCGTTTTTGACAGACACCATCTTGATGACTTTAGAAGAGGCGGGTATTGTGGTGCACCGCATTCACACAGCGATTTTGAAGGTGCGCGCAAATGATACGGTCAGTGAGGTGAGCGCAGCGACCGTGAGCAATCAAGACACCATGGACGGCACAACACAAATGGCGCTTGTGCACTGCGAAATCAATCGTCAAGACGAGGACGGACTTATCAAAATCAGCGATTTGTTGTTTGATAAATTAAACGTTCTAAATGTCATTGTGGATGATTTTTCGGACATGAAAGCGCGCTTGCAGCACGTCAAGCAGCAGCTGGCTGGCGTGCCGTTTCCAACGGAGTTTTATAGCCGTGATGAGGTGCTTAACTTTTTGGATTGGATTGGCGATAATAATTTCATCTTTATGGGCTTTAGAGAGTACCGCTTTGATGAGGATTTGAGTGAGCCTAAACTGTATTCAGTCGGCAACAGTGGGCTTGGTGTGCTGCGCGGTGATGTGGCGGATGCGCGCTCAGAGAGCTTTCACCGATTGCCAATGGACTTAAAAAAGCGCCTAACAGAGCCACGCGTACTTGTGTTTTCCAAATCAGGTCATGCAGCGCCTGTACATCGCGCCGCCTTTATGGACTTTTTGGGCATTCAAAAATTTGATGACAAAGGCAAATTAATCGGCGAGTACCGCTTTTTGGGGCTTTTGACCTCGCGCGCGTATCAAACGAGCCTTGAGCGCATTCCTTTGCTGCGTGAAAAAGCACAAAGCATTTTGGCGCGCACTTTATTGCCAAAAAACAGCCACGCTTACAATAAAATGGCGCACATCATCAACACCTTGCCGCGCGATGACGTCTTTCAAGCAACGCCTGATGAGTTGTATGGCATTGCAACAGGCATTGCCAATTTGCAAGACAAAAACAAACTAAAACTCTTTACGCGCATTGACCCTTATCAGCGTTTTGTGTCTTGTCTAGTGTATGTGCCGCGCCACAAATTCAACAGCCAATTGCGCCAAAAAATTCAGCAGGTTTTGTTGGATTGCTACGAGGGTGTGTCATTGGGCTTTAGCACCGAATATGATGAGTCTAGCCATGCGCGCCTACACGTTCATGTGCGCACCGTACCAGGGCGTGCACACATTGCCGATGACAAACAAGTGGAAAATAAGCTTTCTGAGCTGCTGAGCGACTGGCAAGACGACTACAAGGCGCGCCTCAATCAAGTGCTTGGTGTCAGTCAGTCTGATTTTATCAGTCGTGACGTTTTGCCAAATATCCCAGCGTCTTATCAAGAGCGTTTTGGTGCTGATGAGGCGGTGATTGACAGTCAGATGTTTGCCAAGCTTGTGATGTTGTCAGATGATGAGCTGTTGTGGAATTTGTATCAGGACAAACATCATGCCGATGATACATTGAGCCTGAAAGTTTATGGCAAAAAAACCGCAGCGGATTTGTCCACGGTATTACCGATTTTGGAGAATTTTGGTGTGTCGGTGGTGACAGCCGACAGCTATACTTTTGGCAGAGCTTCTGATAATTTGTGGCTACAAGACTACACCCTAAAACCCAAAAACGTAAGCAGCATTGATTTGTCGGTGGTAAAAGCGCAGTTTGAAAGCGCGCTTAGCCTAATCAAAGAGGGCAAGATTGAGTCTGATAAGCTGAATGAGTTGATTTTGACCACAGAGCTTTCCGCGATGGATGTGGTGGTGCTGCGCGCGCTTAGTCGCTATATGATTCAAGCAAAAGCGCCGTTTTCAAGCGATTATATCCACCAAACGCTCATCAACAATCCTGCGCTGTCGGTGCTGATTGTACAGTTGTTCCATGCCAAATTTGACCCCAATACGCACAGCCCCATCAAGGCCGATTCCATCTTGTCAAGCATTAACAGTGCGTTAAACGCCATCACAAGTTTGGATGAAGATCGTATTGTGCGCTGGCTTTTGGATTTGATTGCAGCGATGGTGCGCACCAATTTTTATCAAACAGATGCCCAAGGCAACAAAAAAGACCGCATAAGCTTTAAGTTTTTGGCAAGCGAAATTCCTTATCTGCCAAAACCAAAACCCATGTTTGAGATTTTTGTGTATTCACCGCGCACCGAAGGCGTGCATTTGCGTGGCGGCAAGGTGGCTCGTGGCGGTCTTAGATGGTCTGACCGCATGGAAGATTACCGCACGGAAGTGTTGGGTCTTGTCAAAGCGCAAATGGTCAAAAACTCCGTCATTGTGCCTGTTGGTTCCAAGGGCGGTTTTGTGGTCAAAGACAAATCCATGCAAGCCGATCGCGATGCGTGGCAAAAAGAGGGCATTGCTTGCTATCAGACCTTTGTGCGCGGATTGTTGGATTTGACGGACAATTTGGTTGATGGGCAAATTGTACCACCTGCCAATACTGTGCGTCATGACAAGGACGATCCGTATTTGGTGGTGGCAGCAGACAAAGGCACGGCAACCTTTTCAGACATTGCCAATGGTCTGTCGGCAGAATACAACTTTTGGCTACAAGATGCCTTTGCTTCGGGTGGTTCAGCAGGTTATGATCACAAAGGCATGGGCATTACCGCGCGTGGGGCGTGGGAGAGTGTCAAGCGCCACTTTAGACTGATGAATAAGGACATTCAAAACACCGATGACACAAACAATCAGTTTAGTGTGGTGGGTATTGGTGATATGAGCGGTGATGTGTTTGGCAATGGTATGCTGTTGTCACAAAACATCCAGTTGGTGGCTGCCTTTAACCATCTGCATATTTTTATTGACCCAAATCCAGATCCAAAAGCGTCTTTTGTTGAGCGCGAGCGTTTGTTTAAACTGCCTCGTTCGGCATGGACGGATTACAATAAAGATTTGATCAGTCAAGGCGGCGGTGTGTTTAGTCGTAGCGACAAAGCGATTGCCATCACCGAACCTATGAAAAAAAGATTTGACATTCAAGAGGATAGTCTAACGCCCAATGAGCTGCTCAATCGCTTGCTCAAAGCGCCTGTGGATTTGATTTGGAATGGCGGTATTGGCACTTATATCAAATCCAGCGATGAAGAGCATTTTGAGGTGGGTGATAGAGCCAATGATGCCATCCGCGTCAATGGCAGCGAGGTGCGCGCCAAAGTGGTCGGTGAGGGCGGTAATTTGGGCTGCACCCAGCGCGGACGTATTGAATACGCACAGCACGGCGGACGCATTTATACCGATGCCATTGATAATTCGGGTGGGGTGAACTGCTCTGACCATGAGGTGAACATCAAAATCTTGCTTGGTGCGGTGGTTGAGCGTGCTCAGATGGATTTGATGGCGCGCAATGAACTGCTTGCAAGCATGACTGATGATGTGGCAAACCTTGTGCTTCGCCAAAATTATCTGCAGCCGCAAGCCATTGAGTTGTCGGTGTTTCATGCTGTCAAAAAACTTGGCGATCATGCACGCTTCATGCAGTTTTTGGAGAGCAAAGGGCGATTGGACAGAGCGATTGAATATTTGCCCAGCGAAGAGGTGATTGCTGCTCGCCAAAAAAATCAGCAAGGTTTAACAAACCCTGAATTTGCTGTTTTGTTGTCTTATGGCAAGATGTGGGTATATGATGAAATGCTTTCAAGCGATTTGCCTGACAATCCTTACTTTTTGGATGAGCTCAAAAAATACTTCCCCAAAGTTTTGGGCGAGCGCTTTTTTGAGGATATGATTAAGCATCGCTTGCACCGCGAAATCATCTGCACTTATTTGACCAATGGCATTGTCAATCGTTTGGGGCTTGAGAATATTTTTGCCTTGCACGAAGAGCTTGGACAGTCCATCAGTAACATCACCCACGCTTATGCCATTGTGCGCGATGTGTTTGATATTCAAGCACAGTGGGATGCGCTGATTGCGCTGGATAATGTCATTGCTGCGCATACCCAGCTTGAGATTGAAAGCGACATTCGCGAATCGTTCAAAAATGCGATTGCGTGGCTGCTTAGCAATAATGCCGATGTCAAAGATGCCAAGAATTTGACCCAAGCATTCAAAACATCCATCAAAACATTGATTGATAATCCTGATGTGTTTGATGTGCACTTTAAAGATGATGTCATTCGCGGCAGCAATGCGCTTGTGGCAGAGGATGTTTTGGACAGTCAAGCCAAGCTTTTTGCTACATTCCCTGTGCTGGTCAAATCTTTGGATGTGGTTGCGCTGTCAGATGGCAATGCAGCAGGCGTGGACAAAGTGGCAAAAGCTTATTTTGGTGTGGCAAAAGCAGTGCTTGCCGATGAATTAAAGCTTGCCATAGACAGCTTGCCCATCAACAGCTATTGGGACAAAAAAGCGATTGGTGCGCTTAATTTGCAGCTCAATGAAACACTCAATGTGCTGAGTGAAAATGCCATCAATCAAGGCTTTGATGAGTGGCAGCAAATGCACGCAGACAAAATTGCTTCATTTGTCAAAGAAATGGCTTATGTTAAAAAAGATTTATCGCTTGCCAGTTTGTCGGTATTGCTGAGTGAGCTTAATAAATTAAAAGCGTAAGCTGTATAAACAAGCTTTATATCAGCACCACAATAGGCATTTGTCAATTGGCGAGTGCCTATTTTCATTGTTAGAAGTGATTTTCTGCTACAATTTTCATCAGTTACAAATGCAGTTGAAGAAAATCAGAATAGGTTTTTAGAACATAAAGGGGGTATTTTGAGGCATATAAAAAACCTAAGTCATACTGACAGCCATTCTTTTACTGAGTATTTTGTTAAGCCCATTTATGCCAATATGTTGTTTGAACGTGATTTATATTATGGGTCTGGGGATAGTACATTATCTAGTCATGGCAATTTTTCAGCACAGAAGTTGGGAGAAAAAATTTTTGTTACTGGAGAGGTTGATGTATCTTGGTGTGATAGATACAATTGGGGTCATGGGAGAACTACTAATGTGGTTGGTATGAGAGAATTTGACGACAGGCGTTTTGCATACTTAGAAGAAAAAGGGTTTGTGAAGTTATGCAATATGGTATCAAGCTGGAAATATTCATTTTCAGGCACTTATGATGAAAATTCAAAAAAATGGGAAGGTGTTAAATGGCAAAGAAAAAAAATAGTACTAATCTTTCTTACGGTATTATTAGCATTGGTAATTTTTGGTCTATCTTTGCTTAATTTTTTATGGGTGGAGTTACCAAAAGTTACAAGAAGACCTGATGGGGAGGGTTTTATTCATCAAAAAATTGATGATGAAGAAATTTTATGTTATTTGGTTGAAGGAATGCATTTGGGCTATGATCTACGCATAAATGATAATAAAATATATATTAAATACAAAGACACGATAACACTGGATAAATTAGATTGGCTGGCTAATCTTAGTTCGCGTGCTGAAGAGTTAAAGTTGGAAAATAAGCAGAATAAACTCGGTTATTATTGCACCGACCTTGATAATTTTTATTAAATATTTTGCAAAAGTTTACTACATGATGCAGGCTTTGCCATCACAAGTGCTGGCAATCTAACGATAGCTACAACAGGCAAAGAGGCTGGTATCAACATACAAGGCTCGCATCTGAATGCCACTAGCACCGAGTTGGGCAACGATTAAGCAGTGACTTATTTGAATTTGATATGATTGAGCAGGGGTTTATGGAGTGGTTTGGGGTTAAGTGATTATATAAAAAATCAATTGAGTTAAACAAAGTTGAGAATGGCGTATTTATAAAGTAAATTCATAAAAAATAATTTGCAAACGATAATAATTATTGTTATTATAATCATATTGATAAATTTGCTCACATCATTTGTTTATAAAGGGATGATTATGTACGTATGCATTTGTCATGACATCAAAGACAGTCAAATCAAAAACGCCATCAGTCAAGGCGTGGACACCTTACAAAAGCTGCAAGACACCTTAGCGGTGGCGACTTGCTGTGGTTGCTGTCAGCCAATGGTGCAGGATTTGCTGGATGAGCACCATGCCAAAGTGAGTGTGATTGATGTGATCGCAAGCTGACGGATTGGATGACAACATGGACTTAATCCAATCGGGGAATTTAAGAGAGCAATGGCAAATGCTTGACTTTTATTAGCAGAAATCCCAAATGATTAATCTCAAATGACTAACCCCAAATGATTAATCCCCAAATGATTAATAAAGATAGCTAAAATCGCCAAAACCAAAATTGACTTATGATGAGTAAAATGATGAGCGAGCAAAAATGCAGCTAAGACTCATTTTCATTGTAAGAGTCGTTTTCATAGCGTGAACCGTTCGCAGTTCATAATATTACATTTTTGTGCTTGGCTATTGTTGTTTTTGTGTTATCATACATCCTACTCAAGGGTGTTTTTTTATGCCACAATGATTATTTTTAAGGTGATGTTATGAAAGGTTCACAAAAAGTTATTGATTATTTGAATTTTTTGCTTGGGGGTGAATTGGCGGCGCGTGACCAATATTTTATTCACTCATCCATGTATGCCGAGTGGCATTTAGGCAAGCTGTATGAGCGCATTCATCATGAAATGGCAGATGAGACGATTCATGCGCAGATTTTAATCAGTCGCATTTTGATGTTGGGCGGCACACCCAATATGAAAGTTGCTGACATTAATATCGGTACAGATGTACCTACTATGCTAAAAGCGGATTTGAATTTGGAATACGCCGTGCAAGAACACCTCAAAGACGGCATTGTGTTGTGCGAGCAAGAAAAAGATTTTGTCACGCGCGATATTTTGGTTGCGCAGTTAGAAGACACCGAGCAAGACCATGCGCATTGGCTGGAACAGCAGTTAAGATTGATTGATTTGATGGGCTTGCCAAATTATCTACAATCGGTCAGCGCCGAAGTGGCAATTAATACAACAGCGCATTAATGGGAGGGGTTATGCAAGGCAATAAAGAAGTTATCCGCGCGCTCAATCGTGTTTTGGCGCAATCGCTCATCGCCATCAATCAGTATTTTTTGCACGCACGCATTGTCAAAAATTGGGGCATTGAGTCTTTAAATGACAGTTTTTATCATCAATCCATTCAGGAGATGAAAGACAGTGACAAGCTCATCAATCGCATTTTGTTGCTTGAGGGCTTGCCAAATTTGCAGGATTTGGGCAAATTGCTGATTGGCGAAAACGTGCAGGAGATTTTGCAGTGCGATTTGCGCTTGGAGACAACCAAGCATGAGATTCTTGTAGATGCCATTCATGTGTGCGAAACACACAAAGACTTTGTGTCGCGCGCATTGCTTGTTGAGCTTAAAGATACCAACGAAGAATATGAAGACTGGCTGAGCACTCAGCTTGAGTTGATTGACAGCATGAGTATTGAAAATTACATTCAGCTTAAAGCGCAAGATTAGCGCAATCAATATGACCAAGTTTTTAAATTGCTAAGTCATTAAATTTCCAAATCTTTAAAATACCCACCTGATAAGCGTACGGTGGGTATTTTAATGTCAGTAAACATAAATAAGCCATTTGTAAAATCAAGGGACTTATGATGGTGAATAATCTTCGGTATTTTTTAAAAAAATACCTATGGATTTTACATTTTGAAAAATAATAAAAAAAATACAGATTTTGCCTTTATAATGTATGAGCGCCACATTATGCCAACGTTTGATAATTTGTTTACCAAACTTGCGTACAATCATTAACCTTTGTTTGATTTTGTGGTAGTATGGCAGCGATTGTCTGTTGGTGTTTACTCACCGCAACAATGGTTTATTTTTTTAATCTGCTGGAATAATTTTATGACTAAGTATTATAACGATACCGACCACACCGAAACACAAGAATGGCTTGATGCCTTTGCTTCGGTCATCAAAAACGCTGACAAACAGCGCGCTCAATTTTTGCTCAAAGCCTTATATAACTTGGGCGTACAAGAGGGCTTGCCCTTTAACCGTCTGGAGACGGCTTATATCAACACCATTCCTGTGGAAGATGAGCCTGCTTATCCAGGTGATTTGTTTATGGAACGCAAATTGCGTGCCCTAATGCGTTATAATGCTTTGGCGATGGTGATGCGCGCCAATCTTAACGATGATGATTTGGGTGGGCATTTGGCGACATTTGCGTCATCAGCAACTCTGTACGAGACTGGTTTTAACCATTTTTGGCGTGCACCGAGCGAAAACCACGGCGGTGATATGATTTATTATCAAGGTCATGGTGCTCCTGGGATGTACGCCCGTTCCTTTATGGAGGGACGTTTGACTGAAGAGCAGCTCAAAAACTTCCGCCGCGAGGTAGATGGCAAGGGTCTGTCAAGTTATCCGCACCCTTATTTGATGCCTGATTATTGGCAATTTCCCACCGTATCTATGGGGCTTGGGCCTTTGATGTCCATTTATCAAGCGCGTATTCAAAAATACCTAACCAACAGAAGCTTAATCAAAGACGAAGACCGCAAAGTGTGGGCATTTTTGGGCGATGGTGAGACCGATGAGCCTGAAAGCTTGGGGGCAATCTCCATGGCGGGTCGTGAAAAGCTGGACAATCTCATCTGGGTTATTAACTGTAACTTGCAGCGTTTGGACGGTCCTGTGCGTGGCAATGGTAAAATTATTCAAGAGCTTGAGTCGGTGTTCCGCGGAGCAGGTTGGCGTGTGATTAAAGTCATTTGGGGCGACCATTGGGATAGCCTGCTTGCCCAAGACGAATCGGGTGCATTAAAGCAGCGTATGGAAGAGGTGTTGGATGGCGAATATCAGCTGTACACCGCTCGTGACGGTGCTTTTGTGCGTAAAGAGTTTTTTGGCAAATATCCAGAGCTTGAAGAGATGGCAAAACAGCTGTCTGATGACGATATTTTGCACCTAAACCGCGGCGGACACGACCCCAAAAAAGTCTATGCCGCTTACAACGCCGCCATGAAAACCAAAGATCAGCCCACGGTGATTTTGGTTAAGACCGTCAAAGGCTACGGCCTGTCCAATCAAATACAAGCGGTCAACAAAGCCCACCAATTAAAAAAATTGGACGAATCAGGACTAAAATATTTCCGTGACCGCTTTGATTTGCCCTTTAGCGATGAACAGCTAAAAACATTGCCATTTTATCGCCCTGCTGTGGATTCGGCTGAATACCGCTATTTGATGGGGCGTCGTGAGGCACTGGGTGGGCATTTGCCTGCACGCAGAAGTGGACACATTCCGCTAAATATTCCTGAGCTGTCTATTTTTGATGGCGTATTACAAGGCTCAAAAGGCAAAGAGCAGTCCACCACGATGGTCTTTGTGCGTTTGTTGTCCGCGATGCTCAAAGACAAGGCGATTCGTGATCGTGTGGTGCCGATTGTACCTGATGAGGCGCGTACCTTTGGTTTGGAGGGGATGTTCCGTCAGCTTGGCATTTATTCGTCCGTGGGACAAAACTACGTCGCCGAAGACGCTGAAGCCTTGATGGGCTATAAAGAAGCCAAAGATGGTCATATGCTAGAAGAGGGGATTAATGAGGCAGGGGCGATGAGTGCGTGGATTGCGTTGGCGACCAGTTACTCAACCAACGCCTTGCCGATGATTCCGATGTACATTTATTATTCCATGTTTGGTTTTCAGCGTGTGGGCGATTTGGCGTGGGCAGCGGGCGATTGCCAAGCACAAGGCTTTTTGTTTGGGGCAACCGCAGGGCGTACCACGTTGAACGGTGAGGGCTTACAGCACCAAGACGGACACAGTCACATCTTGTTTGGTACCGTGCCAAATTGTGTTACTTATGACCCTTGCTATGGCTATGAATTGGCGGTTGTTATCCAAGACGGCTTACGCCGTATGTATGGTGAAGGTGAACGTGTGTACTATTATATCACCTTGATGAATGAAAACTACGAGCATCCTGCCATGCCACAAGGCGTTGAAGAGGGTATTAAACGTGGTATGTACCTGCTTGAAGACAATGGCTCAAGTCAAGTACAGCTGCTTGGTTCTGGTGTGATTTTGCGTGAAGTGCAAAAAGCAGCTCGCATTTTGGCAGAGGAATTTAACATCAAAGCCAACGTTTGGAGCGTGACAAGCTTTAATGAGCTGACGCGTGATGGTATGGCGTGCGATGATTATAACCGTTTGCACCCTGAAGAAGAGCCAAAACTGCCTTGGATAACCACGCAGCTTGCACCACACAAAGGCATTGTGGTAGCAGCAACCGACTACATCCGCAATTACTCTGAGCAAATCCGTGGCTGGTTGCCTGACAATCGTCCTTACAGCACGCTTGGCACAGATGGCTTTGGACGCAGTGATACGCGTGGCAATTTACGCAGCTTCTTTAATGTGGATGCTGCTCATATTGTGGTGGCAACCTTGAAAAAACTGGCGGATGAGGGCGAGATTGATGTGCGTTTGGTCAAAGATGCCATCTCAAGCTTTGGTATTGATGTGGATCAAGCCCCTGCTTGGCAGCCGCAGCCGCATTATGATTATTTCCCTGACGCACCAGCACCAGAACGTCCTACGCCAAAAGAAGTGCCTGAACTTATTGATGAGCCTGACAGTGTCATTGATAGTGAAGGTCGCAGCGAAGACAAGGCGGATGCTGCTTTATTAAATGACAGCAATATCTCAGAACCCAAATAATAGGAGAATACGATGGAAATCAAAGCCCCCGATTTGGGTGTAGAAAGTGCCGAAGTTGCCGAAATTATGGTCAAAGTTGGCGATACGGTCAATGAAAATGATAATATTGTCCTTGTAGAATCAGACAAAGCGTCGGTAGAAATACCGTCGCCTGTATCAGGTGTTGTCACCGCGGTGCTCATTGCAGCAGGTGATAGCATCAGCGAAGGTACGGTACTGTTTACAATAGACGAAAGCGGTGCAGCGGATAAGTCAGCCGACGGTCAAAAAAGTGCCGACAGCGTAAAAAGTGCCGACAGCTCAAAAAACGAAACGCAGCCAAGCAGCGACAATGTCAAAAGTGATACCGCCAAAGCAGACGACAACCAGACCAAGTCAAACGCAAGTAAGTCAAACGCAAGCGAACAAAACAGCACTCAAGCTGCCAAAAGCTACAATCTGCCTGATTTGGGTGTGGACAGTGCTGAGGTGTCTGAGGTGCTTATCAAGGCAGGCGATGAGGTCAGCGAAGGTCAATCGCTGCTGCTTGTGGAGTCGGACAAAGCGTCGGTGGAAGTGCCTGCACCTGTAGCAGGTGTGGTGACGGAAGTTTTGGTCAAAGCAGGCGACAGTGTCAGCAGTGGTCAAGCGTTTATCGTGATTCAAAGCGGACAAGGCGAAAGTGGTGAGTCCCAAGCCTCTCAAGCTCAAACAAGCAAATCACAACAAGCACCGCAGAACAACAGCCAAAGCAGTCAGTCAAGCACAAAATCTGACAGCCAAGCCAAAGCTAAGCCAGCAAACAGCAGTCAGCCCCAAGCCAAACTTTCTGAAAGCGAGGTCAATGCTAAGGCGGCGGATGTCTATGCAGGACCTGCCGTGCGTAAATTGGCTCGTCAGTTGGGCGTGGACATCAGCCAAGTGGTTGGCACAGCAGTGCACGGTCGTATTTTAAAAGAAGATTTGTTTGGCTTTGTCAAAAACATTGTCCAAAACAACACCGCTGCCAAACCTGCAAATATCACCAATGCTGGTTCAGCAATCAGCTTACCGCCGCTGCCTGATATGAGCAATCAAGAGATTTGGGGTGAGATTGAAGTGCAGGATTTGACACGCCTACAAAAAGTGTCCATTCCGCAGCTGAATCTCAACACTTTGTTGCCACAAGTGACGCAGTTTGATTTGGCGGACATCACCGATACCGAGAACTTGCGTAATGAGCTCAAAGGTGAATTTAAAGCCCAAGGTATCAGCCTAACGATTTTGGCATTCATTGTCAAAGTGGTGGCGTATGCACTCACACAGCACCCTAAATTCAACAGTCACGTTTCTGATGACAACACCCAAATGATTGTGCGTAAATCAGTCAATATGGGCATTGCGGTGGCGACCGATGATGGCTTGATTGTGCCTGTCATTCGTAACGCTCAAGATAAAGGTATTCGCGAGCTTGCCATTGAGATTGGCGAACTTGCCAAAAAAGCACGCGATAAAAAATTGTCCGCCAAAGATTTGCAAGGGGCGTCATTTACCATTTCAAGCCAAGGCAATATGGGCGGAACGTACTTTACCCCGCTAGTCAATCATCCACAAGTGGCGATTTTGGGCATTTCTGAATCCACTTATCAACCACGCTGGAATGGCTCGGCGTTTGAGCCACGCTTGATGTTACCTTTGTCATTGTCTTATGACCATCGTTTGATTAATGGGGCGGACGCAGCGGTATTTACTCGCTATATCGCCAAACTGTTGGCAGACCCGCGCAAGATTTTGCTATAATCAATAGGCTAAATTTTGTACAAAAAAAGCAGGCGTTAAGCTTGCTTTTTTTAAAGGCTTAAATTTATTTAACATAATCCATTTTAAATTTCAAACCATTAATTTATAAACTGACAACTGATTAAACAATGGCAATGCAATAGAGAAGTGGTTATAATGATGAAGATTGGTTATTTATGCTTGTATAAATGGGGGATTGATAAAACAATGGGTTGGCTTATGGGTTATATTATTGTTATACCAATAAAAAACGGGTTATCTATTTATGAAAAATAACTTTTTAAGACGATATACGCTATTTTTAGTGGAGTCAATGACTTTGCTATTGGCACTGATTATTGGTTGTGCAATGGTTAGTTCTAATGATAATTTTGATAATGCCTATCAAGGTGAATATTATTTTAAAAGAATAACAAATATTCGTTATCAAGTTCCCAATGTCAATCAAGCATTGGTTCAATTTATCCCCAATGACGTACATTATGTCAGCTATCACCCCAACAAGCCCAAGGCAGTATATTGTTATTATCATCAATCCAATAAAGTCATTACTTTACCACAATTTACCCCTTTATCACGTTGTTATTTTATTCAATTAATAGACAATCACTTAACCAAATACGATATTAGCGATTTAATTCGTCTTAATTTACAAAACTATTATATCAATTTTAGACAAGATATTTATCATGATTATGCTTATGTAGAGCAGTGGGTGGATAGAGAAGACTTATTGTTTGGACTATACTTTGTGGTTAATCCTACATTTAATCGTTATGGTTGGGGAGATTATTATTAGGGTGTGCTGACATTTCAATTTGAGTGAAAAATTTAGAAAATTATTAAGCCTTTTTAGGCAATAAATGCAGTCAATATGATAATATTGACAAGCTTGTTAAAGTAGCTTTAACGACAAAAGGCAAGATTTGGCTTATTTTTCACCAAAAGCACAACAAAATCCTAATTTTCAACATTTTTTCTTAAAGCGTGTGAAATATCAACACGCCCTAAGAATTGATATCAACAAAGATGTGCAATTTGTGCTACAATAAACAAATTTTGCTGTGAATGATACATCATGACCAATCGCCGTTTTTTTATCAAAGCACTTGCCGTGTTGCCCATTGTCATTGCCGTGGGTTGTAGTGAAAAGCCGACCAACAACAAATTGCCAAGCGGTGCCAAAGTGGTTGCTTTGGGCGACAGCTTAACCTTTGGTTATGGGGCGGATAAGGGTAGGGCATACCCTGATGTGCTGGCTCAAAAAACAGGCTGGCAGATTGACAACATGGGCGTCAATGGCGACACCAGTCAAAATGTGCTGGACAGACTGGATGTGGTGGTGAATGCCAAGCCTGATTTGGTGCTGCTTGGCGTGGGCGGTAACGATGTGTTGCGGCGCGTACAACCTGCCATCACCGAGGAGAATCTCACTCAAATCATCACAAGACTTCAGCAAAATGACATTCAGGTGATTTTGATTGCTGAGCCGCATTTTTCAGCCAGTGCGTTGTTTGGCAAGGCAAGCGACAATCCTGTCTATGAAAAAGTCGCCAAAAGTACAAATGTACCTTTGTTTGCCAAGGCGTGGTCAGCCATTTTGTCGGATGAGAAATTAAAATCCGACCAAATCCACGCCAACAACGCAGGCTATGCAAAATTTGCTGATGAGCTCTATCAGTTTTTGGGTGAGCTTGGGTATGTTTGATAAAGGTTGGTTATCCTTGATAAAACAACCAACTTTGATAAAACAACCAGTCTAAAATTGATAACTCAAACCCGCTCTAATGCTTGCATTGGTGCTGTTATCCACCAAAGGACTGTCTTTTTGCTTGGAGGATAGCCATTCGTTGCGCGCATTGACAAACATGGACCAATCATCATTGATTTTATAATCCACCATGGCAGAAACAAAAGGGGTAATGCCGCTGTCAGCTTGATATTCATCAATGCCACTGCGTGATGATTCCGATTGTGACACGCCATAATAATAATTATTATAACTGTCATCGTACCACGTCACGCCAACAGAAGGGTAGATGGCGGCTTGTCCTGCTTGAAATCGGCTGATGTGTGCCAGACTGATGGTGGTGCCTTTGTGCTCGCCCAAGGCGTCGGTTGCAATTTTGGTGCGAAATGCGCCAATTGGCGTAATATACATATAGCTTGCGTGTGCCAATACAGAATCTTTTCTTTTTTCCAACTGTTTTAAGGCGCCATGGGCGTCATCAGGATCAAAGCTGCGCCCATCATAACTTAAGCCTATGCGCGCTTGATGCTTGTTGTCTTTATAAGCATAAACGCCAAGCTCTGCGCCCTCAATATACAGTCGGTTGTTGTCATAAAAAGCGTGTGGCCAAATGCTGATATTGGCGTCTGTGTTGTAAGCATTGGCGCTTGAGCCGATGTTAATACCTGCTTTTAGGCGCGCCGAGTCGTCAATCGGCAAACTTTGCGCTTGGGTGTATGCCGAGGTCAAAGCAAACAACAGCGCGGCGGTAATTTTTTTCATAACATTCCTATCAATCGTTAACTATAAAAACAATCATTAACTACAAAAAATATTTGAGCTTGTGACTGCCAGTATGCACACCCATTTTAAGTGCAATGTCCGCCAAAACTTTGAATGCAGGGTAGTGCGGATTGGGCGGTTGTCGCTTGGCAATCTGATGCAATTGCTGCATATAATAACCCATTTCAATCATATTGCCAAATTCATCATCAATTTTGGCAATGCCTGTCTTTGGCGCTTGAGTGTCTATGGTGGTGTAATTGCCGTTTTTGAGCCGATTGGGTAAATCAGGCAACAGCGCCAAAGGTTTTGCCAAACCAATCAAATCAGCAGCGCCGTCATCAATGGCGGCTTGCATGATGTGAGCGCTGCGAAATCCGCCAGTTACCATAAGTGGAGTGGTGCAAGTGTCGCCAATCTGCTTGGCAAATTCCAAAAAATACGCCTCACGCAAGGCGGTGCTTTGCTTGATGGCGCCCATCATGGCTGGGTTTTCATAATTGCCACCAGAGATTTCAAGCAAATCAATGTCCAATACATCAAGCATTTTGGCGACATGGCAAGCGTCTGTATTATCAAAACCGCCTTTTTGAAAGTCGCTGGAATTGAGCTTGATAGCGATGATAAAGTCTTTATTGACGGTATTTTTGATGGATTCAATGATTAAGGTTAATAAACGCGCGCGATTTTCTAGACTGCCACCAAATTCGTCTTGTCGGCGATTGTCATGCGGCGACAAAAATTGATTGATCAAATAACCATGTGCGGCATGAATTTGCACACCATCAAAACCCGCTTGATTGGCAAGCTTGGCAGATAGGGTGAATTTATCAACAATCTCATAAACTTCATCGGTCGCCAACATACGCGGCGCGCCAAAAAATTTACCGATTTTGGAGGTCATGGGCAGCGGGCTTGGCGCCACAGGCTCTTTGCAAATGTGCAAAGGAGATTGTTTGCCTGGATGATTAAGCTGTAGCAGCATTTTGGCGCCATTGTCTTTGGCGGCAGCTGCCCATGCGCCAAACAACGGCAAATGCGCCTCATCATCCAGCACCAAATCATAAGGCGAGCTTAACGCATGGCGATCCACCATGACATTGCCGCTCACCATCAAGCCTGCGCCGCCCAGCGCCCAAGTGAGGTATAGTTGATAATAAGGTTCGGTTGGGTAATGAAAAGCGGTCAGCTGCTCACTCATGGCAGCTTTTGCCAAGCGATTTTTGATGACTTGACCGCGCTTTAGCATCAAAGGTGAAAATAATGTACTCATGATGGTCGTTATGCAAAATCAGACAGCAAAGATTGCAGGGCATAAGGTGGATTGTCTGTTTTCATAAACTGCTCGCCAATCAGATAATGAAAAATGCCGTGCGCTTGCAAAAAGCGAATGTCATCGCTTGTGTGAATGCCGCTTTCGCTGACAAGTAGGTTGTCAAATTGAGCGTCTGCCAAATAATTTGCAAGCTCAACACTTGTGTTTAGGCTCACCTCAAAGGTGTTTAAATTTCTGTTATTTACGCCATAAATGCTGTGTGCGGATTTGGGTAGGGTTAGGGCGCGCGTAAGCTCATCTTTGTTGTGCACCTCAATCAATACATCTAGTCCCAAGCCGATGGCGTGCGCGTGCAAGCGGTGGCACAGCGCATCATCAAGGCATGCCATGATGAGCAAAATACAATCAGCGCCCATGGCTTTGGCGTGGGTGATTTGACTTTCGTCAATCATAAAATCTTTGCGCAAAATGGGCAAATCCACCGCAGAGCGCACCGCCATCAAATACTCATCATGTCCCAAAAAATAGTCTTTATCGGTCAATACTGAAAGGCACGCCGCGCCTGCGTTTTTGTAACCTGTAGCAATGGCAACAGGATCAAAATTTTGGCAGATAATGCCTTTGGAGGGACTTGCTTTTTTGATTTCGGCAATGATGCCAAGGTTGCGATTTTTTAGGGCTTTGGCAAAGCCTTTGGGTGTGTGACTTTGGGCTTGCTCGTTTAACTGTTCAAAATCGGTTGTGTTTTTAAAATCGGCAACTTCCTTGTGCTTGGTTGCGATGATTTTTTGTAAAATACTCATAGTTTTGCCTGTCATTTGGTGTGGAATGTGTGATGTAAAATGCTTTATGCTTGCGTTGCTTTGGCAAACTCTTGTAATTTTTGCCATGCCAAGCCTTGGTCTAGGGTATCTTTGGCGATGGCAACGCCCTTGGCATGACTGCTTGCGCGACCTGCCACATAAATTGCCGCGCCTGCGTTCAGTGCTATCATGTTTTGGGCCTTTTGAATGATGGGGTCATCGCTTTTGCCTGATAGGGCATTTTTGATGAGATTTAAGCTTTCTTCGGCGCCATTAACCATAAGACCAATCAGTGTTTGTGAGGGTAAACCCACATCTTCTGGCAAAATCACACGGGTATCAATCTTCCCATCTTTGAGCTCGGCGACGTGCGTGCCTGTTGCTAGGCTAAATTCATCCAAGCCATCCTGAGAGTGCACCACAAGCACGTGCTCTAGCCCCAAATTGGCAAATACCTGCGCCAAAGGCTGACACAGCTCTGGGCTAAACACACCAATCACCGCGCGCTTGACGTGTGCAGGATTGGTCAAAGGGCCCAAAATGTTAAAAATCGTGCGCACTTTAAGCTGTCTGCGCACACCAATGGCGTGCTTCATGGCGGGGTGATGATTGGGCGCAAACAAAAAGCCAATGCCTTGCTCGTTGATACAGCGCCGTGTCAGCTCTTTACTGATGTCCAACTTGACGCCTGCTTGGCTTAGCACATCCGATGAGCCTGAACTTGTGGAGACGCCGCGATTACCGTGCTTGGCAACTGTTACGCCAGCAGCAGCAGCAACAAAAGCCGCTGCGGTAGATACGTTGAATAAATTGGCACCGTCGCCACCTGTACCAACAATATCAACCGCACAACGATCGTTGATGGTGATGGTGTCGGCAAGTTTTAGCATGATTTTTGCGCAGCTGGTAATCTCGCCGATGGATTCGCCTTTTTCACGCAGCGCAATCAAAATCGCCCCCATCAAGGCATCAGGGCAGCGCCCTTGCATGATGATGAGCATGACTTGCTCCATGTGCTCATCTGTCAAATCAATGTGCTTGAGTAATTTGGCAAGCGCGTCGGTCAAAATAAAATGAATGTCCGCGTCGCTGAGTGCGGCAATCTCGGTTGGTGTTGTCATGGTTGTTATTGCTACCTGTCAATGAATGTTTGGATTAATCACACTGGGTTAGGGCGTGTTGATATTTCACGTGCTTTAAGAAAAAATGTTGAAAATTAGGCTTTTGGTCGTGCTTTTGGTAAAAAATAAGCTCAATCAATGATGTTAAGTTGTTTTATGGCTTGTTATGCCTTGGGGTTTGTTTATAACTTGCGCATCACAGCTGTCATGCAGATGTATTAAGCAACTTGCGGTAAGTGCGCGTTGCTTAATTTGGATAAACCATACATCACCAAAAAATTATTTAACAAATGATATCCACATTCACTCAAGATGGATTCTGGGTGAAATTGAACACCCTGTATGGGCAGTGTTTTGTGCTCAATGCCCATAATTGCCTCAAATGTACCGTCTTTATGATTTGCCCAAGCCGTTGTCTGTAAACAATCTGGCAAATTATCAGGATTAATAATCAAAGAATGATACCGCGTGGCGTTAAATCCATTGGGCAGACCTGCAAAAACACCCTTGTTTGTGTGGTGGATTTTTGCCAATCGCCCATGCATGATTTGACTGGCGCGCACCACCTGCCCGCCAAACGCTTGTCCAATCGCTTGATGACCCAGACAAATTCCCAAAGTTGGCACAAAAGGCGCAATGTGCTGCAAAATCGGCACAGTTACGCCAGCTTCATTGGGCGTGCAAGGACCAGGACCTAAAACAATGGCTTTGGGTTTTAGTTTTTTGATGTCAAGAACAGTGATTTCATGGTTGCGCCGTACGATGACGTCTTGTTGTAACTGCTCAAAATACTGCACAATGTTGTAAGTAAAGCTACAAAAATTATCAATCATCAAAATCATCGTTAATCGCCTTTGCCTATTGCACACCAAAGCTTGATTGGTATTTTAATGCCATTTTCAGGCTTTAAACCGTTTTTTGTAGGCTTACGCCCCGCGATAGCGAAACCCAACATCAAATATATCCAAGAAACCCAACATTACGAAAGGTTTACAATGTTGGATGTCATTCTTCCACTCAATTTACAAAGATTCATTTTTATAAAAAATTAATAAGTTAAATAAAGTTGAAAGTGGCGTTATTTTAGCATTATTTTTTTATGGATTAAAGGCAGATTGCGCAAGCTTAAAACTTATTTGCAATCAATCAGATCCCAACCAAGACCCAAAAAGTGCGACATTGTACACATTCTAAATCCAGCAAATCATAAATCACCGCTATAACCAGCCTGCTTTTCTGAATTTATAATACAAATAAGCACAAATAAGCGCGACCATACCAACCACCAAAAAATAACCATAGCGCCAATGCAGCTCTGGCATAAAATCAAAGTTCATGC
>JBGXSA010000011.1:0-22583 GCA_041811915.1 Moraxella sp. | reverse complement strand
GTGGTAACCCAATTAGCAGGTATGCAAGGCAAGGTGTGTCCAACAGCAAAACAGCTTTATATTTGTACCTTTGCAGGCTACCACGGTATCGCTAATGCTGGGGTATCTGCCTATCCACAGGCGGTAACTCGGCAAATGCTTTATAATTTTGCGACAGGCGGTGCGTGTATTAGTGTGATGGCACGCCATTATGGTGCGATAAACCAAGTGATTGATTGTGGTTCGGTGGGAGAGCCTTATGCGGTGGACGGTGTGGAACAATTTCATATTGCGCCACAAACCCAAAACTTCTTAGAACAACCTGCCATGAGTGCCGAACAATGCCAAAAAGCCCTAAAAATTGGTAAATATAGCGTTGAAAAAGCGGTAGAACAGGGGGCAGATATTTATATTGCAGGGGAAATGGGCATTGGTAATACCACAGCAAGTTCGGCTTTGGCAGGATTATTATTAGATGAAGATGCACAAAGTCTAACAGGCCTAGGAACAGGAATTGATGAAAAAACATTTCATTATAAAACACAAATTATTCAACAAGCGATTGATAACTATAAAGAAATTTGTAAGGATAATCCACTGCTTGCCCTGCAAAGTGTCGGTGGCTTTGAGATGGCGGCGATGGTGGGTGCTTATCTGCGTGCGGGGCAATTAGGATTACCTGTGATTATTGGCGGATTTATTTCCGCCGTGTGTGCCTTATGTGCAGTACGTATCAATCCTGATGTTCGTGGGTATATGTTATTTTCACATACATCTGCTGAATATGGCAATCAAAAAGTATTAAACGCTTTAAATGCCAAACCTTTATTGGATTTAGGATTGAGACTTGGCGAAGGGACAGGAGCGACAACTGCTTTTGGGATTATTCAACTGGCGTGTGTGGTGCATGAACAAATGGCAACGTTTGGGGAGGCAGGTGTGAGTGATAAGCATTAAGCTGATTTTGTGGTAGAATGGTGATTATTTGATAGGAGTATTTTATGAAAACCTTAACAATTTTAGCAATGTGTTTATTGACTTTAACGGCGTGTAATATGAATAATATAAGCCAAGGTTCCACAAGTACACAGATAAATTTATTCCAACCGCTTGCCATGACTGAAAATCACTTGGAAGGTGCATGGCGTTTGGCATATTCAGTAAAAAATGGCGAAAGACACGCCCCAATTAACGGCGATAATGGCGAGGCTTTAACCATTCAATTCACCCAAAAAGATAAACGCGTTACGGTATTAAATGGCTGTAATCTTGTGTCAGGTGCGTATCAAATTGAACAAGGAGAGCTTAAGATTGGTGCATTAATGTCCACTCGTAAAATGTGCGAACCTGCGTTAATGCAAGTAGATAGCTTGGCAGGCAAACTTTTACAAACGCAAAACAAATTTAAATTAGAACGATTTGTCGATGCCTTGCCTGATGCGGTAGAGTGGGTGATTGAAGTAGATAGTGAACAATATCGCTTTGTGAAAGTGAAAAACTAATGATAAAAATTGTTCTTTTGTTGTTTAGTTTTCTAGGGATGATGGCAGTAGGTTGT
Organism: Moraxella sp.; assembly: GCA_041811915.1. Taxonomy (GTDB): domain Bacteria; phylum Pseudomonadota; class Gammaproteobacteria; order Pseudomonadales; family Moraxellaceae; genus Moraxella. Next base: position 21,046 of record JBGXSA010000011.1, on the reverse strand, counting down.
TATTATTATGTAGAACAAGCAAGCGTTGTACATGGTGTAAAAATTGGGCATACATTATATGTACATCGAGCTCATCCCTTAGAAAAACCACGGCAACATAAACAATTATCTAATTTAATTCAAGGTGTATTAAATAAAGATAAAACAGCATTGCAACAATTGATAAATTTTGATTGTGGCGGTGGTGCAGGTTGTTATGATTTAGGATATATTTTATCGCAATTAGTTTTTCGTTTGGGTGAAGATGAGTTTATTGTACTAAGTCAAGACCTAAGTACGGATGACAAAGAAATGTTGTCTTTTTGGTTGTTGTGTGGACTAGAATATGGACATGGTTTATCAACTCGTGAACAACAATTTCCAAAATTATTTGCTATGTTAAAGGGTCAATAATGCTAACACTTTCTTTTTTACGCCACGGCGAAACCAAGCTACTTGCCAAAGGTCATGTTCTGCGTGGGCAATTAGACGACCCTTTAAGAGATAAGGGGCGTGAGCAGATGAATACTGCTTTTGATACACGCCTGTCCATATATAATTGGCAAGCCATCATCTCATCTCCCCTTTCTCGCTGTGCAGAAATTGCAGGGCAAAAATCTACACAATACAAACTACCTTTATTATTGTTGGATGAGTTGGGCGAGATGAATTTTGGAGATTGGGAGGGAAAATTTACCGCAGAATTATTTGAACAATTTGCCAATGAATTAGCGACATGGTGGCAAAGCCCAACTGGGTTTACACCGCCCAATGGTGAAAGTATAGACGCTTTTGCCAAACGTATTGATACCGCATTAATAAAAATTGAACAATTTGCCAAAGCAAATCAATATGACAAACTGTGCATTATTTCGCATGGTGGGGTGATTAAATATCTGTATTGCAAAGCTCAAGACTTATCGCTTGATGAGATTTTAAAACAGCCTGCCGAATTGGGCGAATTTCATACCTTTATCCTGCAAAATAATCGCTTGTTATTGTCATGATTTATCATAAAATCATCATTCCACTGTTAATTGCTGTGCAATTTATGACCACAGTGCCGGTGCGTCTGCCCTATCTACCTAACCGAGAGCAAAACGCCTTATCCATGCTGTTTTATCCTGCGATTGGTCTGTTGATTGGTGGGGTATTGTGGCTGATGGCAAGCTTTATTCATTTGCCCATCATGCTCTTATCTTGTTTAATTATGATGGTGTGGGTCAGTTTAACAGGGGGATTACACCTAGACGGTTTAGCAGACACCGCAGATGCGTGGGTCGGTGGTTTTGGTGATAGAGAACGCACATTGACTATTATGAAAGACCCAAACACAGGAGCAATGGGTGTGATTGCTATTGTGCTGTGTTTAGCACTCAAATGGGCGAGTATCTATGCTTTATTGGACTTAAATTTTGGCTTAAGCTTGCTGTTTGTGCCGATGCTTGGGCGACTGGGGGTGCTTGTGCTGTTTGCGACGACGTCTTATGTTCGGCAAAATGGCTTAGGCTCTGCCTTACAAGATGTGCCAAAATCACTGCTATGGCTTGTGGTGGCAGGCTATGTAGCGGTGTGTTTGGCGGTGATGAGTTTTGTGTTGTCTTGGCAGATGGCGTTGGCGGTATTAAGCGTTTGGGCTTTGGTTTTGGCTTATTTACGGACTTTGTTTGTTAAGCGACTTGGTGGCATCACGGGCGATACGGTGGGGGCGAGCATTGAATGCGTGGAGGCTGCATTGTTGATTGTGGCAGTGACGGTGCTGCATTCTTAGTAAGCGACTCTTTTGAAACAAAAGCGGTTGCATAATAATATCAAATAAAATTCATCTTAAATTGAATAACATGATTTTTATTCATGTTATTTTTTTGGCATAATAGCTTTATCAAGTAATTTTCATCTTTTTGAAAATTTCATGAATTTTTATCATTATTCAACTTTTTATTCAAAGAAGGTAAGCATTATGACCATGACAAGCCATATCCTAGGCTATCCCCGTATCGGCGACAAACGCCAAACCAAATTTGCCCTAGAAAAATACTGGAAAGGCAAGCAAGACCGTACAGCGACGCTCGCTCAAATACAAGCGGTGTTTGAGAGCAATATCAAAGACCAGATTGATGCTGAGCTGTCTGTGATTACCACAGGGGATTTTGCCCATTATGATTTGGTATTGACCCAAGCGGTGGCTTTGGGGGTGTTGCCCAGTCGCTTTGTGGGAGCCGATAAGCTGGACAGCTTTGATCGTCAATTTTATTTTGCTCGTGGGCGCGACAGCACAGGGCAATGTGCCGATACCGCCGCTTGGCAGATGACCAAATGGTTTGATACCAATTATCATTATCTGGTGCCAGAGCTCAAAGCAGATGAGCGTTTTGAAAATTTGGATTTTACACAAATCATCAAACAAGTTAGCGATACCCAAGCGATTTTGACCGCCAAAGGCGTGGACAAACCCATCAAAGTGGTGCTGATTGGGCCTGTATCTTTTCTTTATTTATCCAGTAGCGAGCTTGATGACAAAACCGCTCATTTGGATAAGCTTATCCCTGCTTATGCCAAGCTTTTGGCACAGCTTGGTGAATTGGGCGTAGAATATGCCCAGCTTGATGAGCCGATTTTGAGCCTTGATTTGAGTGGGGCATGGCAACAAGCCTTTGAGCGTGCTTATTCTAGCTTACAACGCATTCCGCCCAAGCTGATTGTGGCTAGCTATTTTGATACGTTGGGCAATAATTTGCACACCGCTTGCAATTTGCCGGTGTTTGGGCTACATATTGATGTTACTCGTGCCAAAAATCCCAAGCAATACCTTGCCCAAGTCATTGACCAACTGCCCACGCACAAAACCTTGTCAGTAGGTGTGGTGGATGGTCGCTCGGTGTGGACAACCAATCAAGGGGCGGCTCAAGAGCTACTTAGCGAGGCTTATGCCAAGCTTGGCGAGCGTCTGTGGGTGGGTTCAGGCTCAAGTCTACTACATTTGCCTGTGGATGTGTCTTATGAACACGTGCCAAGCCATCTACAAGGCAAGCTTGCCTTTGCCAAGCAAAAACTTAGCGAAGTGGTGATTTGTGCCAAATTGGCGACAGGACAGCTCAAGGCGGATAATAACGCCACCGAGTTTGAATTGACCGCTCTTATCACCAATCCACAGGTGCGTGCAGGCGAGTTTGAGAGCCGTTATGCCAAGCAAAACGCTAAGCTTAACTTGCCTTTGTTCCCTACCACGACCATTGGTTCATTCCCCCAAACCGATGAAATCCGCCGTGCTCGTGCTGATTGGCAAAAAGGCAATCTGTCCGATGAGGATTACAAAACCGCCATGAAAGCTGAAATCCAAAAATGCGTGAACGAACAAGAAAAACTGGGCATTGATGTGCTTGTTCATGGTGAGGCTGAGCGTACCGACATGGTGGAATATTTTGCCAAATACATGGATGGATTTTGGGTATCTGCCAATGGCTGGGTGCAAAGCTACGGTACTCGCTGTGTGCGTCCGCCGATTGTCGTGGGCAATATCAGCCGTCCAAACGCCATGACGGTAGAATGGATTAGCTACGCCCAAAGCCTAACGGACAAGCCCATGAAAGGTATGCTAACAGGGCCTGTTACCATTCTCAACTGGTCGTTTGCTCCAAGTGATACGGCATTGCGTGATGTGTTGCGATTGCAAATTAGTGAGGCGATTAACCAAGAAGTGTGTGATTTGCAAGATGCTGGCATTGATATTATTCAAATTGACGAGCCTGCGTTTCGTGAAGGCTTGCCACTTAAACAAGCTGACCATACCCATTATTGGCAACAAGCGGTGTCCGCCTTTAAGCATTCGTGTTCGTGTGCCAATGAAACCACCCAAATTCACACCCATATGTGCTATTCATCGTTTCATGATTGCCTAGCCCATATTGCCGATATGGACGCTGATGTCATCACCATTGAGACGGCTCGCTCGGGGCTACAGCTACTAGATGCTTTCCGTGGCAATGGCTATCACAACGCCATTGGGCCGGGGGTGTATGACATTCACTCACCACGCACGCCCAGCAGCGATAATATGCAAGTGGTGATTGATGAAGCGGTCAAATATGTACCAGCTGAGCGTCTATGGGTCAATCCTGACTGCGGTCTAAAAACGCGTGGCTGGGCAGAGACGCTATTCGCCCTTGATAATATGATACAAATGACCCAAGCGGTACGTCAAAAATACAGCCAAAATATTAGCCAATAAGGAAAATCTATGTGCGATGCGTGTACCATCAATCATCATGACGATGATGATGTGGATGATGAAGACAATGAATAATCCACGTTAAACAACCAAAACCGTCCTTGTTAGTAAGGGCGGTTTTTTTGGTTGAAAGCTGCGGTAAATTGCCGTAAAATAACCGTACATTTATCAAAAAAAGGAATATCTATGGCAACTACTACCGCAAGACTTGAAGTTCGTGTCCCCAAACATATCCATGAAACTATTAAGCTTGCCAGTCAATTAACAGGGCGAACGATGAGCGATTTTGTGACGCAGATTGCGTATGAACACGCTCAAAGAGCAATCAAACAACATGATGAAACCATGCGAATTTTACATTTAGCCAAAGAAGACCAACAAGCTTTGATGGATGCATTAACCAATCCACCGCCAATGAATGATGCCATGAAACGAGCATTGGAACATTACAAAGCAGACGTGGTGGAAGTGGAATAAATGCGTATTATGCCTTTTGGTCGTGCATTATCATTAAGCCAAAAGATTTAAGAAATATCTTATATTTAAATAATTGGGAAATTTTTATGAAAAAGTGGTGGTTATTATTATCTTTGGGTGTTTGTCTGCCTGCTTTTGCAAATTCAGTATTTATAGAAGATCATGGTACTAGATCTCAGCAAGCAAACGGGGCTAGTTGTGCTAAACGCTCCATTGCTGGATATAATCATGTGAATTCTTGTGGTGGGTGGGCTAATCGGGAGCTTGGTCTTGCTAGCGTGTCTATGGATGACAAGACTTGGGGCGTGGCAAAGTTTGATGGTCAGCTTATCATTCCCCTTGCGTATCAGTCCATTTATTTTTGTGGAGAATATATTGAAGTTAAACAAAATGATAAATTTGGATTGATTGATATCAATAATAAACAGTTTATTGAACCAAAATACGAATCGCTGTCTTGCCCAACCAAGCAATACGCCATCGCTCAGCAAAATGGCAAATATGGATTGATTAATTTGTCAGACAAGCCAATGACTGAATTTCGCTACCAACAAATGCGTTTTTTGAATGATGAGCTGATTAAAGTGCGTGAAAATGACCAATATGGGGCGATTAATACAGATGGCAAAATCATTGCCAATATCAAATATCAAGATATTCGTGAAGATGATGGATATTTAAGAGTGTCTTATCAAGATAAGGGCGGTGTGATTGACCGTACGGGCAAAACTGTTTTGCCATTTGATTACGAGTTGATTGGGTGGATTAACGAGCACAAAATCATCATCGCCAAAAAAGAGCAAGAGCAGATTAAATATGGATTTGCGGATTTAAAAACAGGCAAGACGCTTGTCAAACCCATGTATGATAAAGTAAGTGCTTTTCATGACGGCATGGCTGCGGTGCGTGTGGATGACCACTGGGGATTTGTCAATGAGCAGGGCAAAATGGTGATTGAGCCACAGTTTGCCTATGTAGATGATTTTTCTGAAGGTATTGCCAAAATTGGTGAAAAAACTGGGGAACATACCATCAAATATGCATATATTGATAAAAAAGGTTTGTGGATTAGTTTGGATCTCTATGATGATGCCGAGAAATTCAAGAACGGCTTGGCAGGGGTGGTAAAAATTAACAACGGTGTTCGTCAGCGGGCATACATTGATCAAACAGGCAAGCCAATTGGCGGGCGATGGTATCATATGATGGGTCATTTTTATGATGGCGTTACTACCGTTACGCTAAATGGCAAAATGAATTTGATAGACAGACAGGGTAATATCCTGTCTGATGTATGGTTTGATGATATTTTGCCTTTTAGTGGGGAATTGCGAGTGGTAAAACTTGATGGTAAATATGGCTATATCAATACAAAAGGCGAAATGGTCATACCGTTACAATTTGACAATGCACATCCTTTCTTTGACAACCAAAAAGCAAAAGTACGATTAAATGACAAATGGTATTATATCAACCATCAGGGCGTGATTATTGATACGGCAGAGTAGGGAGATGGGTAAATTTGCACAATTTAATCATTGGATTAAATGATTTAAGAAATATCTTATATTTAAATAATTGGGAAATTTTATGAAAAAGTGGTGGTTATTATTATCTTTCGGTGTTTGTCTGCCTGCTTTTGCAGATAATCAAAACAAATCATGCGAGTTTTTGGCAGAAGGGGGCAATCCAATTACCGATACGCATTTGGGCTTTGCCGATGGTGTGGTCTCGCTCGAAGGCTGTGAAGAAGGATTGTTTGTATTTTCTGATACCACATCACCACAGCGACAAGTTGGCTTTGTGGATAAATTCGGCAATAAGGTGATTGAGCCAAATCCCGACATTGTTTTTGCTCGCCCCTTTAAAGATGGTGTATCCATTGTAGCATCACAAGATACAAAATATGGCTTAATTAACCCCAAAGGAGAATGGGTACTCAAGCCTACTTATGACAGCATTTTTGAGTTTAATCATGGTGTTGCTATCGCAACGAATAAAAATGGCGATGGCTTTGACCATGCACTGATTGATACGACAGGGCGTGAAGTTATTGCCATGCAGACGGCGAGTATTTATGAATTTGGTGAAACACCGATTGAAAAATATATCATGATAAAATATGACAAAAATGATAATTTATATTCGGCATTATATAATAAAGATGGCGATGTGCTGATTTCTATGAATAATCAAGACATCTCTTATGATGATGCAACAGGCGTGATAACCGTTTGTCATGGACAAAAGGGTTGTGAATATAGGGATAAAAATCTAAATAAAATAGAGCGCCCAAATGGTCGTTAAATAGATGACTTAATTTGGTGAAAATTGAGCGTATTATCAAATATTAAATCACCAACCCCAATAGTCGCTCACCCCTGTTTCATCGCCCTAGCCAATACAGAGCCAAACTGCCCAAGCTCATCAATCAGTGTCAGCGTACGCTGTTCGCCAAATTCATCAATGGCGGATTGCTCAATCGCATCCAGTTTGGCGATGATAGGCGTGGCAAAAATACGCCCCTGTTCGGTAAGTCGCATCAGCTTTTCTCGCTTGTCGCTTGCATCAGGCAAACAGTCAGCGGGCAAAAACTCAATCATGCCATCGGTAAGTAGGCGGCTACAAGTGGTCGAAACCGTCTGCTTGGGCAGCTCCCACACAAGACAAATCTGCTTTTGGGTGCAGGTTTGATAACGGCTTAGCGTATGGATGACCGCTAGGATGTTGTAATTGATGCTTTGGGTTTTTGCCCAGTTGGCATAATGGTGCAAGATGCTACTGGTTGTCTGCCCAAATTTATCAAAATGATTAAATCCGCTCATCTATCTTATGTCTGCCCATGTCGTGGTGGCTTAAGCCATGCCTGTTTTGATGAATTTTAGACGGATATTGTCATAAATCCAATTAAAAATCAAGGCATAGACCGTAATAAGTATGGTCAAACCAACATCGGCAAGTAGTGCTTGCCATAGCGTCAAATTGAGCAAATACGCAATCATCGGAATGGTAAAAACAAGCAGTCCCAGCTCAAAGCTGATGGTATGAAATAGGCGTAATCCAAAACTGCGATTTTGTCTTGGTTCGGTAAAAATCTTATCAAAGCCTGCATTAAACACCAAATTCCACACCATCGCCATCAGCGACATGGCGACACCCGTACCGATGGCGGCGCTGGGCTCGACGGTTGACAGTGCCAAAACCACCACAGATGCCACCGTCACCGCACCAATTTCAAATAATAATGAGTGTAACAATCGCTCTTTTAGACTCATGGGAATGTTGATATCGCTCATAAAGCTAACCTTTTTAAGTTAATTCGGCGAAAATTTGAATAAAAATAGTCCTTATTCAGACTAATTGTGCGTATTATAGTCTGCATTCGGACTATTTGCAAGAGTCAATCAATAAAAATTTGGCACAGTACATTCATTTGAACGATGTGAGAGTTTTGTTTAACAAAGGTTTGGGCTGTATTTGAGTAAGATGTGCTCAAAGAAGTGGCATTGATGGACTTTGGTTGAATTGTTTTTTTTGGATGATTGTGATGGATACCGTCTGTTATGAATGCCGCTCGCGCTTGATTCATCATAAGCGCAGGTTTGGATTTGGTCAAATACAAAGCTAAAAAATCAAGCGCTTTTTAAAATCAAGGCGCTTGGGGTGTGTCTTCTGGTTGTAGGTTATTGTCGCTACTGCCTGTATTGCCGGTGCTGTCTGCACCGTAGGCGGGGCTTTGATTAACTTGGCTGTCGCTTGCGCTTAGATGGGGGCGAGAGATGGCTTGTGAGATTTTTTCATCATTGATTTGGCGCGCTTGATTGATGGCGCTGCGCAAAGAATCATTGTGCGCGTCGCTGTCATCTATGGCTTCGCTCAAAGAGCTGTCCATGGGCGCGGAGATATAATCGTTTGGCATGGTGCTGACGTCACTGGGCATGACACTCGGTGTGCTTATGGGCAAGTCGGCACGCGTGTTGGCTTGAGTGCTGTTTACAATGGGCGGACTGTTAAAAAGCGCCCTGTCTGTTTGTGGGCTGCCTGCTTGTGGATTACCTACTTGTGAATTATTTGTTTGTGGGCTGTTTTGGGTTGGCGATACTTGGGTGTCGCTGGTAGATGTACTTGCCACCTCGTCGGCTGTCAAGGCAGGTATGATGGTACGCACAGGCGCAATCGGGCTTGCGTGGGTTTGTGTAGGGGTGTCGGACGATGATGTGGTAAAATAAATCAAACCGCCAATAACCAAATACACCAAGCTGGTCAGCAAAACAGGCTTAATCCAACGGCTTTTTTGGGTTTGGGTGCGCGGTGGGCGCAAAACGGGTTTGTCGTCCATCAAAGCGTTGCTGTCTAAATCTGGGCGCGGTTTGGTCATGTTGGTGTAGGGGTTGCCTAAATGCGCTCATTATAAAATTTTGATGTAACAAAAACAATACCAAATCCATAAATTTTTGACCCATTGCAACAGAGCACCCAAACACCAGCCAAGCTTAAATCTTAAATCAAATCTTGAAATTCAAAATCGGCGCTGTATTGCTAACTTTGCGCGCTTGGTATTTGTACTTGGTATTTGTACTTGATATTGATAAGTCAAGCGCCCCAAACCAAGTGTCCTAAACAAAGATAAGTTTTTAAAATACTTTGATGTCTGCTTGATAACAGTTTTTAATAACAATCTATTTAGTAATAATTTGTTTAATAACAATCTATGTAATAAGAACTTGGCTTTAAGTTTACAGTTGTATAGGTGCACATTTATAATTGACCGCTGAATTTATGGTGTGTACCCGCGTGCGACATTTTGACATAGGTGATGATTTTGCCTTGCGATACTGTGCTGCGCTCAAGCATTAAAATGGGTTCATCATCAGCAACACCAAGGGCGCGCGCGCTTTGAGAATTTGCTTTTTGTGCGCTGATAAAATACTGTCCGCTTTCAAGTGCGATGGTATTAATCAGATAGTGACTGGTATTGACTGTATTAAAATCCTGATGGATAAAATCGGGCACCAAATCCCCATCCACCCAGCGTTCTTCAAATTGTACAGGCGCATCATCGGCATAATGGACGATTTTGACCTCATAAACAGTGGTGGGGTGATGTGCGTCTTTGTCAAAAATAGCTTGCAAATCTTTTGATAACTCATTGAAATGTAGAGTATTTTTTGAAATAACCTCAGCACGGTATGCCTTGCCTTGGGCTTTGATGTCCTCGGCGATGTTGCGAATCTCCACAAAAGTGTGGGCGTATTGGGTTTGTGCCACAAAAGTGCCTGAACCTTGGCGACGCTCCAGCACTTTTTCTTCGGCAAGCTCTTTTAGGGCACGATTGACCGTCATGCGTGATACGTCAAATTGCTGTGCCAAGGCGTGCTCGGTAGGAATGGCACAGCCAACTTGCCAAACACCTGCATGGATGTTTGCCAAAATAGCGTCTTTGATGCGTTGATAAGCGGGTTGGGCGGTGTGTTTGGGCATGGGTTGGGGATTTTTTTAAAGTTAGGGTGATTTTATCATAAAAGTAAGACAAATTTTTTGTAAAAAATCGTTTTTTTTTGGTTTTTATGCTACGCTAGAATTTTATTTTTTACTTTAAGGAATTTGATATGAAATTGTTTAATTTAACCGCCATTTCTTTGGCAATGTTATTGACTTTAACCGCCTGTGGTGGTGATAAACCTGCTGAGACAACACAAGAAACCAAAGCCGAAACCGCCACAGAAACCAAAGCCGAAACCACTTCCGAAACCACAACCGACACAGGGGCAATGCCTGCTGAAGTTGACAAACTGATTATCCAAAGTCCTTATATGGATTTTCAGGTCAATGCCAATCGTGCGTTGGTGGTGGCGGACATTAAATCTGAATTTCAATTAAGCCCAGAACAAAATGCCTGTCTGTTAAGTTTGGAGGGCAACCCTACTTATCTTGCGACACTTGAACCTTATTTTAAAGGGATTTTAAGTGATGATGAAATCAAAGAGGCGGACGAATTTTTTGCCAGCGATGCAGGGCGTAAATTTGCCGAGATGATGTTAAATCAAATGGGTGCAGAAAATTTACCGCCTTTTGTTGAGCCAACCGACAGCGAAAAAGCCGAAATCGCCAAAGCTCTATTAAAGCCATTTTTTGTTAAAGTGAAAGCCAAGACGGACGCAATGAGTGAAGAAGAGGCGGTTAATTTTATGGTGCCAATGGTACAAAAAGAGATGGAGCGTTGCAAAATTGCTTAATGTGCCCAGCTTTAAAAATACCCGTCAAAATTGATGGGTATTTTTTTGCAAAACCCCCCTACATTCCCCAAAAAATTTTGCTAAATTATCATAAAATTTGTATATACAAATTATTGCCATCAAAACACATCTGTTTTTTTCATCTACCCCTTATTGGCGCGCAGCTGACTGACGGTTTTGCCGCCAATGCCCCAATTGTCCATCTCCACCTCATCAATGACGACCACGGTGGTGGCAGGATTTTTGTTGAGCACTTCTTGCAGCAGTTTGGTGACGCCTGCTATCAGCGCCGCTTTTTGGGCAGGCGTGGGGGCTTCATTGCCGCCTGTGACTTTGATATTGACATAGGGCATGGGGTATCCTTTTGTATGCTGTGGTTAAATTGTATGCTGTGGTTAAAATTGATACATCATAACACAAAGCATTTGGGCTGTTAAGTTTTTGCTGATGGTTAAAGTTTGTGATTTGTCTGAATTTTTATTCAAATCAAGATATCAACACGCTTTAAATGCAAATTTTTATGCAAAATGTGCTTGCATTCACCAAAATTTTTTGCTAAATTTGTATATACAAATTATCAGCATGGCTGATGAATGACGTAAATCATCACTTGTTAAGTCAAACCAAGTTTTCAGTCAAACCAAGCAAAAAAGGACGCATTATGAGCAAATTTACTCGCACCGACACAAGCCGTGTCATCAAAGCCCCAACAGGCACCAGTCTTAGCTGCAAAAGCTGGCTGACCGAAGCTCCTTATCGCATGATTCAAAACAATCTGCACCCTGATGTTGCCGAAAATCCGCAAAGCCTTGTGGTGTATGGTGGTATTGGGCGAGCAGCACGCAACTGGGAGTGCTACGATAAGATTTTGGAGACGCTACAAACCCTAGAAGACGACCAAACGCTGCTTGTGCAATCAGGCAAACCTGTGGGCGTGTTTAATACCCATGAAAACGCCCCACGCGTATTGATTGCCAACTCAAACCTTGTGCCAAAATGGGCAACGTGGGAACATTTTAATGAGCTTGACCGCAAAGATTTGTTCATGTATGGGCAAATGACCGCTGGCAGCTGGATTTATATTGGCACGCAAGGCATTGTGCAGGGTACTTATGAGACCTTTGCCGAGGCAGGGCGTCAGCATTTTGGCAATGGTGCGGACAAATCCACCGACAACTGGCGTGGACGTTGGATTTTGACGGCAGGGCTTGGTGGTATGGGCGGTGCTCAACCCTTGGCGGCTACTTTTGCAGGGGCGGTGAGTCTAAACATTGAATGCCAGCAGTCTAGCATTGATTTTCGTTTGCGGACAGGTTATGTGGATAAGCAAGCCTGTGATTTGGACGATGCGTATCGCTTAATCAAAGAGCACACAAGCAAAGGCGAGGCGGTGTCTATTGCCCTGCTTGGCAATGCTGCTGAAATTTTGCCACTGATTGTTGAGCGTGCCAAAAACGGCGACATTAAGCCTGATTTTGTCACCGACCAAACCTCTGCTCATGATTTGATTAATGGCTATTTGCCAATCGGTTGGACGGTGGAAGAATGGAGGGCTGCTGCTGCCGACCCAAGCCGTCATGAAGCACTAAAATCCGCCGCCGCCAAATCTTGTGCGGTGCACGTACAAGCCATGCTTGATTTGCAAGCAATGGGCGTACCTGCCACAGACTATGGCAACAACATCCGTCAAGTCGCCTTTGATGAGGGGGTGAAAAACGCCTTTGATTTTCCAGGTTTTGTGCCTGCTTATATTCGCCCGCTTTTTTGCCAAGGCAAAGGGCCGTTTCGCTGGGTGGCACTGTCTGGCGACCCTGAGGACATTTATAAGACCGACCAAAAAATCAAAGAGCTGTTCCCTGACAACAAGCACGTACACAACTGGCTTGACATGGCAAACGAACGCATCCATTTTCAAGGCTTGCCTGCGCGCATTTGCTGGCTTGGCTTGGGTGAGCGTCATTTGGCGGGGCTTGCCTTTAATGAAATGGTTAAAAATGGCGAATTAAAAGCCCCGATTGTCATTGGTCGCGACCATCTGGACACAGGCTCTGTGGCCAGCCCCAACCGTGAAACCGAAAGCATGAAAGACGGCTCGGATGCGGTGTCTGATTGGGCATTATTAAACGGTATGCTCAATGTCGCAGGCGGAGCAACGTGGGTGAGCCTACACCACGGCGGCGGTGTGGGCATGGGCTACAGCCAGCATTCGGGCATGGTGATTGTCGCCGATGGTACGGATGCTGCCGCCAAACGCCTTGCCAATGTGCTTGTAAACGATTGCGGAAGCGGCGTGATGCGTCATGCTGACGCAGGTTATGAGCTTGCCATTAAGACCGCAAAAGAGTTTGGGCTTAATTTGCCGATGGTGGAGTGAGCTGTGCTTTAGGTGTCATCAGCCATTGGTAGCTTGCTATCAATGGCTTGTTTTGTGTTGGGGTTTTATTTCGTGATTTTTGTGGTTAATGGTTAACCGTTTTGGTTTTAAGGATAAATCTATGAACAATCATTCAAATCAAATGGCACTCATTAAGCTGATTGGATTTAGCTTATTGGGTGTGTTTTTATTTTTTGTGCCGATTGAGATTGCAGGCAAAAACACCATTGCTTTTGACCACATGGCAAGCTATTTGGTCAAAGAGCAAAAAAATTTAGCAATTACTTTATTGTTTGGACTCATGGCTTATGAATTATACAAAATCATCACAACCAAGCCTTTTAAGACACTGACTCAAAAAATTCTCACCACCCTAAAAATCATTGGCATGGTGCTGGCACTTTTGTACATCACAAAGCTTGCACCCAGCAGTTTGATGGCAAAGGACATGCTGCCATTTTTGTTTGAAAAATTAGCCTTGCCTGTCGGTATGATTGTGCCGATTGGGGCAGTGATGTTGGCGTTTTTGCTTGGATTTGGGCTGCTTGAGGCGGTGGGTGTGTTGATGCAGCCGATTATGAAGCCTGTATTTAGAACATCGGGCAAATCCGCCATTGACGCGGTGGCAAGCTTTGTGGGCAGCTATTCGGTGGGGCTTTTGATTACCGATCGGGTGTACAATCAAGGGGCGTATTCTGCACGCGAGGCAGTGATTATCGCCACAGGCTTTTCAACCGTTTCTACCGCGTTTATGGTGATTGTCGCCAAAACTTTGGACTTAATGCCTGTGTGGGGATTGTACTTTTGGTCGTGTTTGGTGATTACATTTTTGGTGACTGCCATCACCGCGCGCTTGCCGCCCATCAAAAATTTTGATGACAACAAAGCCATTGCCGACGATGACAATCTCAATGGCTCAAGATTGACCAGTGCCATTCAGACAGGCATTGATACCGCCAAAAACGCACCGCCTTTACACAAGCTGTTATGGGATAATTTTGTGGATGGTGTCAATATGGCAAGTGCGATTGTGCCGTCCATCATTGCCATTGGACTTATTGGATTGTTGCTAGAAAAGTACACGCCTGTTTTTGCTGTGGTGGGGCTTGTATTGTATCCTTTTACTTTGTTGGCGGGATTGCCAGAGCCTTTGGCGGCTGCCAAGGGGCTGTCGGCGGGGCTTGCCGAGATGTTTTTGCCAGCACTGCTGCTTGCAAAAAGCGACATTCTGACTCGCTATGTGGCGGCAGTGGTGTCGGTGTCTGGGGTGATTTTCTTTTCGGCAATGATTCCGTGCGTTTTGGCAACCAAAATCCCGCTTAGTGTGGGCAAAATGGTGGTGATTTGGTTTGTGCGTGTGGCACTGTCCATTGTTTTGGCAGGGTGGTTTGGGCAGTTTGCTTTGAGTATGGGCTGGCTGGCTTAAGCTGAAATGAATTTTCGTAAGTTGGGTGGAAGAATAACACCCAACAATTGATAAATTTAAATTAAATCAATCATTTAAAATGTTGGGTTTTTAATGTTGGGCTTCTAAAGCTGAAAATGGCGTAAAAATTGATAAGCAATTGATTTTTAATAAAAATATGTTTAATGATTGAGTTGATTAAACACGTTGGGTTTGCTTGATGGCACCACCAAAGATTGATTTGGTGGTGTTTTTATTTGAATTGACTTGTATTTTTGGTGAAAATTTGCTAAATTAGTTGAAAAATTTGTCTATACAAATTTATGTAATTCAATTTTATTTACCATGCATTCATCATATTTTGGCTTATCTTAAGGGCTTGTTTTAAGGTGTTTTCCTTAAGTTATTTCCCTTAAGCTGTTGCAGCTTGAAATATGTCAAAAAAGGAAATTTTTATGAACACCCAAAAACCTGCCTTAACCTTAATACCTCGCCAATTAAGCTTTGCCCAGCTGCGTCAGGTGTATGACAATCCCATCAGTCTGACACTGGACGAATCGGCTTATCAAGCCATTGACAAATCGCATCAAGCCGTGCAAGCCATCATCGCCAAAGACAAGGCGGCTTATGGCATCAATACAGGCTTTGGGCTGCTTGCCAAAACTCGCATTGCCGATGATGAGCTGGAATTGTTGCAGCGTAATCTGATTTTGAGCCATTCTGTTGGCACAGGTGATTTATTGCCTGATAATGTAGTGCGTCTTATTATCGTGATGAAGCTGTCAAGCCTTGCCCAAGGCGTCTCTGGCGTGCGACGTCAAGTGGTGGACAGCCTTATCAATCTTATCAATCACGACATCATGCCGTGCATTCCTGCCAAAGGTTCGGTGGGAGCAAGCGGCGATTTGGCACCCTTGTCGCACATGACGATGGCGATTATGGGTGAGGGGCGTGTGCGTGTGCGTGGCGAGCTGATGGCTGCCAAAGATGCTTTGGCACAAGCAGGATTGAGCCCCATTACTTTGGCTGCCAAAGAGGGTTTGGCACTCATCAACGGTACGCAAGCTTCTACCGCTTTGGCGATTCGTGGTTTGTTTTTGGCACAGGATTTGCTGGCAGCCGCGACCATTACAGGCAGTATGTCCATTGACGCTGCACGTGGTTCGGATGCACCGTTTGATGCACGCATTCATGAGGTGCGTGGACATCATGGGCAGATTCAAATCGCCAAAGCCCACCGCAACCTGATTGACGGCAGTCAAATCCGCGAATCGCACAAAGAAGACGACGACCGCGTGCAAGACCCTTATTGCCTACGCTGTCAGCCGCAGGTGATGGGTGCGTGTCTGGATGTCATCAACCAAGCAGGGGCGACTTTGCTCAAAGAAGCCAACGCCGTTACCGACAATCCGCTGATTTTTGGTGATGAGAGCGATGTGGTGGCGATTAGCGGTGGCAATTTTCATGCCGAGCCTGTGGCGTTTGCCGCCGATATGCTTGCTCTTGCCATCAGCGAGATTGGCTCTATGAGCGAACGCCGCATTGCGTTGTTGATTGACAAAACCTTATCAGGTCTGCCTGCATTTTTGGTGGAAAACGCTGGGGTCAATTCAGGCTTTATGATTGCTCATGTGACCGCCGCCGCCCTAGCCAGCGAAAATAAATCACACGCTCACCCTGCCTCTGTGGACAGCATCCCCACCTCTGCCAACCAAGAAGACCATGTGTCCATGGCAACTTATGCAGGGCGACGCCTTTATGAGATGGCACACAACACGGCGACCATTGTCGGCATTGAGCTGCTTGCCGCCGCCCAAGGTGTGGATTTTCATGCCAAGGATAATCTATCAACCTCGCCGCTGATTGATACCGCTCACAAAATTTTGCGTCAGCAAGTGGCGTTTTATGACAAAGACCGCTATTTTGCCCCTGACATTGAAAATGCCAAAAATTTGGTATTGTCGGGCGAGCTGCTTACCCATTGGCAGCATTTGCGTGAGGATTGGTTTTTGCAAGCTTAAGTGATTTGGCAATACACGGTTAAGTTACTTTGTCAATAAAGACACCCAAACTGCCTTGTGATAAGCGGTGTGCAAGGCGGTTTGGGTTTAAAAAAGACTTGGTAAGCTGTCGGTTTTTTGTTAAAATGTAGTTATGTTTATACAAATTTATCCCAATAGGAGCCAGCCATGACCGTGATGACCAGCCGAGAATTTAATCAACATACAAGCCTTGCTCAAAAGTATGCCCAAACTGCCCCTGTGATTATCACCAATCGCGGCAAGCCTGCCTATGTGCTGATTAAATATGAAGATTATCAAGTGCCAAAAAACAAAACACCTCAAAAAACCATTGCCGAGGCGTTGGCAGACATTAGCCCCGATTGTGCGGACATTGAATTGCCTTTGCAACCACGCAGTAAGGCTCAAAGACGCCCTGTGGATTTTGGGGAAGAATGATGTATTTATTAGATACCAATGTCATCAGTGAAATTCGCCGCCTAAAACAGGGAAAATGCCATCCTAATGTTGCCAATTGGGTAAATTGCACTTCATCAGAACTGATGTACACCAATGCGATTGTTTTAATGGAATTGGAACGTGGTGTTTTGGCAATTGAACGCAAAGATAAAATACAAGGGCAAAATCTGCGTAATTGGTTGGACAATCAAGTCAAGCCCTCTTTTGCAGGAAAAATATTAACCATTGGTGAAAAAACCGCCGAAATTTGTGCCAAACTGCACATTCCTGACCATGCCCCAGAAAATGATGCATGGATAGCCAGTTCTGCCATTGAGCATCGTTTGATTTTGGTGACTCGCAATGTGATAGATTTTAAAAAAACAGGTGTGCAGTTATTTAATCCGTTTGAGTAATCAATGCTTTTGAATAATTCATTCTTTTAAATGACCGATATCAATCACTGATATCAAAAAATCCAAGGAAAATCATGATAACCGCTTTTAATCAGCACATTTATCAAGGCAGACAAGAGCCTTATGAAAATCATCTGGCAAGATATTATTATCAGCACATTCGGCAATATCATAATCAGCCCATTTGTTTGATTGGTTTTGTGTGCGACCAAGGTGTCAATCGCAATCAAGGACGCATTGGTGCCAAACACGCCCCTGATATTATCAAATCTGCTTTTGCTAAATTGCCCATACCTTGGCAATTACAGCGGTCATTGGAGGGCTTGGATAGCCTGATTGGTGATAAGGGCAATGTCGTTTGTGAGGATGACAATACTATCACCGATGGTGTTTTGGAAATGTCTCAAAGTGAATATGCCAAACAAATCAGTACAATCATTAACAACAACAGCCTGCCCATTGCCATTGGGGGCGGACATGAGATTGCGTTTGGCTCGTTTATGGGATTGTATGATGCTTTAAATTTTAATCAAAAAATTGGCATTATTAATCTGGATGCTCATTTTGATTTGCGTCATGACAAATACGCCACCAGTGGCACGCCATTTCGTCAGATTGCCGAATTTTTAAAACAAAATGACCAAGATTTTTATTATATGCCGATTGGTATCAGTGATTTTGGCAATACTGCTGCTCTTTTTGAAAAAGCAAAAAACTTGGGCGTAACTGTCATTAGCGAACATGAATGCCATCATTTGGATTTTTGTGAAATCCAAAATAGTATTGATGAGTTTATCAAAAAAGTTGATGTGATTTATTTGACATTAGATTTGGATGTGTTACAAGCAGGGTTTATGCCTGCGGTGAGCGCGGTAAACAGTCATGGACTGTCACTTGACTTTGTAGAAAAATGCCTTGCTCATATCATAAAAAGTGGTAAAGTTAAATTAATAGACATGGCAGAATTTAATCCCAACTATGATATAGATGGGCGAGGTGCCAAAGTTGCTGGACGGCTTGTGGCTGCTATGATTTGGCATATATTATCAACCAATTTTTTATCCAAACATTGATTGGTAAAAAATATCAAAAAATTGTCAAAAAAATATTAAAAATAAATTATCAAAGATAAGGTGAAATAATGAAATTGGCGATAGTTGGCTCTCGTAGTTTTGATGACGATGTTTTGTTTTGTGAGCAATTAAACGCATTTTGTAAAAAATACAATGAACAGCCGACTGTGATTATCAGCGGTGGGGCAAAAGGTGCAGACACATTGGCAGAAAATTATGCCAAAGAACACGGCTATGAGCTCATTGTATTTAAACCAGATTACAAACGCTATGGGCGTGGAGCGGCATTTATACGCAATCGTTTGATTGTGGATCATGCCGATAGAGTGCTGGCTTTTTGGAATGGTAAATCCACTGGCACTCAATACACCATAGAGTACGCCAAAAAACACAATAAATCGGTGGATATTATTGAGGTTTTATAATTTAATTGTATTGATGAGTTTTAAACATTGAGTGATTAGGGTGATTTGATGGTTAGATAGGAATTATTCAATTAAATTATTTAATGATTTTTTAATATTTCATTAATTATTTATATATTATGCTTATTTATTTTAATTATTTAATTTTAGTGATTTGTCAGCTTTGATTTAAAAAAATGTATTTATTTAAATTTATTTAAAAAGGAATCCAAAATGAAAAACTTTGATAGCGTATTTATTCACGCCAATATCGCAAGCTTCAATCCGCAATTTGGCTTTGGTACCGATATTGCCTATGGGGCGATTAATGATGGGGTGGTGGCTGTCGTGAATGGCAAGATTGCCTTTGTGGGGACAATCAATGAGCTGGGCGATTATACCGCAAGCAACATCATAGATTGCCAAAACAAATGGCTCACCCCTGCTTTGGTGGATTGTCATACGCATTTGGTGTATGGCGGCAACCGCAGCAATGAGTTTGAAATGCGGCTAAACGGCGTGGATTATAGTCAAATTGCAGCACAAGGCGGCGGTATTTTGTCCACCGTGCAAGCCACGCGCAGCATAAGCTTTGATGAGCTGTATGAGCAAAGTGCCGCTCGTCTGCGGGCGTTTGTCGCTGAAGGAGTGGCGACGATTGAGATTAAATCAGGCTATGGTTTGGATTTGGCAAGCGAACGCAAAATGCTCAAAGTCGCCAAAAAGCTTGGTGAGGACTTTGGCATCACTGTGCAAAAAACCTATCTTGCCCTACACGCCCTGCCGCCTGACTATCAGGGGCGAGCCGATGCCTATGTGGAGGCGGCGTGCGATTGGCTCAAGGTTTTGCACAGTGAGGGCTTGGTGGATGCGGTGGATGCTTTTTGTGAGCACATTGCCTTTGATGTCAAGCAAGTAACCAAACTGTTTGAGCTTGCCCAATCGCTTGGGCTGCCCGTCAAGCTGCACGCCGAACAGCTGTCGGATATGGGCGGGGCGGGGCTTGTCGTCAAATTTGAGGGCTTGTCCGCTGACCACATTGAGTATTTGAATGAAAATAACGTCATCAAAATGGCGGATAAGGGCGTGGTTGGCACGTTGTTACCCACGGCGTTTTATTGTCTGCGAGAAACCAAGCTGCCACCCATTGATTTAATGCGGCAACATGGGGTTGCGATGGCGGTGTCCACCGATTGCAATCCAGGCACATCGCCGTCTGCCAGTTTGTTGCTTGCCATGAATATGGCGTGCACGCTGTTTAGATTGACGCCAGAGGAGGCACTGGCAGGGGCGACTTGTCATGCTGCCAAGGCGTTGGGTTTGCAAAATTCCAAAGGACAAATAAAGCTTGGCATGGATGCTGATTTGGCGTTGTGGGATATAGATAGACCCGCTGATTTGTGCTATTTGATTGGGCAAAATCCATTGCTAGGTTTGTGGACAAAAGCAAATGAGCAAATCAATCGTCTTGCCAATTGCTAATAAGTTTAAAAAATTTGATATTGTGAATAACTATATAGAGTTTAAAATAGAGTTTAAAGTGTTATTGTAAGATAGCAAGATATTATTGCAATCAAACAATAGTTAATCTTTGGTTGGACTAATTAAATATCCTGCAAAACTGCGATTTTATTGATTTTTAGAATTTAACAAGCCTTATAATCAAGCACTTTCAAAAATTAAAATTACGGTTTTGCAGGAAGTTTATTTAAGTCTCCGCCAACTTCAAAAAAGAAAATAAAGGTCTTATTTAGCGAAGTTTGGTTTATCATTGAACCGAGTGTTATTATTTTACTTAGTCTGGAAATTAAATTAATTTATATGGAAGTTATCGGCAGTGCAATTTAACACTTTTGGGGATATTTTATTGTACATCCTCTTTTTAAAATAACTATCCTATAAAAATTATAAATAATAGCTTTGACAATCACAATCTTGATTTATTTTTACCATATTTTCTAAATAGCGATTTTTATTTTTATTTTTATTTTTATG
>JBGXSA010000010.1:0-11354 GCA_041811915.1 Moraxella sp. | reverse complement strand
AGGCATTTCGCCTAAAATCGCAGGGGCTTTTTGATATTTATTAATAAAATATGCTTTCATTATCTACTCTTTTTAAGTTGATAAGTTTAAAACTATAAACTTGTTAAATAAAAAAATTAATCTTGATTTGACGGGCAATGATATGCCATCAGTTGTGCCAGTTGTCCTAGCTTTTCGGTGGCATCGTGCATAGCAATGCTATAAAACCGCTCTTTGCCGACTTGTTCGACGCTCACCGTGCCCGCTTGCAGCATAATCTTGAGATGATGCGATACCGCAGGGCGAGACAGGTGCAGTCGCTCGGTGATGTCGCTGACATTCATTGCGCCATTTTCGAGCAGTAGCTGTAGGATTTTGTGGCGATTTTCGTCCGATAATACGGTAAAAATCGGAATACAGTCTTTCATCAGCGCCATCGTTTGCTGTGGCATGGGTCACCTTTCACGTTCGGTTCAAGTTGATAAGTTTAAAAATATGAACGTATTGTAAAACAACTCTCGCCTTAAGTCAATGCATTTTGGTACAGTGATTTAAAATAAATGGCTTTGTTTTATATAAAGCAGCAAAGCCATTTATTTTTATATGACTATTTTTATGATTGCAGCAAACAACAGCACACCATCAATATTGCCAATGCCAAACTTATTTTAGTTGAACGCTCGCCTGCCCTTTTGGTGTAACCTTAAAAATCTGCACCTTAAACAGCACATCTTGTCCTGCCAAGGGGTGGTTAAAATCCACTTTGACCTCATCGTCATTGACTTCGCTAATCACACCCACCAGTGAATTTTGACCTTTGTCGGCAAATTCCATCATCATGCCCACGACAGGATTGGGTTCAGATAAAGCAAATTGCGCTCTGCTAAAGCTTTGAATATTCTCAGAATTATACTCACCAAAAGCTTGATCAGGCGGCAGATGAGCGGTGCGCGTATCGCCTGCCTTTAGATTCATCAGCACCTTTTCAAAACCCGCCAAAAGGCTTTCATCGCCAATGGTCAGAGTAACAGGCTCTGAGCGATGAAAGGTGCTATCAATCACCGTACCGTTGGGCAGACTGACTTCAAAATGTAGGCTCACCGTACTGCCGTGGGCAATGCGCACTTCTTCGTTGGGATAAATGACATCATTTGCCATCAGTAAGTCTCATCTGTTTGCTCGGAAATGGTTTGTTTTTTGGGCTCATCTGCTTTGGCGGCAGGGCCTTTTTCATCAGGTGTTGATGATGAATTATTGTCATCAGACGCCGCCTTGTCATTATTTTTTGCTGTGCTGATTTTGGTGGTTACTGTTTTGGTGGTCAATTCTGTGTCTTTGACAGCTGATGATTTATCAGTGTTTTTATTGGCATTTTTATCGGTGTTTTTATTGACAGGTTTGGTTGATGTATCTTCAGTTTTTACTGTTTCAGATTTCACCACCTCATCTGTCTGGCTGTCAGAGGGTTGATTGTCGGTTTTGATGTCAATGGTGCGATTTTTGACGACAGGCTGTACAGCAATCGGTTCAAGCGGTGTTACCACCACTGCAGCGCGCCCACCGATGTCCACGACTTTTTTGTCGGTCGCAATGGTATGTGTGGCAGCGGCGGTCAATTTGGCAAATAATGCCAACATCGGATTGTCCTCTATGACCACCTTATCACCTGTTTTGTTATAGGTGATGTCCCCCACCACATAGCCATCAACATATTTAGTATCAGCATCATCCAACAAGGTCTCAAGGCTGACATCGCGTTTTTTGAAATATTTTTCTGCTGCCGTCATCTCATCTTGGGGCAATGACAGTAGCAGCTGCGCCTGACACGCGCCATCTTGGGATTGCACCTTTTGCAAATCTATATTCAGCATGGACAAATGACTTTGCGCCAAGCGCGCCAAATCCAACTTTTTGGCATCGGCATTGTCATTTAACACCTCTATGAGCGCCATGTCAATTTTTGAGCGCACCTCTGCCACTAGGCTGTTTTTGATACTGGCATCGTCGCACGCCTGCTCAATTGGAATCACTTGCAACTCTTCTTGCACAACAAGCTCAGATTTTTCAGCAGGTTTTTCACCGCAAGCAGCCAACATAAGACTTACTGTAATCATCGGCGCGACAACAGATAAACGCATGACATCTCCAAAGACATAAAAAAGGCTTTATTATACCATCATTCACAAAAACATAAAACCTAAACCAACCAACGCCCAACCAATGCGCTGACAGCAGATTCCGTGCGCAAAATCCGAGAACCCATAGACACCGCCTTGACGCCAACCGACTGCAACAATTCAATCTCAAAGGGCACAAAACCACCCTCCGCGCCAACAATCAGCACTTTTGGCAAGCCAGCAGCCTCACTAATCGTTTGACTGGCATAAGGGTGCGCCACCCATTTTTCGCCCTCAAAATGTGCAAGCTCATCTTCCACAAACGGACGAAAGCGCTTTGCCAGCACAATATCAGGCATTATCGTGTCCACGCCTTGCATCAGCCCCTCTTGTGCAAACTCAGAAAGGCGCTGCAACAAAGGCGATTGCCAGTAGCTTTTGTCGGTACGCGCACTATTGACAATGAT
Organism: Moraxella sp.; assembly: GCA_041811915.1. GTDB lineage: Bacteria > Pseudomonadota > Gammaproteobacteria > Pseudomonadales > Moraxellaceae > Moraxella. The sequence continues at coordinate 8,791 of JBGXSA010000010.1, read as the reverse complement.
AATACGCGCCGTGCCCATCGCTGCCATATCCAAGACAACCCTTCTTAGCACCTTAGGGCGCGGCAGCGCCAGCACAACCGTCAAATCAAGCTTGGCAGGTGGCAGCTTATCCATCACGCACTCTGTCAAGGCGATGGTGTCTGTCATGGCAGCAATACGCGCCGTGCCCATCTTGCCACCAAGCTTGCCGATTTTTAAGCAATCGCCCACTTGTGCTTGCAAAACGGTTTTGATGTGTGCCACTTGATAAGGATTATCAATCAGCGCTTGACTGCCATCTGGATGGATTGAGTCGTCAGTTAATAAAATAAGATTCATGTTGAGCTGCCTTGCTCGCCAAATGCACGATCCAAATAGGCTTTTTGATGATATGCCGCCATGCGTTTTTGATTGACAATATGTTTGGCAGCTTGCCCCATGTCGTGCGCTTTTTTGGTATCAACCATCAACTCTGTCAGCGCACACATCAGCTCTGCTTTGTCATTTACCACAATCAATGCCTTGTCTTTTAGCTCATCAACCAGCACTTGTGCATTGCTTAAATAATGCCCCATAATGACAGGCTTTGCGCGCGAAGCAGGCTCTATGGGCGTATGACCACCTTTGTCAATGAGCGAACCGCCCACAAACGCCACATCACACACCTCATAATACACCATCAAACGCCCCATACTGTCGGCCAAATAGACTTCGGTTTGTGCATCTATTTTTTGACCCAAACTCTCACGGCAAGTGGATAAGCCTAATTCTTGGCACAAGCGATACACCTCATCAAAGCGCTCTGGATGGCGCGGCACGATAATCAACAAAGGCTTTGTGTCACTTTGCGCCATCAAATGCTCATGCACCTCAAGGCAAATGTGCTCCTCGCCTTCATGCGTACTGCCTGCCGTCCATACAAAACGCCGCCCAATCTGCGCTCGCAGTTGCTCAGCAAATGCCATCACCTGCGCATTCATCACTGGCACGCTTGCCCATTTTAAAGAATCTGCTTGAAATAATTTAGACGAATCAAGCCCAAGCACCAAAAAATGCTGGTAACTTTGCTCATCTTGCGCCACCACCAGCGATAAATTATTCATCATACTCTGTGACAATTTGCCAAATTTTTGATATCTTTCAAAGGATTTTTGCACAAGGCGCGCGTTCATCATAGCACAAGCAATGTCCGCCCGCTTAAGCGCATACAGCGTATTTGCCCACAATTCTGTTTCAATAAATATGGCAAATTTTGGCTGAATGGCGCACAAAAAGCGATGAATCACGCTTGGCTTGTCTATCGGCACAAAACCATGCGCACAGCGCCCTTGACTGATTTCATCGGCAAGCAAAACCTTAGCGCGCTCATAACCTGTGGTGGTGGTGCTTGTGATGTATAACACATAATCATCAGCAAGCAACAATTGCAGCAATGGATACGCGGTATTGAGCTCGCCAAGCGATACTGCGTGACACCAAATCACGCCTTTATGCGCTACTGTCTGATGAAAGGAAGGTGCTAAATTGATGGCAAATCTGTCTTTTATTTGTTCTTTATAAAATTTAAGCCGATGTCTTTTTAAAAATAAATGCGCATAATACAAAGGCGCTACCATCCAAATAGCAAGTCGGTAATACCAAGGCGGCGGACAAGCGCATGCTTTCATCTAAGACAACACCTTGCCTGCCAACCAAAACAACAAAATACCACCCACCGCAACCAAGGCCATCATCATAAAATAGCGCTGTTCTTTTTGTGATTCCACGCGAAAATCATCTTGCAATAATTTGCTGTAATTAATCTGCGCGACGATTTTGGCTGCTTCGGTGTGTCCATTGTCGGCAGCGCGGTTTAACCAAAGCTCGCCCATTTGAATGCTTGACTTGACGCCATAGCCTTGATAATACAGCCGACTCAGCAGTTTTTGGGCACGCACGTCATTCAAATCCGCCGCTTTTTGGATGATGGCAAAGCCTTTTTGTTCATCTTGCTGAACACCCACTCCCCCAAAATAATACATCCCAAGCGCAATCATGGCGCTTGTGTTGCCTGCTTGCGCAGTTTTTGCCATAAGCTTGACTGCCGCTATGCGATTGGTTTTTTGTTGGTCACTCAGCTCACTGCCGTCTTTAGCTGCCAGCGTATGAATATAACGATATGCTTTGTCAAAATCAGCTTTATTGGTGTCATTCACAGCAGCCAAATTGTCCAAATCACGCTTAGCTTCAGCAAAAAAATCCACAGCAGGTTTGGCAGTCTTTTTACGGTGCTGCTGGCTGGGTGATGAGTGATTCAGTGATGAGTGGTTCGGTGATTGTGAACTGGTTGCGGACAGTGTTTTTTGTTCGGCGCGCTTGTCATTTTGCACTGTGCTGCTGCTATTGTGCGCTGTGCTGTCATCATTTTTCGTGATGCCGTCATTATTTTGCACCACACCATCACCACTGTCTTTTGCTGTATGATGCTGTGGTGTGCTTAAATGATGTTGCACTTTTTTATCGCTTGGCGGCGCTGGGGGTGTGTCCGCGGCAAGGCTTGGCGGCTCATACACCGCTACAATCGGTGAATCTATGTGCTTGACTGGGCTTTGTGATGAACTTTGCGATGAGCTGTGTGACGCGTTTTGCGCTTGTGCTGTGTTGATGACATCTGGCGCAGGCTGTGCCAAATGCTTTACTGCCACTTGCTTTAGATAATCGTCCACAAGCCAGTACAAGCTATCCTCTGTCAGCGCCTGATTGATTGGGTGATAAAACGGTCTGTCAAAGCTTGAAAACAAACGCGCACCAACCGTCATCAAAATAAACAAAGGATTTTGCTTGTCATCCACCGCCGCAGCCAGCGTATAAAACTTATCTTGCGCATGGGTTTGATATTTTTTATCGTTGATTGGTTGCCACGACAAAGCCACATGATGACAAGCAAGCACGCGCGCGGTATAAAATCCCACAAAAAATAAAAAATTACGAAAACTGCTTTGTTTTAATAATTCAGCCTCTTCATAAGTTTTGCTCAATAATTCTTTTTTGATGGCAACAAGCAAGCCGTCCACACGTTGCAAACTGTCTTTTGACAAATCAAGCTGACAGTCTTTTAGGCGACTTTGATAAGCCATACCACCGCCCACAGGCACATCTTGACAAAATTGCTGCCAATAATTGTCACTCAAAGTATCAAACGCAGAAGTCATATGCAGTCCAATTTTTTATCACACTAAGTTTTTTATCATAATAAGTCAAAACCCCAACTTCAATTGGGGTTTCTGCAAGGCATCACAAATACAATCGGTTATTTTTCATTCATCCCTTGATTAATGATGCTGGGTGGGATGTTGTGGGAGTTATTCACAAAGGGTATTGGTTTTTCAATGGATGCGCGCACTTCATTTAATGTGCCTGTTTTGTCATCATTGGGCACAAACCAAAAATAACCAAATAATGCCAAGTTCGCCATAACAAGCAAGCCAAATAAATAAGGCATAAGCACCTCAAAAAAAATTAAATAACCAATTTTAACGATTTTATCATCAAAATACAAGTCCAAAGCCCGCCAATCATCCCATCTTTGAGTTGTCTTGTCCGACAATGAGCTTATCGGCTTTTTCTTGCGTCAATTCATCGGACAAAATACCCGTCCCGACGTGCTTGACAGGCCAATCCATCGTAAAGCGCGCACCGCCAAGCGTTGGGCTTTCGTCCACGCTCATCTTGCCATTAAACCAAAATGCAATGCGACTGACAATGGACAAGCCCAAACCATAGCCACCTGACGCGCGCGTACGGCTGTCATCAAGGCGCGCAAAGGGCACAAACACTTTTTCGCGATCTTTTTCGGCAATGCCCTGCCCATCATCTTCCACCGTGACAAAAGCGCGCTTGTTTTTAACGCCCGCACTCACAATGATTTTTTGATTGGCATAACGCGTGGCATTGCCTGCCAAATTTTGCAGCACACGATGCAAATAACGGCGATCCGCCATGGCAACCACTTTGGCACCAGGTGGATTGGCAATCACCTCAACAGGTCTGCCAAGCGCGTTGGTTTCTCGGCAAATTTGCTGCACCAAATCACTTAGATTGACCATCTCCCAATCCAATTTTGGCGACCCCTCCTCAAGCTTGGCATAAGTCAAAATCTCATCAATCAAATCATTGAGCGATTCAATATCATCATCAATATATGCCTTTTGGGTTTGTCTGGAATCATAATCATCTTCATCTGCAAGCATATCCACCGCAAAGCGAATGCGCGCAACGGGCGTTCTAAGCTCATGCGATACCGCGCGCGTCAATTCACGCTGCGACTCAATCAAGCGCTTGATGTGCTCAATCATTGTATTGAATGTGGACGACAGACGCGCAATGTCATCTTGCCCCACCACCTCCACCTTGGTGGACAAATCGCCTTGCGAGACTTTATTCACACCCACCTGCAGCAGATTAAGTCTGCGTTCAAGCGGATAAATGAGCGCATACACCCCAAGACTTATCATAAACATCGCAATGAGCGCAGCGCTGATGAGCAGATTGATTGGAAACCAATTAAACAACGCCACAGGCCCTGCCACAATAGACATCCCGGGCATTTGTGTGGGCGCAATCACCTTGGCAGACAAGCCAGTTTGCACGGTGTTGTTTTCAAAGACAATGACCGTATCATCCGACAACAACCGCGCCATTTGACTGCCGTCCAATTGCAAAGAGTCTGTCGGCTGCAAGCTGACAGGGTAATTGAATTTTTGGCTCAAAAACTCCAATCGGCTTTTTTTGGCAGCCATCGTTGGGTAATAAGACAAATCATCCACCAAAAAAATCGCCATGGCGCGCGCTTGTCTATCGCCCATTTGAGAGATTTTAACACTCAAAATCTCAAGCTCATTGATGCGGTGAAACACAACAAACTGATTGCTGTGACTGTCATGACGCACGACACTCAAGCCTTCATTGAGCCGCCGAAGCTCTTTACTTGTAAACTTTGAATCGTCATTATTCAGCACAATAAATCTGTCGCCAAACAATGTGCTGATGTCTTGCAGCCACACATTGCGACTTAGCTTATCAGGATGTCTTGCCACCCCCTCTTTGACCAAATAAAACATACTGTTTGCAATATTTTCACGATAAGACTGCAAGCGCGCCTCATTAATGCTTGTCACAAAAAAATAGCTAAACAATGTCACAAGCGCACACACAATGAGCAAACCTGCATAAATTCTAAAAAAAATACTGCGCTCAGTAAAGGAAAATAACGCCATAATATCCAATCAATCAATATAGGGCGTGTTGACATTTCACACGCTTTAAGAAAAAATGTTGAAAATTAGGATTTGGTTGTGCTTTTGGTGAAAAATAAGCTAAATCTTGCCTTTTGTCGTTAATAGCTGTTATTAACAAGCTTGGTCAATATTATCATATTGACTGCATTTATTGCCTAAAAAGGCTTACGATTTATCTAAATTTTTCACTCAAATTGAAATGTCAACACGCCCTAAAGTAAAAAGACATTCATTCAATGACAGTTCATCTTCAAATGAGTTTTACTCTCATCATACCAAAAAAGCCAGCAATGTGCTGACTTTTTAATAAAATACTTACAATTAAACGCCTTCTTTAACAAACAAATAACCTTTGCTGCGAACCGTTTTAATGCGTTTTGGATTTTCAGGATCATCGCCAATCTTGGGGCGAATGCGTGAAATGCGCACATCAATAGAGCGGTCTTGACCGTCGTACTCAATGCCTCTTAAGCGCTCAAAGATGTCCTCACGCGACAAAATCTTTCCAGCATTGGAAGCCAACAGCCACAACAAATCATATTCTGCACTGGTAAAGTCCACCAATTCATCATTCAAAGTGACCGAACGTCCGCCATTATCAATCACCAAATCACCAAACTCCAAGCGGTGTGGCGTTTCGTCAGTTGGTGCAACGTCCGAACGACGCAGCAAAGCACGGATGCGCGCAAGCAATACGCGTGGTTGGGCGGGCTTGGCGACGTAATCATCAGCGCCCATCTCAAGCCCCAACACTTGATCCATGTCGTCTGTACGTGCCGTCAACATTAAAATCGGATTGTGATAATGTGGTCTTACCTCGCGACACACCGTCAAACCATCACTGCCTGGCAACATCACATCCAACACAACCAAGTCAGGTTGTTCATTGATAATGCGCTCAATGGCTTGCGTACCATCCATTTCAATCGCCACATCAAGACCATTTTTGCGCAAATAATCTTGAGTCAATGCTGCCAGACGTTCATCATCTTCCACAATTAAGATGCGTGGAATGTCATCTCTTTGTTCTGTTGTCATAATCATCCTATTTTTGCCAATCATTTACTCTTTAAGTAAAAGCTCACATTGTGCGCATAATTCTCACATCGTGCGCATAATTATAGCACCCAATATGACTGTTGGATAGTTAAATTTATACTCAAATCAATAGGGCTTTTGTCGTTAATAAATTTGTCAATATTATCATATTGACAAATTTATTGCCTAAAAAAGCTTAATAATTTTCTAAATTTTTCACTCAAATTGAAATATCAACACGCCCTACTCAAAACATCTGCACATTAACATCATTGTTATCCAATCACCACAAAACAGTCAAGCCATGATTTAAGCATTTTAATTCAAATACTCGCAAATCAAGACATCTGTAATTTGCGGACAGTTGTCTGTTTATGATTTGGGTTTATTGGCTTAATACTCGCTGTTTTATTGGCAAACAAATCTTAAGCGCGATTTTTGTATTTTTGGATTGCTTGCAATTGTGCTGCAGACTCTGCCAATGCAATCAAGGCAGCATTTGTCTGTAAGGTTTCGTTTTGATTGGCAAGCAATTGCTCAGCAGCTCGGCGCGCCTCAGCAATTTGAGCCTCATCAAGATTGGCTGCACGCTCCGCAGAATCCGCGAGCACCGTCACCGAATGTGGCTGCACTTCCAAAACACCGCCACCCACATACAAAACCTCTTCATTGCCCTCAGCCATTTGAATGCGCAAGACACCAGGTTTTAATAATGTAATGAGTGGCGTGTGACCCGCCAAAACGCCAATCTCGCCATTATGACCAGCTGCAATCAACATTTTGACATCGCCAACAAACAATTCTTCTTTTGCACTCACCACGCGACAGTTAAATGTGTTCACACAACACCTCTTTTATTTTATAAATTTGCTAGAAAATCTTTAGGCATCCATTCATGAAGGCTTAAATTTGCCAATCGCCTACATCATAATCACACACAACCTGATTTGACTAAGCTTGCAATTCATCTTATCTTAATCATGATACTCAAAGTCATCTCAATAAAAATAAATGCTTAGGGCGTACTGACTTTTCAATTTGAGTAAAAAAAATTTAGAAAATCATCAGCCTTTTTATTATCAGCCTTTTTAAGCAATAAATGCAGCAATATGATAATATTGACAAGCTTGTTAACAACAGTTATTAAGGGAAAAAGGCAAGATTTGGCTTATTTTTCACCAAAAGTACTTTTTCACCAAAAGCACGACTAAAAGCCTACTTTTCAATATTTTCTTAAAGCGTATGATATGTCAACACGCCCTAATCATTTTTATTCTTGCACTCAATTTACTTACAATAAATAATGAGCGCACCCAAGCCAATTAATCTGCTCGGATGCGCTCTCGTTTATTCAAAATCGCATGCAAGCAAATTATGCAGCTGATTTAAGTTTTTCTGCTTTTGCCACAGCCTCATCAATACCACCGACCATATAAAACGCTTGTTCTGGCATATCATCATATTCACCAGAAATGATGGCCTTAAAGCCTGCGATGGTGTCACGAAGCGCCACATACTTACCAGGTGCGCCAGTAAATACTTCAGCAACGTGGAATGGTTGAGACAAGAAACGCTGAATCTTACGCGCGCGATAAACAACCAGTTTATCTTCCTCAGACAATTCATCCATACCCAAGATGGCGATGATGTCTTTGAGCTCTTTGTAGCGCTGCAACACTTCTTGTACGCCACGAGCGACATTGTAGTGCTCTTCACCGATGACTTGTGGGTCAAGCTGACGAGAAGTAGAATCCAATGGATCAACCGCAGGATAGATACCTTGTGAAGCGATGTCACGACTAAGTACGACTGTTGCATCCAAGTGAGCGAACGTCGTCGCTGGTGATGGATCAGTCAAGTCGTCCGCAGGAACGTAAACCGCTTGTACAGAAGTAATAGAGCCTGATTGAGTAGAAGTAATACGCTCTTGTAGCGCACCCATCTCTTCAGCCAATGTTGGCTGATAACCTACTGCTGATGGCATACGACCTAGAAGTGCTGATACTTCAGTACCTGGTAGGGTGTAACGATAGATGTTGTCAACGAACAACAGAACGTCACGGCCTTTACCAGTGGCTTCGTCTTTTTCGTCACGGAAGTATTCTGCCATGGTCAGACCAGTCAAAGCAACACGCAGACGGTTTCCTGGTGGCTCGTTCATCTGACCATAAACCATTGCTACTTTAGACTTAGTGAAGTCTTCAGTATTAACAACGCCAGCTTCTTGCATTTCGTGGTAGAAGTCGTTACCTTCACGGGTACGCTCACCAACACCAGCAAATACTGATAGACCAGAGTGTTTCAAGGCGATGTTGTTGATCAGCTCCATCATGTTAACGGTCTTACCAACACCCGCACCGCCGAACAGACCAACTTTACCGCCTTTTGCGAATGGCCACAGTAAGTCAATAACTTTAATACCAGTTTCTAGTAGCTCAGTTGAGTTTGATTGCTCATCATAGCTTGGTGCTTCACGGTGGATAGACCATTTTTCAGCT
>JBGXSA010000009.1:0-12141 GCA_041811915.1 Moraxella sp. | reverse complement strand
GACGCTTGACGCTTGACGCTTGACGCTTGACGCTTGACGCTTGACGCTTGACGCTTGACGCTTGACGCTTGACGCTTGACGCTTGACGCTTGACGCTTGACGCTTGACGCTTGACGCTAAAAATTATAAGGGCGAATTGAAAAATTGTAAACATTTTTTGACTGCATATAAGTTTCGCACTCAATTTATCACTAAAATTATTTTATGGCAAGCGTTTTCCACCCACCACCCCAATATGAAATTTCTACCCAGCCCAACACCAAGCGTGTTACAATATGCGCGCAAATTTGCAGACATTATCCATTTAATTTATCATCAATAGTTTATCATCAATTTGAGAACCCTTATGAATCACCATCATGACGTGGCGCGCCTGCTTGTAACGTGCGAAGACAGATCGGGCATTGTGCAGGCGGTATCGGGATTTTTGTATCATCAAGGCGCCAATATCGTATCTTTGGATCAGCACACCACCCAAGCTTTTGGCGGCAAATATTTTATGCGCGTTGAGTTTCATTTGGCGGATTTGATGCTCAAAAAAGACGTGCTGATGCGCACCTTTCAAGACAATGTCGCCAGCAAATATCAAATGACATGGCAACTTCACTGCAACAACGACATCAAAAAAGTCGGCATTTTGGTCTCCAAAGAAAATCACGCCATGCTTGAGCTGTTGTGGCGCTACAGTCGCGGCGCCCTGCCTTGTCAAATCACACAAGTGGTGTCCAATCATGAAGATTTGCGCGCGGCGGTGGAATCATTTGGCATTGAATTTATTCACATCGGCGTAACCGCTGACAACAAAGATGAGGCGTATGCACGCATTCATGATGTCATGGCGCACAATGATTTGTTGGTGCTTGCGCGCTATATGCAGATTTTGAGTCCTGATTTTGTGTCCAAATGGCAAGGGCGCATCATCAACATTCATCATTCGTTTTTGCCCGCCTTTGTGGGCGCCAATCCTTACAAACAAGCCTTTGATAAAGGCGTTAAGCTGATTGGCGCAACCGCCCACTATGTCACAAGCGAGCTTGATCAAGGTCCCATCATTGAACAAGGTGTCAAGCGTGTCAGCCACGGCTACAGTGTGAGCGATTTGCGCGAGCTTGGTCGCGACATTGAGCGCGATGTCTTGGCGCGCGCGGTCAAATGGCACTTGGAGGATAGAATCATCATTGATGACGGCAAAACTGTGGTGTTTGATTAGGGTGCATTTTTGCAAGAGCGACTTAAAATACAGTATAGCGCTGCATGGTTGATTTTTGACAAAAAACCATTGTTTTTATGAAATACTTACCAAAATATATTAAGCGTAATTAAGGCGTGTTGATATTTCACACGCTTTAAAAAAATATTGAAAATTAAGCTCTGGTTGTACTTTTGGTGAAAAATAAGCTAAGTGCAACCACACGACAAACCCCTTACAACACGCCCACCATTCAAAACCGCCCGCCCAAGCTTGGCAAGTGCCAATCAAACCGAATAGCAAGCATACGCACCACAAAAATCACCACCAGCATGACAAATTCACGCACTGTCCCATCCACGCCCATGCTTTGTAGCCCAAAAAAGCACAGCGAACCTACAATACTGGCACTGATATAAATCTCTTTTTGTAGCACCAAAGGGATTTCATTACAAATCATATCACGCATAATCCCGCCTGCAATGCTCGTCAAAACCGCCATCAAAATAGCAATCATCGGACTTGCCCCCACAGACAATGCCACCGACAAGCCAATCACGCTAAACGCCGCCAAGCCTATTGCATCAAACAACTTGAGCAGTGCATCCAGTTTATGCGAATACACAATAAACACCTGTACCAAAATAGACGTGATGCTAATGACGTACAGATAATTTAAATCCAATGTCCAAAACAAGGGCTGTCTATCCAAAATCACATCGCGCACCGTACCGCCGCCGATTGCCCCCACCATGGAGACGAGCAGACAGCCAAAAAAGTCAAATTGCTTTTTCATCGCCAAAATCGTGCCAGCGGTCGCACACGCCACAATCCCAATCATATCAAGCACATATAGGATGATTTCAGGGCTAATCATCTAATGTCCCACCGATTTTGAAAAAACATTCATCACCACAACTCCCATGACAATGAGCCCAATGCCAATCATAGCAGGGATATCCAAAGCTTGCTTTAATAGCACAAAGCCAATGATAGCCGTCAGCACAATACCCACCCCCGACCAAATGGCATACGCCACACCAAGCGGTATGGTTTTTAAAACTTGCGACAACAAATAAAACGCCACAGCAAAGCAAATAAGCGTCATCGCACTTGGCAATAACTTGCTAAAGCCGTCGGACTTTGCCAAAAATGTAGAGCCTGTAACCTCGGCAATAATGGCACAAAAAAGCAATAAATAAGCGGTTGTAAAGTTCATTGGCTGGTTCTTAATTTATTTAATTTTACGTCATTCTCAAATTTATTTAACTCATTGATTTTTTATAAAAAATAAATTTTTGTAAGTTGGGTGGAAGAATAACACCCAACAATTTTTTTATAAATTTTTAAATAAAATCAATGATTTAAAATCTTGGGTTTCGCTATCGCGGAGCCACAACCTACAAAAATGGTTTAAAGCCTGAGAATGATGTTTAATTTCGGTTTATTTGATTAACTTGATTTTTCATTTAAGCAAATTTTTAACTTGAGCGAGCAAACAACACCAAGCCTATAATCACCATGACAATGCCCACCATACTCACCACAGACGGCATGGGCGTGGATAATAGCAGCATACCCCCTATCAAGGCAAAAATAATCTCGGAGGCTTGGGTGGCGTCCACCATCGCCACATCGTTGGGGCTACTGGCGCGACTTCTGGCGTACAAAAAAATACTCGTCCCAAGCACCCCTGCCAAGAGTGCCACCAAAAATGTCACGGTGATTTGTGATGCCGACACCGCTGGCGGCTGCACCATAAGCCCCAACACCAACCACACAGGCAACGACCCTGCCGACAACAGCCAAACTTTGTGCAAGGGGTTTTTTAACAGCTCGCCATCCACATTGGGCAATAAATTCAGCAATCGTTCGCGCACACTGGTGGCGGCAGGATTTTTGTCATTGGTGATAGAGGCTCGGGCAATGGACGCTTGCCAAATCAGCTGATTGCCAATGGGAAAACAAAACGCCGCAATCAAAGCAGGCAACGCCCCAAATAACAGCATTTGCAAAAGATTGGTTTGGGCTAAGCTGGCATTGATGGCATTGGTGCCATGCTCGCCCAAGCCCTCGCCAATCTCTAATCCTTTGCCAACCCCCAAACCCTCGCCAACATTGGCAAGCACAATCCCCAAAAATACAATCAAAGCATAGCCTACAATTTTGGCAGAAAATCGCTGTCCAAAAAAGTACAGCACGATAAGGCTTGCCACCACGGTAAACAAATAAGTGGAGGTAATCACCCACGCAGGGGCATAGTCCGCCCCAAAGGCAAGCCAGCCATACGTCCCAAGCCCAATACCGCCTGTGATGCACCAAAAATAAACGTGCCGAAAAAACAAGCGGCACAACGCCGTCGGCACAGCAAGCCTGCCTTTGTTTTGAATGATAATGATAAGCGACAACAAGCCCCACATAAACAAACAACGCAAGCTTGCCGACCAAAACCAATGTCCGCCCTGCACACTCATGAGTTCATACAGCACAAATGACGTACTAAATAAGGCTGAGCCGATTAGTCCAAACAACAGCAGTGTTGCCATAGATGACGGTTTGTTCATAAAAATCCTTTTAGTACATTTAACACGACTGATTGTTTCGCTAAAAAAAATTGAACACTTTGATTTATTGGCAGTCATCAAAATCAATCATTTTTTATTATTAATCACAAAAAAATAATGGGTTATTTCATATACAAATAAATACAAATTGTATTTTAAAAAATAAAAAAAATCCAGTCATCAGACTGGATTTACAAGCATGGTGTCAATTAATGATGATGTCCGCCGGCACCGTGCGCATGACCGTGTGCAATCTCTTCTTCGGTGGCGTCACGAATGTCGGTAACTTCCACATCAAAATGCAAGGTTTTGCCTGCCATTGGGTGGTTGGCATCCACAATCACCACATCGTCTTGCACATCACGCACAGTGACCAGCATGACATGACCGTCTTCGGTTTGTGATTGAAATTGCATGCCCGCTTCAATGTTGTCCACGCCTTGAAAATTAGCGCGTGGTACTTCTTGCACCGCTTCTTCGGCATACTCACCATACGCATCTTCTGGCGCAATGACGGCGGTGAATTTGTCGCCCACAGACTTGCCTGTCAGCTGACTTTCAAGACCTGCAATGATGTTGTGATGACCGTGCAAATACGCCAATGGCTGTCCGTTGGATTGATCAAGAACATTGCCTGCATCATCTTTTAGGGTATAATTAAAATAAACAACTTTATCGTTTGCGATTGTCATAAGGTATCCTTTATAGGGTTTTGATGAATGAATCTTTTTATATTATGCTATCTTTTTTAAATTATTCAAGTTAAAATTGAGACAATTATGTAAACGCATTCACATTCAATCAGCAAACAGCCTTTGACTTATGACCACTCAATTATCGTATCATTTGGATTTTAGTGATTTTAATAATCATGTTGTCAGCGTAACAATAAGCCTGATGGCGCCGCACGACAACCCAACTTTTTATTTGCCGACTTGGATTGCAGGCAGTTATCTGATTCGCGAGTTTGCCAAAAATATTGACGCCGTCACTTATGTGTGTCAAGGTCAGCAGCACCGTGCACAAAAATTAAGCAAAAATATCTGGCAAGTCTGGGTGCAAGCGCAGCAACAACTCACCATTTGCTATCGTGTGTATTGTTATGATTTGTCGGTGAGAACAGCATATATTGACAACACGCGACTGTTTGGCAACTTCAGCGCGCTTTTGCTTATGCCGCAAAATACGCCCAATCACTGCAGCATTGAGCTTTGTGTGCCCAAGCGGTTTTTGCCTGATGATGAGATTGTGCTTGCAACAGGTTTGCCGTTTTGTCAAATCAATCAAGATGCGCACACCATTTATCGCCTTGATGCGCCAAAGAGCGCGCCATTTGACGTGATGGATAGTTACGATTATCCTTTTGAAATTGCCGCCCAAGATGGGTTTGATTTTGTGGTGCACCACAACCACTCAAACATTCCCCATCGCTTTTTTGTATCTGGTGTGTGCCAATACAATCAAGAGCGCCTAAAAACCGACTTACAAAAAATCTGCCAAAGCTATGTCAATCTACTCAATTGGGTGCCTTTTGATGACTATACTTTTATGACACACGCCACGTTGAATGATTATGGCGGGCTTGAGCACATCAACTCCACCGCGCTCATCACGCCACGCGATGATTTGCCCAAAACAAATGAGCCTGACCTGCCAAGCAAAAGCTATCAGCGCTTTTTGGGTCTGTGCAGCCATGAGTATTTTCACGCTTGGTGGGTCAAATCGGTGCGGCCAGATGTCATGATGGACAACAATTTGCAGCACGAGGCGTATACGCCTTTGCTGTGGGTGTTTGAGGGCTTTACCTCTTATGTGGATGATTTGATGTTGTACATCTCTCAAGTGATTGACAAAACAAGCTATTTAAACTTGCTTGCCGAACAAATCACGCGCCTTCACAACACAACTGGCAGACAAGTGCAGACGCTTGCCGAATCCAGCTTTGATAGTTGGATTAAGCTGTATCGCCCTGATGAAAACAGCACCAACAGCACGGTCAGTTATTATAATAAAGGCGCACTTGTGGCATTGGGACTTGATTTGTTGCTAAGACAATATGGCGCTAAGTTATTTGATGTCATCAAACTGTTTGTCCACCGCGCCCAATCAGCGCCCAATCAGCGCTTTGGCATGACTTGCGATAATTTGGATGAGGCGATTGTGCGCTTTTTGCCAAAGGACGTGTGGCAAGATTTTAAAGACAATTACATCCACGGCACAACCGAGCTGCCGCTTGAGAGCTGGCTGTCTTATGCCGACATCACGCTTCATCAAGAGCGCACCCTATTGCCCTATGGCTTGACCACAGAAGAGGCAGATGGCAAGCTTGTCATAAAAAACAGCCACCCTGACAATCAAAACAACGGACTGTCCGCCAAAGACGTCATTGTCAGCATCAATGGGCTAAAGCCGAGTACCGCCTACCTAAAAACGCTGGCTTGTACCAACCAAACCGTGCTGGTAGAGGCGTTTAGACGCGATGTTTTGATGACGTTTGTGTTATCGCCTGCACCGATTTTTACTGTTGTCAAAACCCATTTGTCAGGCAGTGGCGCAGGCTGGCTAGATTAGGGCGCGCAGTTGAGCTGGGCTTAGCATGATGGTTGTGCTTTGTCCCACAGCCAACTGGCTGCCCGCATGAGCAAGCGTAAAATCACCCACCCGATAACGAATCAAGCGCAAACACGGCAAGCCAACGTGTGCAGTCATGCGACGCACTTGGCGGTTTTTGCCCTCCACGATGGTTATGCTAAGCCATGAGGTTGGAATGGATTTGCGCTCACGAATGGGCGGCGTGCGCGCCCAAAGCGCCACAGGCAGCTCATCTTCTGTCAAATGCGCCACCTGCGCAGGCAAAGTTTTGCCGTCTTTTAATACCACACCTGCTTGTAATTGACTAAGCATTGTCGCGGTTGGCACGCCCTCCACCTGCACCAAATATGTTTTGGGGTGCTTTGCTTTGGGTCTGGCTTGTGTGGGCGGCGTTGTGATGGCGTGAATGAGCTTACCGTGGTTTGTCAGCAGCAGCAAACCCTCACTGTCAGCATCCAACCGACCTGCCACGCGCAATGATTTGTCATCAAAAAAATCCGCCAATGTTGCCATCGCGTCATTGTCTTTTTTGAACTGACTGTGCACGCCAAACGGCTTATTAAACAGCACCACTTTAGCGTTTTCACAGTCGGCAGGTATCCGCGCACGCTTTGACCGATAAGAGTGGGTTTTGGATGATGTCATTGTCATGGCTGATTAAGACTAAAAAATTTAGAACCTGTATTCATCACGTTTTTTGCTCTTAAAAAATTTTGCTTTTAAAAATTAGGACGTGCTATGTGTTTAATTTGAGTGAAAATTTGAATCAATCACACACCCGCTGTTGGTTATTATAACTTGTGTATTTTAGCGGTGACAATCATTTTAAAACAAAACAAGCCTTAAAACAAAACAAGCCCTGTCAAAACAGAGCTTGTGTTTGCATCAAGTGGCAATTGATATCAATGCTTCATTTAAATTAGTCAAATTCTCATTCACATCATACCACAATAAGGCATAAATACACGCAAAGTTGATTATTGCGAAACTGCCTCTTTGGTTGCATTGGCGGCGTCTTTGATTTCAGTTGTCGCCGCATTAGCAACGTCTTTGACCTCATTTGTGGTTGCGCTGGCTGCATTTTTGACTTCATTGGTCGCCGCAGCGGTGGCATTTTTTGCCGAATCCACAAGGTTGCCTGCCACATTTGCTGTGGTGCTCGCAGCATTGGCGGTAGCTGCTTGTACATTATTTGCCAAAGCAGCTGCATCAGCTTGAATCGCGCCTGCTGCAGCGGTGGTATCAGCTGCGACAGCACTGCCTACCGAAGCAATTTCTTCTGCGCCTTTAAATACGGTAAATTCAATGCGGCGGTTGCGGAAACGACCTTGTTCGGTTGCATTGGAGGCAACAGGACTGTTGTAGCTGTTACCCAAAATCTCCAACTTCTCATCTGCCACACCTTTGGACACCAAATAATCATGCACCGCTTTGGCGCGGCTTTCTGAGAGTTTTTGGTTGTATTCAAGCGTGCCTTGATTGTCTGTATGGCCTGTGATTTTGAGGTGCGCATCAGGAATTTGTTTGATAAGCTCAGCAGCTTTATCCAAAATCGCTTTGTTTTCAGCAGGGATTTCTGAGGAATCGGTGGCAAAATTGATGATTTGCAAATTCAGTGCGCGCACAAGCTCATCGGCAGTTGAGCTGGCTGTCAAACGAGACAAGGCTGCATCGGCTGCGGTGATTGAGTTTGCAATGGCTTCGTTGGCGTTCAACACAGGCTCAGCTTCCACTGTAAACTCTGCTGGCAGAGCGCCTTTGACATCTGCAACCAATTTTTGAAGCGCTGCAGCGTCCGATGAATTCAAACGAATGGTCTTATCAGCAACGCTCAATGTGGCATTTGGCACCCCTTTCATAAAGCCCAAAATCTGTGGCACATATTGCGCAGCTGGCATTTCATTGGCAACGTTACTTGTGCTAAATGCACAATTGTCGGCACCAAACACGCCTGCAATGGCGGCTTTGATTTGCTCGCCCAAGCCTACATTGCCCACCTCGCCATTACACGCATACAAGGCATCGCCTGTTTCATTGAGCGCCAATGACAAAGTGGCAGGGGCTGCATTGGCGGCAGCAACTTGTTCAGCGGTTGGCGCTGTGGGTGCGGCTACTGGCGTGGGCTCTTTTTGACACGCTTTTAATAACATCCACGCCAAACCTGCCAAAATGATGGCGCCGATGATTGGCAACAAGCCCTTCATAAAGCTGCCTTCTGGCTTTTCTTCTTTGTGCAAAGTGCCAGTCACAACAGGCTCAGCCTTTTGGGTTACCACTGTGTCTTGCTCCACCAAAGGATTGATGGGGGCGCTGCTTGTCAAAGTGCCAAACAAGCTGACAGGCAACAAAGCAGTCGCCCAAGCAGGCAAGCTTGACAAAAAGCCTTCGCGCTCTGGCGCTAAATAGCTGTCAAGCGGCTGCACCCCTGCCAATGATTTTAGCTCGCGGTACGCCAATGGCAAGCCAGTTGTGGCAAGTGCATCTACGGTTTGCGCTGGCACGCCAAGCTTGGTCAACGCCGCATCTTTTAGCGCTGTCAAAAAGCCTTGTGAGGCTGGCGCGTCTTGATTGAGCGCGGTGAGTAGCGATAGGCCATTGTCGGCATCCACGCCCACCAAATTGTTGGCATAAGACACCGCAGATGAATCGGTCAAACGTGTCGCCAAAAAGGCATACAAAGCACCCAAAACATCTTTTTTGTTGTCATCGCTGCCTGCTTCGTTTTTGACAAGCTCCAACACTTGCGGTGTTACCAAGCGGTGCAAGGTTTCTATAATTTGTGACATAAATATTCTCACTTTACTTTAAATGAATGGTTAAAAATCAAAGATTAAAACAAGCGCAAAATACAAATACCAAGCAGCAAAACACTTAATATGATACTTAACACGCGTGCATAATTTTGAGATATTGTCGTTGATTTTGCTCAAAAATAAAAGCGCTAAACACAATTTGCAACAAAAATTAACTTAAGCCATCACATTATAAGCCCACATCGCGCCAATTTGATGACAAAAAGATACATAAATTACATTGTGGTGTATTGACATTTTACGCGCCTTAGAATAATTCTTATACAAATTCAATGCATTGAGTCAATCACACAAATTCATATAAAAATCAACGCAACAATCAAGGCAAAATAATGCAAGAATCAAGCCAAAGCATTTGTTAAATAAAAACTTTATTAAAAACCCATCCATCTTAAGATTATCACAGGATAAAAAGTCTTTTATTTTTAGCACAAGCCGTTTTATAAAAGCTGTTTTAAATCAACAATTCCAGCCAATAGCAACAAACAAGTCAATACCAACAAAAATCAACTTTCAAAAGCTTAATGATTTTGATTTTTTATACAAATTTGTTATACTGATTGTTTGCATTTAACAATTTGATTTGTTTAGTCTTTTTATAATTGGATTATTTATAATTAAATTATAGATTGGCTGTTTAGACTTTTAGGAGACATCGTTTAATGGCAAAAACAATGGCGGATACAAAATTTGGATTGCCGCTGTGGTCACTGATTGTGCCCATTTTGGCGTGGCTACTGTATTTTGTGGGCATCAAGGGCAGCATTGCCTTGCAAGTGGTGGGCGGCGTGCTGCTCATTGGCAGTGTGTTATCGGCGGTACATCATGCCGAGGTTGTGGCGCACAAGGTGGGTGAGCCGTTTGGCACAATCATTTTGGCGCTTGCCATTACCATTATTGAGGTTGCACTCATCATTTCGCTCATGATATCCGCTGGTGATAATGGTATGTATTTGGCGCGCGATACGGTGTTTGCTGCCATCATGTTGATTTTAAATGGTATTTTGGGCATTTGCTTGATGATTGGTGGTTTGCGCCATCGTGAGCAGTTTTTTGGACAAAAGTCTGCAAGCACCGCTCTCATCACCTTGGTATCCATTTTGGTTTTAACACTCATTTTGCCCAATTTCACCACCTCCACCGCAGGGGGTACTTTTAGCACCGCGCAGCTGCTGTTTGTAGCAGTGGCAAGCCTTGTATTGTATGGCTCGTTTATTATGCTACAAACCGTGCGCCATCGCGATTATTTTTTGGCGGCGGATGATGACTTGGATCACCACGCCGAACCACCCAGCAACAAAGTTGCCCTGACAAGTCTTGTTGCGCTTGTGGTGTGCTTGGGCATTGTGGTATTGCTTGCCAAGGCACTATCACCCTCCATTGAGGCGATGGTTGTGGCGATGGGCGCTCCAAAAAGCTTGGTGGGGGTGATTATTGCAGCGGTCGTACTGTTGCCCGAAAGCTTGGCTGCGCTCAATGCCGCCAACAAAAACCGCTTTCAGACCAGCCTAAATCTATCCTTGGGGTCGGCGCTTGCCAGTATCGGACTGACCATTCCTGCGGTTGCTATGGTCTGTTTGATGTATGACATTCCTTTGGTGCTTGGCTTGGATGGCAAATCCATGGTACTGCTTGGCTTGTCCATTTTTATTGTCATGCTGTCGTTAAATCAAGGGCGCACCAATATGCATTATGGCGTGGTGTTGCTTGTCAATTTGGCGGCGTACATTTTTACAGTCATCAGCCCTTGATTTGTTGCCATCAAAAAGCCGCACAGCGCGGCTTTTTTAATGAATGCGTTTTAATGAGTGCGTTTTTGTATGCTTTATCCAAACTGTGCAATCTCATCTGCCGTCAAATAACGGCTTTCACCTTTGTCCAAACCATCAAGGGTGATGTTGCCGATACTGGCGCGGTGCAACTCAACAACCTTGTTGCCAAAATAGCCCATCATGCGCTTGACTTGATGGTATTTGCCTTCGGTCAGCGTCAAAATGGCGTGGCGCTCGTCCACAAATTGCAGCACAGCGGGGCGCGTTTTTTCGCTGTCACCTGCAAGCACAATACCTTTTTTGATTTGCGCCATCGCGTCTTGTTGCGCGCTGTCATCCATCGCATCCGCCAATGTCAAATGATATACCTTGGCGACGTGGCGTTTGGGGCTTGTGACGCGGTGCAAAAAACCCCCATCATCAGACAAAATGAGCGCACCTGTTGTATCCACATCCAATCGTCCTGCCATGCGCAGCGCTGACAGCTCGGGCACGGCAATCAGGTCTGTGACGATTGGATATTCGCGTGCTTTGAGCGTACACTCAAAACCCTCTGGTTTGTGAAGCAAAATATAGCGACTGCCCGTTGCCACCGACAGCGACTCGCCTGCCCATTCTATGTCGTCATCCGCCTCATTAATATGCACACTGGCGTCTTTGACAACCTCGCCATTGACCGTCACCTCGCCTGCGTGCAAAATTTTTTTGCACTCTTTGCGCGACAATTCAGTCGCCTTACTCAAAAATTTATCCAATCGCATATTGCGCCTTTTTGCTTTGTAAAATTGTATTGTAACAACACCACAGCCAAACTGCAAACGTTTGCGCCATCACCAAAGCGCGCGCATTTACCAAATCAGTATAATAACTCAGCATAATAACTTAGTAGCCCCTGTCTTGCAAAATTACAGCGACATTTATATAATTACCACAATAAGCGTGTTTTTTATCGTGCCCTTGACGCTCAAAAGTAGCACTCAAAATTGACGCTCAAAATACAAACGTCCAAAACATCAGCACTGACAACACCCAAACAAACAAGAGCCCCATCATCGCCCAAACAGTAATTAGCTGTTTGGCAAAGCCATGATGCAATTAAAATTATGAGCTATTTTACGCCCACCAGCCCCTGCCAAGCGACACTCGTCATCAAAAAAAGCGAATTTATCGGCTTTGGCGTTGCCATTGATAGCCGCGATGAGCTGATGGCG
>JBGXSA010000008.1:0-5641 GCA_041811915.1 Moraxella sp. | reverse complement strand
GTGATTGGCATTGCTACCGCCAAAAAAAGCCGCGAGCAAATGGACGCTTTGGCGCGTCTTGGTGGGCGTTTTTTGGATTGGTTGCGCGGATTGGCAACTTTAAAGCGCTTGCGTGCCACCGACATCGCCACACAAGACATCGCCACATCTGCCGATGATTATGAGTGGCGTACCATGTCGGTGCTAAAAATTGCATTTTTGAACACAACTGCCTTGGAGCTGTTGTCATCTGTGGCAATTGCACTCGTGGCGATTTATTTGGGGCTTGGGCTGCTTGGCGCGCCGTATTTGACTGCGCCCAGTTTTTTTGTGGCGCTTTTTGTGCTTTTGTTGACGCCTGAATTTTATGCGCCGCTGCGCAAACTGGGTGCTGAATACCATGCCAAAGGGCAGGCAATTGCTGCCGCCAAAAAGCTATCAGCACTACAAAACGCGGTGGCAAATCAGAATACTGCTGATAACTCTTTGAGTAATGATTGTTTGGTGGATTTGTCCAAAGATGTGATTGTCATTGATACCGTAGAAGTCATGCAAGAGGGGCGTACTAGGTTGCGCGCGCGTGATATCAGCATTGCCCCAAAACAAAAAGTTGCCATCGTGGGCGCCTCTGGTGCAGGCAAAAGCACATTGATGCAGGTGCTCATGGGATTTTGTCATTATGAGGGTAAAATTGACGTTGGGCAAAGTGATTTTGGGGCGATTGCCAAGCAACAATGGCAATCCTTGCTTGCTTATTTGCCACAAACACCTGCTTTGTTGCCGATGAGCATTGCTGATAATCTTAGATTGGCAGGACAAGTTGGCGCAGAGGACATGAAAGCGGTGCTGGATAAGGTGGGATTAAAGCCTTTGATAGAGGAGCTGCCAGAGGGCTTGAATACTGTGCTGTCGGAGCGTGGCGGCGGGCTGTCAGGCGGTCAGGCGCAAAGGCTTGCCATTGCTCAATTGTTGTTACAAGACAGCCCGTTGTGGCTGATTGATGAGCCAACCGAGCATTTGGATGATGTCAGCAAGCAGCAAATTATGGATTTGTTGCAACAGGTGACAAGAGACAAAACAGTGATTTGGGTAACGCACGATACGCCTGCAGATTGGATGGATGTTGTGTATCATCTGCACGCGCCGCATCAAAACGCCAAGCAGTCTCAAAACGCCAAGCAGTCTCAAAACGCCAAGCAGTCTCAAAACGCCAAGCAGTCTCAAAACGCTAAGCAGTCTTGTGATGGGAGCAACTTGTGAAAGCAGACAAAAAAGCCAATGAAATTCAGCTTATGGCGCTCACTGGCAACCATCGTGTAGGGTGGCTTGTGGCGTGGTCGCTTGCACTCATCAGTGCGTTTGCGATGATATTACTGCTGGTGCTGTCTGCGCTGTATCTTATAAAAACAGCAGGCGTGTCTGTTGTGTTGGCGTTTTCGCCCATTTGGATTGGTGCGTTGGCAATGATTCGCACCATGAGTCGCTATGGTGAGCTTGTGGTGTCGCATCGGCTGATTTTTAGAGCGCTCAAAGATTTGCGCGTGAGTTTATTTGGCAAGATTAGCCAAGCGCCTGTGTCCAAAAAGCTGAGCTCTGCCAATTTGCAGCTGCGCCTTGTCAAGGACATTGATGTACTAAATGAATTTGTTTTGCGCTTTGTCAGCCCTGTTTTGATGGCGGTTTTGACCAGTGTGTTTGCACTTTTGGTGCTGATGTATTTTGTGCAAGCGGGCTATTATGCAACGCTGCTGCTGTTGGCGGCTGGATTGGCCATTATTGGGTGGATAATGAGTTTTGTCATTTGGCGCAATATTGCGCGTGCTTATGATGAAAATCAGCAAGCCACCAAGCGCAAAACAAGCTTGCAAGATGTCATGCCTGCCTTGACACAGCTTGTGATTTGGCGCAAATGGTCGAACGTTTGTCAGTCTGTGATGGTTTATGACACTTTGCTTTATGATGCGCAAAAAGCCGCCATGCGCAGTCGGCGTTTTGCGCTCATGATGATACAGTGGGTGCTGGGCGCGCTTGTTGTGGCGCTTATGATATTAAACCAAAACAATCCTGTTTTTGTGTTGATTGCGGTATTTGTGCTGTTTGCGCTTGGCGATACTTTGACGGCGGTTGTGCATGAGCCTTTGGCGCTTGGTCGCTCGCTTGTGGCGCGCCAATATCTTAATGAGATGGCAGGTGATGTCAAGCATTTGGCGCCTACGGATGGGCTGCCTAATGATTTTGTATTGACGGCAGAGCAGTTGTCGGTAAAACAACCCAAGGCAGTATTTGGGGCAAGCAACATTCATTTTATACTCAAAAAATCCGTGCCGCTGGTCATAACAGGTGTGTCAGGCGGTGGTAAATCCACTTTGCTTAATGTGTTGGCAGGCGAGTTGCCTGCTGCACGTGGTCAGCTGGTATTGACAAGTGCACATGGTGCTACCGATTGGGCGCGGTATGCGCACGTCAAGCAAGCCGATATCGGTTATTTGGGGCAGCAGGTTGATATTTTTGATAAATCTTTGAAAGACAATTTAAGGCTTGGTAAGCCCACAGCCACAGAAGATGAGCTGCTTGCGGTATTAAAAGAGGTGGCGCTTGAGGATTGGCTCAATGTTCAACCGCTTGGTTTGGATACCGAGCTTGGTGAGTATGGGCAAGCTGTTTCGGGCGGTCAGGCGCGCCGCATTGCATTGGCGCGCTTGCTGCTGTCGCCAAAAAAACTACTGCTATTGGATGAGCCGTTTGCAGGGCTTGACAAGGCCAACCGTGATAAGCTTTGGCAGCAATTAAGACAGCGCCAAAAGGATGCATATTTGATGATTGTCAGCCATCACAAGGATTTGGATGTGAATGGCTGTACTGTATTGGACATTGGCGAGCCTGTGGTGATTAATGACAAACAGACGACATAAGCTGTGATAGGTAAGGCTATTTATCAATACAAACGTCTAAAAAATGAATTTAAACGCAATCAAAACTCAACAGCTTGCTCCGCCAATAAACGCTGAACATCACGCGCATAAACAAAGTTTTCCACCGCTTGTCTGCACATGATGGCAAAATTAAGCGTGGTTTCATCTTTGGCGATTTTGGCAAGTCTTAACACTTCTTTGCCGTCCACAGTCAAAATAAAGCCATGACGATTAAGCTTGTAGTTTAGCCCTACTTTAAAATTTGAACCCAAAAGATTGATAAAATCGTAAAATTCATAATTTGGGTCAATCACCCCAAAAAAGGTCAATGCATTGTCCACATCCAATTCATTGTCAAGCTCTAAAAACTTAACCACGCGATAACCCCAAGTGTCGCGAAAAACACCGTTTATCCATGCTTTATTGCTGTTTACAATATATTTTTCTGTTTTGCCATCATTGATGTAGCTAGGGTGTGTTGACATTTCAATTTGAGTGAAAAATGTAGATAAATCGTAAGCCTTTTTAGGCAATAAATGCAGTCAATATGATAATATTGACAAATTCCTAACAACAGGTGCTTTAAACACAGGATATAATTTAAATAAATCATGCCCATAGCGCTTAAGCAAAAGCTCAAAGCCTTTGTTGATTTTGACAGGATTGGGACATTCAACGATTGTTTTGATTTGTCGCATAACATCACCTTTTTTGGTGTCAGCCTTTATCAGTTGGCGGTTTGTTGAGGGATTTGTTGGTTGTTTATAAGACAGCTTGTACCAATTGAATCAATCTGTCCGCCATCTCATCTGTTAAGTCGTCGCTCATATTGAGTGCTGGCAACAAGCGAATGACGTTACCGCCTGCCACATTGATGATTAATTTGTGTTCATCACGCGCGCGATCCACTAGGCTTACAAAATCAATGTTGCGCTCTGTTGGCAGCACCAGTCCAAGCATCATGCCTGCGCCACGAATATGCACCTCTGGCAAAGCCTCTGACAGCTGTTTGGATAGGCGCAAAGAGCTGTGATTGACATTGTTTAAAATATCGTCATCATCAATCATATCAATCACTTCGTGCACAACACGGCAAGCAAGCGGTGTACCGCCATAGGTTGAGCCGTGCGCGCCGTAACCAAAAATATCGTTGGCTTTGCCGTAGGTTAGACACGCACCGACAGGAAAGCCATTACCAAGCCCTTTGGCGGTAGTCAAAATATCAGGCTTGATTTGACTGTGTTGGTAGGCAAAATATTTGCCAGTACGACCGTTGCCTGTTTGCACCTCATCCAAAATCATGAGTATGTCATGACTGTCGCACAGTGCGCGAACTTCGTTCAAAAAATCAAAGCCATTGTTGTCAAAATTATCAGCACAGCGTACGCCGCTTTCGCCTTGAATGGGCTCTAGCATGATGGCGCAAATGTCGTCATGTGTAGATAGGGCTTGTTTGATGGCGTCAATATCACCAAAAGGCATGCGCACAAAATCATCATCCAAAGTAAAAAAGCCTGCGCGCGCTGTTGGATTGGCGGTCGCGGATACCGTGAGCAGCGTGCGCCCATGAAAGGCGTTGTCCATCACAATCACTTTGGCAGAGGATTGTCCGCGTTTGTGAGCAAACAGGCGCGCCATTTTGAGCGCAGCTTCGTTGGCTTCAGCGCCACTATTTGCAAAAAATACTTTGTCCATGCCTGCAACTGCACACAATCTGTCGGCTGCTCTTTCTTGCCAATCAATACCAAACAGATTGCTGGTGTGAACCAACGTGGCGGCTTGTTTGCTGATGGCGTCTGTCAGGCGCGGTGGACAATGCCCAAGACCACACACCGCAATCCCAGTCAGCGCATCCAAATAGGCACTGCCATCTTGAGTATATAAATAGCTGCCAACACCTTTGGTGAAGCTGATGGGCTGTCTTTTGTAGGTGGGGAGTAGGTGGCTCATGATTTGTCCTTAACATTCTAGCAATAAAAATATGCCAACAATAAAATAATAAACAGACTATGTGTTGATGGTGATTGTTGTTGATTGTGTTGAGAGTCTTTTGATGATTGTGTCAATCATCGTTTGTGTCATCGGCATAAAGCTCGCTGCTAAAAGGTGCGGCATCGTCCTTGCTTGCGATTTTGTAGCTTTCAGATGCCCATGCACCCAAATCAATGAGCTTGCAGCGCTCACTGCAAAAGGGGCGATTGGGGTTGTCTTGCCAAAAAGTGGGTACTTGGCAGCGAGGACAAAGGTGGGTTTGGGGCATGACAATAATCACTCATAAAACCGATGAGCGTTGATTATAGCACAAGTTATGTAAGGTTGAAATGTTTGACAAGATTTGGGGTGCGTCCAAAGGTTGTTTTGATGATAAAGCTATGGACAATAAAAAAACTCAAATCATCTGATTTGAGTTTTAAACTTATGACTAAGTTTGATGTGATAAGCTGTCTGATATGACAAGCTTTAATATGGCGCAGCGGACGGGGCTCGAACCCGCGACCCCCGGCGTGACAGGCCGGTATTCTAACCAACTGAACTACCGCTGCTTAGGTCGCTCATCTTTTTTACCATAAAGATGTAAAATGGTGGGCGGTAACGGATTCGAACCGCTGACCCTCTGCTTGTAAGGCAGACGCTCTACCAACTGAGCTAACCGCCCGAACGTTTTGACAATCAACAATAAGATTTATGATGTCTGCCGTTCGTTGTGGTGCGTATTATATAGGTTTTTGGGGGAGTGTCAAATGGTTTTT
>JBGXSA010000007.1:0-4268 GCA_041811915.1 Moraxella sp. | reverse complement strand
TCTTGCCTTTTGTCGTTAATAAATTTGTCAATATTATCATATTGACTGCATTTATTGCCTAAAAAGGCTTGCGATTTATCTAAATTTTTCACTCAAATTGAAATGTCAACACGCCCTATATGAAATGATTTCATACAAAATAGATGAATGATTTCATACAAAATAGATGAATGATTTTATAAAATCACGCATTATTTGTAAATATCTACAGGTGTTTTATGTGGTTGATTGGCTAATTCTTGCACAAATTTCGGTACAAGATAACCCGGCAAGCGCTCAAGCAGCTGCCAATACAGCGCATTTGCCACCTCATCTGCCACCTCAAAATGCGCTGCACCTTGAACCTTATCAAGCTTATGCAAATAATAAGGCAACACGCCCGCCCCAAACAAAGCATGACTCAGCTGACTCAATGCATCCACATCATCATTAACGCCTTTTAATAGCACCGCTTGATTGAGCAGCGTGGCGCCCGCCTGTCTGATATCAAGCAGCGCCTGTTTGGTGTCGTCGCCGATTTCATTGGCATGATTGGTATGCACCACAATCACCACTTGTTTTTTTTGGCTGATGCTACTGATTGTTTGTAGCAAGTCGTCATCCACGCGCGCGGGCATGACAATCGGTACGCGCGTATGCAGGCGAATGGTGGCAATCGGCGTATTTGCAAATTCACACAACCACGCAGACAGACGCCGATTACTCAAGGATAATGGGTCGCCCCCTGATAAAATCACCTCATCAATTTGCTTATTTTTATGAATATAATCAATAAGTTCGGCGCTGGCAGCAGCATCTGGCAGATTGGACTTATAATCAAAATGCTGACGAAAACAATAACGACAATGCACCAAGCACGCCCCCGTCAAGGTCACCAAAACGCGCGATTGATATTTGTGCAACAACGATTTTTTGGTGTTAAATGTCGCCTCGCACAATGGGTCTGCGCTGTATCCTGCCACTTGTTTGTGCTCGTCATGGGTGGGCAAAATTTGACGCAAAATCGGATCGGACAGCAAAACAGACAAATCATCGCGCTTGATTTTTTGTACAAACGCATAAGGCACCTTTAGCGCAAAGCGGTTGTCGCAAAACATCGCGCGCGCTTCAGCTGGCACACCCAACACATCAAAAAGCTCGTCGCTGTCATGAATGATGGAACAATTGGTGTAAATTTTTTTGGATAAAGATTGTAAGGGGGTTGTCAAAGGTGTCATCTTATTTGTGAGCGACTTTGTGCAATCTGCGCAAAAAATCGCGCAACGTTGCGTATGTCTTTATTGTTTGATAAAAATGTGCTATTATAACACGTTTTTATTTTATGCTAAACAACACATGATTAGGTGACATTATGGCAAGTTTTTCTACCAACGAATTTAAAGCAGGCTTAAAAGTTATGCTGGATGGCAACCCTTGCGCCATTTTAGAAAATGAATATGTAAAACCTGGCAAAGGCCAGGCATTCAACCGCGTCAAACTGCGCAACCTAAAAACTGGCAAAGTGCTTGAGCAAACCTTCAAATCAGGCGACAGCCTTGAGGGTGCGGATGTTGTGGATGTTGAGATGAATTATCTTTATAATGATGGTGAATTTTGGCATTTTATGCACCCAGAAAGCTTTGAGCAACTGCAGGCGGACAAAAACGCCATGGGCGATGCCGCGCAGTGGTTAAAAGAAAACTCCAACGCACTGTGCACCATCACTTTGTTCAATGGCGCACCGTTGTCTGTTACCGCACCTAATTTTGTTGAGCTACAAATTGTAGAAACCGATCCTGGTGTGCGTGGCGATACATCAGGCGGTGGTGGCAAACCTGCCAAGCTTGAGACAGGCGCGGTTGTGCGCGTGCCTTTGTTTGTTCAACAAGAAGAAATCGTCAAAGTGGATACACGCACAGGTGAATACCTATCTCGCGTTTAATTGACTTATTGCAATTAATTGCTTTTAATGTCGCACGCCGCTAGATTGCATAGCTTTGAACTCACAAAGCAATCTCACAAAAAGCGGCGATGCGTCATTTAAAATCAAACGCAATCAAATATCATGCGCTCATACATTGGGCGCATTTTTATTTTAATCCTTAATCAGCGCGTCAAATGCTTGAGCACCTCTGTTGCCATCACAAGCCCCACATTGGCTGTCACCACCACCGCAGACCCATAACCACTACAATGCAGCCCACCCACTTGACACGTATCCACCTTGGGTGGCTCGGCAACAAATACGCACAAAATGCCAAACTTTTGCTTCATGTCGCGATTGATGTTTTTATCTCGTAAATTTTGGCGCAACCGCGCAAGCAATGGGTCTTGATAAACGTCTTTTAAATCTGCCACTTTGGTCAAAGTTGCGTCTGTTTTGCCGCCTGCACCGCCCGCCACAATCAATTTGAGCTTATTAAATCGGCAGTGGAGCGCAATCGCCATTTTCGCCTGCATATCATCGGTGCAATCCAAAATTATACTATGATGGCGCGCCTCTTTGGTGGGCAAAATTTGCTTGACATTGTCCGCTGTCAAAAAATCATCAATCAGCGTCACTTGACAGTTTGGATTGATGGCGCAAATGCGCGCGTGCATTGCCTCAATTTTTGATTCACCCAAAGTATCATCAAGCGCTGGCAACTGTCGGTTGATGTTGCTTTCAACCAGCACATCCATATCAACCAATGTCAACCGACCAATGCCTGTGCGCGCCAATGCCTCTACCGCCCAGCTGCCCACGCCGCCCACACCAATCACATAGACGTGAGCCTGGCAAAATTTATCAAAACCATCGCTGCCATACAATTTTTGAGTACCAGCAAAACGGCGCATCATCACATCATTCATCACAATCCCAAGCCCTAAAAAAATTATCATTGTACAAAAAGTCATTGCTCTTTGCCATGTTTTTGCAACAAAAAAACCACCAAAAGGTGGTCTAAATAACAGCCGCTTTAAGCAGCCATCTGTCTGACAAACTGTTCTTAATCAGCATTTTTTAACCAGCGTTTATGATAGAGCCAATCGGCGTGCGGTAATAAATCTTGGTTGCCAATATTTAGAGTGCATGGATGTGATTTCAACTGTCTTGCCAGAGCTTGGCGAATGAATGAATTGACCTTCGCCCACATACATGCCCACATGACTGATGCGGCTGCCGCTGTGCGCAAAAAAGACCATATCACCCACTTGCAACTCATCGCGCGCAACCTTCTCACCAACTGTCGCCATGTCGCGCGAAGTGCGTGGCAAGTCAATGCCTATGGATTGACGAAAAACATATTGCATAAAACCACTGCAATCAAAACCGCTTGGCGTTGTACCGCCAGCACGATAAGGTGTGCCAATCAAAGACTTGGCAGTCGCCAAGACATCATTGATGGAGTGTGATGATTGAACCTCATTGAGCGATTGAGTGCCCAGCCAAGATGTGGATAAGTCGCCCTGTGCTTGCTCAAGCACATTGACATCAGAGGATGAGTTGATGGTGGAAGTCGCCTGTGCGCACACAATGCCTTGCGCTAACAGACAGATGCTGAAACAAAGTTTTTTTAGCATAATTGATGAATGAATCAAAATTTGGCATATAATAACAAAACTTAACACAAGCACCAATCTTTTTAATCAAATTCATCGCCAAAAAATGTTAATAAATATGACAATGTAACCCAACCACACCTTTTAATACAACCCAAGACACCACCACATCTTTGCACAAGCTTGGCTTGAATCGTCACAACATCAACAAGCATTTTTTATGGTTTTGGGCGCGAAGATTTTAATTTGGATGAATTTGGGTAATATGACGGTGGTAAGAACCTGTTTGTAATCAATTACACTTGCATATTTGGTAAATATTTTATCAAAGACAATGGCTTTGTTGCCAAAAACACGTTTATACCTAAAAAACTTAAAAATTACCACAAGTTGAGTTTAACATCAAGTGCGTGTTATGCATGATTAAATAGCTTTGATTTAAAAAGGTGCGTAATACACCTTGCATTTTGTAGCAAGTTTGGAGTTGAGTGGGTATAAAGCATCAACACGCCCCAACAGCCCCTTTATGACAAACCCAAAACCAAAACCCCCACCAATCATGGCAGGGGTTTTGTTGTGTTTGCTTATGCGTGTCACATTAGTCGTGAACGTTTGCAACAGCACCAGCACCAACAGTACGACCACCTTCACGGATAGCGAAGCGTAGACCTTTGTCCATGGCGATTGGGTGGATTAGCTCAACGCTCATTTGTACGTTGTCACCAGGCATAACCATTTCAGTACCT
>JBGXSA010000006.1:0-3520 GCA_041811915.1 Moraxella sp. | reverse complement strand
GGTACGCCCTCCACTAGGCACAAGGCAGATGTCATGTTCGTTAGCAAGCCTAACGATGGTGGCAACTTCTTCGGTGCTTTTTGGAAAGACGATGGCAGAGGGTGCAGGTTCAAAATGTTTTGTCCAGTCCCTGCCCCAGTTATCCAAGCTGCTCTTATCGGTTTTGACGCTCAGATTTGACAATGTTTGGCTTAATATAGTCAAAAAAGTTTGTGTGGTCATGGTGCATGTCCTATGATATTGTGTTTGGAGATTATACGATACCTTGTTTTGAGCAATGATAATAGACACAATTAGCTGATAATTTTTAGACATTGTCCTGCATGATACAGCGTGAGTCCCATTTCGGTGCAAGTGGCTCGCAAATGGCGCATAGACAGCTCACTTTTTGTACAATCACAAAACGGCAAAGGCAACTTATCAGGATTATCATCAATCAAAAATTGAGCAAACGCCTTGCCCATCATCGTGCCTGTGGTAATGCCGCGTCCGTTATACGCTGTCGCCGCCAAGATGCCTTCTTTGGGGGCAAATACTCGCATGATGTGGTCAGGCGTAAAGCCGAACCGTCCAAACCATTGACATTGCCAATCAAATTTGGGCAAATCAGGGAAGTAATGCTCTTGTATGTGCTTTGCCCATGATAAATAAAAACTCACTGGTTTAAATTCACGACCGCCCACCGTCCCAAACAACAGCCGTCCCTCATCATCACGGCGAATGCTAGACAGTGCCATGCGTGTATCCCAAGAGCCATTTTTGTAAGGCAAAATACAATTGGCAACCTCATTGTCCATAGGCTCACTGGCTATTTGATAATAATAGACAGGATAAAAGCTTTTTTGGACATCTGTCCACTCGCCTTCGGTATAGGCATTGGTGGCGATGATGACTTTGTCGGCAAGTACCTGACCGCCGCTCGTTTTGACACACCATTTATCATTATCTTTGATAAGCTCATTGACACCACTATGCTCAAAAATCTGCACACCTAATTGACTTGCCGCATCTGCCAAGCCATTGACATAAGCAAAGGGGTTAATCGTGCCAGCTCGCTTATCAAGCAAGGCTTTGTTAATGCGTGTCGTGCCTGTGTATTCATGGCATTGTAAGCCTGTCAAAATCTCTACATCAGCCCCACGAGAAGTGAGCTGCTGATAACGACTGTCAATATCCGCCTCAGCAGCGGCATTGTGTGCCATGTGTAGATTGCCTGTGCGCGTATCGTGGGCGTGGATTTGATATTTGTCAATGACATCAAAAACAAGTCTTGGGGCAGTGCCCAACGCTTGTGTTAGTTTTTCGCCCGCCTGCTTGCCTAGATGGATATTTAAGTCATCAGGCGGTGCCCATGTTCCTGCATTGACAAAGCCAACATTACGCCCAGAGCCGCCAGAGCCGATTTCTTGGCATTCTAGCACACACACCGACACGCCATATTCTGCCAAATGCAAAGCCGCTGACAAGCCTGTAAATCCGCCACCAATCACACAGACATCTACTGTTACAGTCTTGTCAAGGCAAGGATAATGATGAATTTTTGGGGCGGTAAGTTGCCATAGACATTGCTCGCTAAGCTTGCTCATGATTTTTCCTTGTTTGAATTTTAAAAAGTATGCCAAATTTGACATACTTTTTTGTGTTGATTTGCGTTTGCTTGTGAATATAGGTTCTTACATCGCTGCAATAGAATCTTGCTCGGCGGTGGTGGCGATATTGCTCGGTGCTTCTCGTGGGATAAATTTGTCCAATACAAGCCAAATAATCCCAAACACAGGCGATAACCAACACGCAATGGCATACGGTGCATACAAAATGGTCGCCACGCCTAGCGTTGCCGCCACAAAGCCACCGCCCATATTCCAAGGAATCAAAGGCGACAATAATGTACCACAATCCTCAATAGAGCGAGTGAGCGTGGTGCGTTTGTAGCCCATTTGGGCGTATTTATCTTTGAGCAGTCGCCCCGGCAAGACAAGACTGGTATAAACATCGCCAATGATGGTGCCAATGCCAATGGTGCTGACATAGCTTGCCCCTACCAAGCCAAAGCGAGTACGCACAAAGTGATTGATTTTTTGTAAAATAGCATTGAGTGTGCCATAATATTCTAACGCCCCCACAAAGCTTAATGCAAGTAGCGTCAAAGTTACCACCCACGTCATGCTCATGACACCGCCTTTGGATAGTAGCTTGTCTACAATCTCAACGCCTGTTTGACTGACCACACCATTTTGTAGCACATTAAAAATCTCTTGAACAGATGTGCCTTGAAAAATCACTGCCATCACACACGCCACGATGATACCGCCCAAAACTGTCGGCAAAGCAGGCATTCTAAGTAGTGCCGCCACAATCACCACAAGACCCGGCAGCAAGGTAAACAGACTGATATTATAATGCGCGGCAAGCGTTTCACGCATGAGAGCAATGTCGGTAAAATCCGCTGCTTGGTCTTGATAGCTTAGCCCCACAAAGGCATACACCAAAATAGAAATCGTCATCGCAGGGACGGTAGTCGGCAGCATACCCTTGATATGGTCCCACAAATCCACGCCTGCCACCGCAGGGGTAAGATTGGTGGTCTCGGACAAAGGCGACATCTTATCGCCAAAAAACGCCCCAGAAATAATCGCCCCTGCTGTCCACGCTTCGGGAATGCCCAGTCCATGTCCAATACCCATCAAAGCAAGACCGACCGTACCGACCGTACCCCAAGAAGTCCCTGTTGCCAATGACAAGATGGAACACAAAATACAGCTTGCCACCAAAAAAGTCGCTGGTGTAAAAATGGCAAATCCATAATACAAAACGGTCGCCACCGCCCCAGAAACAATCCAAGCGGCGATAAGCATACCAATGGTAATAAACAGGATAATCGCAGGCAAGCCCACACGAATGACTTTATAAAAGTGATCTTCCATGCCTATCCATTTTTCTTTGCGAAAGCGGACAAATAAGCCTGTGATCACAAGACCACACACCAAAGGAATGTGCGGTGTAAAATCATCAAATACAAAGAACTGCACCATCATAATGACGATGGTTAATAACAAAGGGGCAATATCTAATAAAAAATTACCAGAAGGTTCAATGGGCTGTGTGCGTGCCATAAGACATTCCTTGTAAAATGACCAAACCTTGTAATATTAAGAAAAGTTAAGCAAATACCCCAACACAACCTATTGACTTGTGTTGGGATAATTTTGCACTGTTAATCAAACACAATTCCTTGTGCCAAAGGTAATTGTGATGAATAATTGACGGTGTTGGTTTGACGGCGCATATAGTTTTTCCAAGCGTCCGAGCCTGATTCACGTCCACCGCCTGTTTCTTTTTCACCACCAAACGCACCGCCAATCTCAGCGCCACTGGTGCCGATATTGACATTGGCAATGCCACAGTCGCTGCCTTCATCGCTTAGGAAAAATTCTGCTTCTTTGACGCTGTCACTAAAGATACACGAAGACAAGCCTTGTGGTACGTCATTTTGTAGAGCTATCACATCACCAAAGTCGCT
>JBGXSA010000005.1:0-48446 GCA_041811915.1 Moraxella sp. | reverse complement strand
GCTTTTGGTGGTGAAAAAGAAACTGGCGGCGGTCGTGAATCAGGCTCGGACGCTTGGAAAAACTATATGCGTCGCCAAACCAACACAGTGAACTATTCATCAGAATTGCCTTTGGCACAGGGCATTGTGTTTGATTGATACATAATATCCAATTTTTCTTTAAATAAACACTTAGCGCAAGCCGATTTGGCTTGCGCTAGGATGGTTTTTCCTCAATTTTTAAGGTTTTGCTTATTGCAAAGCGCCATATACAAGGAGTGTATTTATGGCACGTTCACAACCTATTGAACCTTCTGGCAATTTTTTACTGGATATTGCACCACTATTATTAACTGTCGTGATTATGATGGTGCAGTTTTTTGTATTTGATGATTTTACACCACACATCCCCTTAGTTTGCGGACTTGTCATCACAGGACTTTTCGTCCGCTTTCGTAAAGAAAAATGGCTCGGCATGGAAAATCACTTTTATAAAGTGATTCGTGTCGGCTTGCCAGCCATCATTCTATTTATTACCATTGGCATGCTCATTGCTGCTTGGATTGTCTCTGGTGCAGTAGCAACCGTCCTTTATTATGGCTTTGCAATTTTCAATCCTGCGACATTCTTGGTAGCAACCTGTTTATTGTGCTCTGTACTTTCACTTGCCACAGGGACATCTTGGGGTACTGTTGGTACGGTGGGTCTTGCTTTGATGGGTATTGGGCATGGTCTCGGCATTCCTGACGCATGGACGGCTGGGGCAATTATCTCTGGCGCTTTCTTTGGTGATAAAATGTCACCGCTTTCTGAAACCACCAACTTAACCCCTGCTGTTGCTGGCGTGGATTTGTGGGATCATATCAAAGGCATGCTACCCACTACCGTGTCCGCTATGACAATTTCCATCTTGGTTTATGCTTATGTGGGATTTAGTTACAAAGATCAGGTGGCAGATTTTGCCGACATTGAACTTATGCGCAGTACTTTGGCAGCCAATTATAACATCAGCGTCTTTACGCTATTGCCTGCCGTGGTGGTGATTGCCGCTGCCTTGATGAGAATGCCTGCTTTGCCAACGGTATTGGGTGGTATCATAGTGGCGTGTGTGATTGCCGTTATCTTTCAAGGCGCAACCGTACAACAAATCTTTGGTGTACTACAAAATGGTGTGGTCAGCCAAACAGGTGTTGAAATTGTAGATAAATTGCTGTCCAAAGGCGGTGTGATGAGCATGACTTGGGTGGTGACATTGACTTTGCTTGCGCTAAGCTTTGTGGGTGCTTTGGAGTTTTATGGCACACTAAACGCCATTTTGCAAAAAATCAACAATGTCGTGCGCACGCGTTTTGGGCTGGTTGGCGCAAGTTATGCCAGTACCATTGGTATCGGTACAATCATTGGCGATGTCTATACCAGTCTTGTTTTACCAGGGCGTTTATTGAAAGATAAATACGCACAAATGGGCTACAAACGCACTACACTCACTCGTTCTATTGAAGATTGTGGCACGCTGTTATCCCCGCTCATTCCTTGGAATATGGGCGGTGGTTTTGTGGCGGCAACCTTGGGTGTGGCAACGATTATGTATGCACCTTATGCCATCGCCTGTTGGTTATCGCCTGTGTTTGGTATTATTTGGCTTGTGCTCAATAAATTCATTCCAAGAGAAGCACCTAGCGATATTGCCACCACGCCAGAACAGGACTCTATCGCATCCATGTAATCCATTAACCATCAATCCAAAAAGTATGCTAAGCTAAATTGGCATACTTTTTAAAATTCAATACAAGTTAAAATTCATACAAGGAAAATAATGATGAGCCAAGTGAGCGAAAATTGCCTATGGCAACTGACCGCACCAAAAACGCAGCGATACCCCAAGCTTGATGGCATGATTCACACTCAAGTTTGTGTGATTGGTGGTGGCTATACAGGGCTTTCCACAGCGTTGCATTTGGCGGAGTGTGGACTGTCCGTCTGCTTGATTGAGTGTCAAGAAGTTGGTTCAGGCGGCTCTGGGCGTAATGTTGGTTTTGTGAATGCAGGTACTTGGGCACCCCCTGATGATTTAAACAAGCATCTGGGTGAGCAAGCAGGTGAGAAATTAACACACGCCTTAGGGCTTGCACCCAAGCTTGTTTTTGATGTCATTGACAAATACAGTATTGATGCCAAAGATACTCGCACGGGCAATATCCATATGGCGCACAATGCTGCTGCCGAAGCGGATATTGACAGTCGCTATGCTCAGCTGACTGCTCGTGGCGCTGATGTTGAGATTTTGACAGGCGCCAAATGCCACGAATACACAGGCACCACCCAAATCAATAAAGCCCTATTGGATAAGCGAGCAGGCACCATCAATCCTTTTGCTTATGTCAATGGCTTGGCACAGGCAGCCGCCAATCTTGGCGTGCAAATTTTTGAGCACAGCCCAGCCAAACAGCTTGTCAAAGAGGGCAATCAATGGTGCGTGCACAGTGATACAGGTCAAGTATTGGCAGACAAAGTGGTGATTGCCACCAATGCTTACACCGAAGGCGAATGGACAGATATCCAAAGAAGCTTTTATCCCGTGTATTATTATCAAATTGCAAGTGAGCCACTGGATAATGAAGTTGCCAATCGCATTTTGCCCCACAAAAACGGTTCGTGGGATACACGCATGGCATTATCAAGTATTCGCCGTGACCACGAAGGGCGGCTACTGCTAGGCACAGTAGGCGGTCGTGAGTTTAAGCCATTAAGTTTTTATTTGTCTTGGGCAAATCATGTGCAGCAGCATTATTTCCCTGATTTACCAAAATTTGACTGGCAATGTCAGTGGTTTGGACGCTTTGGTTTTACCCCTGACCATATTATGCGAGTTTTTCAGCCAAGCGAAGGTATTTTGGCGGCAACTGCTTATAATGGGCGTGGCATTACCACAGGCACGATGATGGGTAAGGCATTTGCCGACTTTTTGGTCAATGATAATCCCGATGAACTGCCTTTGCCATTTTGTGACTGTACCACAAGCCAATTATCCATGCGAAATTTGCGGGCTACCTGCACCGAAGTGGGTCTAACGCTATATCATGCAGGACAATGTTTAAAAATTATTTCCTAAAAAATCCTTGAAATTCATCCCAATTTAAGGGGATAATGTATGATTTATCCAAGTGTCAAAGAGTGTATTTATGAGCGCAACATCATTGATTCAACAACTAAAAGCTTTGGGCTTTGAAGATAGTCAGTTCAAAACCGATACGCAAGATTTGGCGTATTTTGGCTGTGACCACACCAAGCATTTTACCCCAAACCCAAGTGTCATCATCTTTCCAAAATCCACCCTACAAGTCCAACAAATCGTCAAGCTTTGCAATGAATTAAATCTGGTCATCACCCCAAGCGGTGGTCGCACAGGTCTGTCGGCAGGGGCGGTGGCTGCTAATGGCGAGGTGGTGCTAAGCCTTGATAAGATGAACAAAATCGGCACATTTTATGAGGCTGATCGCATGGTGGAGGTGGAGGCAGGTGTCGTCACCAAAGCCCTACAAGAATTTGCAGAGGCGCAGGGGCTTTATTATCCTGTGGATTTTGCCTCCAGTGGCTCAAGTCAAATCGGCGGCAACATCGGCACCAATGCAGGTGGCATCAAGGTCATCCGCTATGGCATGACGCGCAATTGGGTGGCAGGTTTGACGGTAGTGACAGGCAATGGCGATGTACTGGAGCTTAATCGCGGCATGATAAAAAACGCCACTGGCTATGATTTTCGCCATTTGTTTATTGGTGCCGAAGGTACGCTTGGCATTGTCACCAAAGCGCAGATTTTTTTGACCAGACCACCAAAAAATCTTACCGTCATGGTGCTTGGCGTGGATAAATTTGCTCACATCATGCAGATTTTGTCAAAATTTCAAGCGCAAATTGATTTGACGGCGTTTGAATTTTTTGACAAAGTGGCGATGAATAAGCTGTTGCAAGCGGGCAAAGTGGTGCGTCCTTTTGAGAGTGATTGCCCATTTTATGCGTTGCTTGAATTTGAAGCGCCTTATGAAGAGATTATGGATGAGGCGATGGCGGTGTTTGAGGCGTGCATGGAGGCAGGTTTGATTGCCGATGGTGTCATGAGTCAAAGTATGGCGCAGGCGATGGAGCTGTGGAAATTGCGCGAATACATTTCAGAGACCATCAGTCATTTTACCCCCTACAAAAACGACGTGTCCGTACTCATTAGCCATGTGCCTGATTTTATTGAACAAATTGACAAAGTAGTGGCGGATAATTATCCTGATTTTGAGGTGTGTTGGTTTGGGCACATTGGCGATGGTAACTTGCATTTGAACATCCTAAAACCTGATAATTTGTCCAAAGATGAGTTTTTTGACAAATGCAAAGTGGTCAATCAGTACGTCTTTGATACCGTCAAAAAATTCAACGGCTCAATTTCAGCCGAGCATGGCGTGGGCATGACCAAAAAGCCGTACCTCAACTACACTCGCTCTGATGTGGAAATTGGGTATTTGCGCGAAGTCAAAGCTGTTTTTGACAAAAATAACATCATGAATGTTGGCAAGATATTTGACTAATGCGTCAAAACATTTTATTATCCATTGCTTTTTAAAATAGCCGTCATCAGCGGCTATTTTTTTACAAGCTCAATTTTCATCATTTGGGTGTGCAAGCGGCTTGATTGCCAATGACTTGATTGTAAGCGATGTGATGTTAGGCGCGCCACGCCCAAAGCAGTCATAAACTTAAGGATGTGTGATGTCTGTACTTCAATCCAAACACAGAAGTGGTATCATTTTATTGATAGATGTTATCATTTGCTTGATTTTGTTACAAATTTTACCTTTTAGTCCCAGCGAAAATCGTGGCTTGACATTGCTTGTTTTTGCAGGCATTTTGTGGCTGACTGAAGCCTATCACATCACGGTTACCGCCTTGGTGATTCCAGTGATTGCCATTTTGGGTGGCCTACTTGATACCAAAGCGGCGTTTGCTACGTTTTCTGAACCCATCAT
This sequence comes from Moraxella sp., assembly GCA_041811915.1. Classification (GTDB taxonomy): domain Bacteria; phylum Pseudomonadota; class Gammaproteobacteria; order Pseudomonadales; family Moraxellaceae; genus Moraxella. The sequence continues at coordinate 43,452 of JBGXSA010000005.1, read as the reverse complement.
TTTTATGTTTTTTGGTGGCTTTGTGTTGGCGGCGATTTTGCAGGTGCAGGGCTTGGATAAGCTGATTGCCAGTTATATTTTAAAACTGTCCAAGGGCAATCTCAAAAAGACGGTGTTTTATTTGTTTGGTGTGACCACATTTTTGTCCATGTGGATTAATAATACTGCGGTTGCTGCCATGATGTTGCCTTTGACGGTGGGGCTTTTGAGTGGTTTGGACAGCAAGGTCAATCACAAAACCTATGCCTTTGTTTTGCTTGGCATGGCATTTAGTGCCAATATTGGTGGCATTGGTACTTTGGTCGGCTCTGCGCCCAATGCCATTTTGGCATCACAGCTTGAGATTACTTTTGCTGAATGGCTGAAGTTTGGTATGCCTGTTATGTTGCTGCTGTTGCCGTCCATGCTGTTTTCCATGTGGGTGGTGCTAAAGCCTGATTTGTCGGGCAATATTGATCTGCACAGCGAGGACATTGTACTTGACAAACAAAAGCTTGTGACGCTTGCCATCTTTTTTGTGACTGTGGTGCTGCTGTGTTTTGGCGCTTTGATTAATCCTGTGCTATCAAGCGCATTGGGATTGCCAGCAGAAATCAAAAACTTTGACAGCGTGGTTGTGATGGCGGCAATCAGCATTTTGATGATGGCAAAAACCGCCAGCTGGAAGCAAGTGCAAGAGCGCACCGAATGGGGAGTTTTGATGTTGTTTGGTGGCGGCTTGACGTTGAGTGTTGTGCTCAAAGACTCTGGCGCCAGTGCCATTATGGCAAACACCATTGTGGATTTTGTCGGTCAGCAGCATTGGCTCATCATCATGTTGGCTTTGACAAGCTTTATTGTCTTTTTGACAGAATTCACCTCCAACACCGCAAGTGCAGCTCTACTGATGCCAATCTTTATTGCGGTAGCGGACGCGCTTGGTGTGTCGCAAATTTCCTTGGCGGCAATCATCGCTTGTGGCGCCAGCTGTGCGTTTATGTTGCCGATTGCAACACCGCCCAATGCCATCGTATTTGCCACAGGGCATATTGAGCAGCGCGAGATGGTGAGGGTTGGTTTGATTTTAAACATCTGCTCCATCATTATTATTGGCGGATTGGCTTATGCGTTTTGGCGTTAAATTGACGCGCTAAGCCCAGCATTGCTGGCTTAAGCTTGTTATGATTAGCATAAGCCAACCAATCCATTGTACAACAACCAAACCCCAAAGCTGTATGTTGGCTTTAGGGTTTTGAGTTTGTTTGGCTTGGGGTGTGTTGAGTCATTCAGCAAAGCCACTGACGTCGCCTAGACCTTGACGAACAAGAATGGGCGTGCTGCCTGTCATATCAACAACCGTGCTCAGATGAGTGCTTGCGGTGCCGATGTGAATAAACAAATCCACCAAATTGGACAATCTGTCCTCAATCTCAAACGGCTCATCCAAAATCCCCTCAGCATCTGGTAAAATGAGCGAGCTTGTCAAAATCGGCTCACCAACAGCTTTTAGTAGGCTAAGCGCGATGGGATTGGTGGGAATGCGTATGCCGATGGTTTTCTTTTTGGGGTGGGCAAGTTTTTTGGGGGTGTCTTTGCTTGCCTCCAAAATAAAAGTGATGGCAGATGGTGTGTTGTTTTTTAAGATGCGAAACGCATGATTGTCCACCACAGCAAAGCTTGCCACCTGACTTAAATCCTGACACAGCAGCGTAAAATTATGCTTATCATCCAGCTGTCTGATGTGTTTTAATTGCTCAAGCGCATGTTTGCTGTGGATACTTGCGCCAAAAGCATAGCTTGTGTCGGTTGGATAAATGATGAGTTTGTCGTCTTGCAGGGCTTTGGCGGCTTGTTGAATCAAGCGCTCTTGTGGGTTGTCTGGGTGAATGTACAGCGTTTGCATGGCAAATTCCTTTTGGGTTGAGTTTGGGTTTGGTTACTTAATTGACTTGATTGCTTAATTGACTTGATTGCTTAGTTACTGCGTGTTTGACATACATTCAACAGCAAAGACAACAGCAGCCGAGCGTCTGTGGACAGTGGCTGCTCTTGGCGCAGATAACAAAGTGCTTGCTCATATACATCGCGCGCAAAGGTGCTGTTTGAGGTATCAAAATCGGCATTCAAATTATCTTGTGACACATAAAAATAACGCCCAGTCGCCAAGGTCAATAAACACTCTATCGCTTGCGGACGAATCTCCACCTTTTCAAAGCGCGCTTGTGTTTGTGCGTCGCGCCCATCTGGACAGTACCAATAGCCAAAATCATTCAGCTGTCGGCGCGCTTGACCTGCCAAGCACCAATGCGCGATTTCGTGCAATGCGCTGGCAAAATAGCCATGCGCAAAGATGATTTGAGCAGGCGTGGTGTGCGTGGCAGCCAGATATTCAGGCTCATCACCACCGCGCACCAGTACGGTGTTTCTGTGGCAAAATAAGGCATTAAAAATATCCATGAGCCACGAGGTGAGCAAAAAATCATCTTGACTGTCAAAAGTCTGCCAATCATGTTGCGCGCGCGCAATCAAGCCTTGCCAAACCGCGAGCACATGAGGCGCAGTTTTGGGCGGTGTGTAGTATGGCTGCCACAGTGATTGATGAGCGCCATTTGGAGCAAGCGCATGAAATTGAATGGAATTCATAATGATGGACTTAAAATAAATGAATTATAACAAATTCTAGGGCGTGTTGACATTTCAATTTGAGTGAAAAATTTAGAAAATTATTAAGCCTTTTTGGGCAATAAATGCAGCCAATATAATAATATTGGCAAGCTTGTTAAAATAACTTTAACGACAAAAGGCAAGATTTGGCTTATTTTTCACCAAAAGCACGACCAAAAGCCTAATTTTCAACATTTTTTCTTAAAGCGTGTGAAATGTCAGCACGCCCTAATCACGAACGGATTTTAAGGATTTTTTAATCAATTTGCACTTGTATAAAAAATATGAAATAATAATTTCATAAATGGGACAAGGCTTTAATAATAGCGAGCCTTCCAATAACAACAATCCTTAAAATATTGAGACAAACAATGACAACACAACACACCATGCCTGCCAACATCATATTGGACAAATGGCAGGATATTGGCTTTGAGTGGGCAGGTGAAATCGCTTTGGCTGATTTTGTGCGCCTAAGTGAGCAGATGAGCGCACAGGCGGACAATCGCTTGCAAGTGACCGTGCGATTGTCCAAGCAGTCAGGACATCAAGGCTTGTTGCGTTTGGATTATCAGGTTTTGGGTGTGGCGGTTTTGCCGTGCGACAGATGTTTGGCGCCCATTGAGATTGCTTTGCCTGATCATTTGGGTATGTATGTATTGACCGATGATTCACAAATCCATCTTGTTGAAGACGAGGATTTTGTGCTTATGAGCGAGCTTGGCGGCGATGGACGCACCTTGCCCATCAAGGACATTTTGGAAGATGAGCTGATTTTGTCTTTGCCGACCACCTTGCGCCATGAAGATTGTCAAATGGCAGTGACCTTTGAAGAAGAGGTGCCTGACAATCCTTTTGCGGCATTGGCGGCATTAAAGGGTAAATTGTAACAAATGCTGCCTGCTTGACAAAAAACACTTTAACTTTGCAAAAAATACTGCTATAATACGGTGTTTATTGTGTACGCACAGCTAATTTTGAATTTTGATAGGTTTGCTTGATGTCAAGTCATGGCAAACAATTTATTTAGGAGTTCCCATGGCAGTTCAACAAAACCGCAAGAGCCGTTCACGCCGTGATATGCGTCGCTCTCATGATCACATTGCTTTGCCAGAATTGAGCATTGACAGCACAACTGGTGAAAAACATTTGCGCCACCACGCCACCAAAGATGGCTTTTATCGTGGTCGTCAATTGTTTAAGGTTAGCCAAGACAGCTAATCTGTTCGGCATACCGATGATAAAAAGTCAAGCTTGTTTGTATTAGCTTGGCTTTTTGTTTTTTAAAGCTTGTAAAAATCCATTCAAACCATCCAAATACAACAAAATCATTAATAAGACATCTAAGTTTAAGACATCTGGACTATAAGACAATTGAGCGGTATTTGGGTGTACGATTGCAAACTTATTTGTTATAATAGACCACATTCTTGTCATTCATGCGTGTTATTAAATGGCAATTAATAAAATAATAGTAGTGATAGAGTGATTTTATGTCAAATTCTCGTTTAGCGATGATGTTTCCAGGACAAGGCTCTCAGGCGCTTGGCATGATGAGCGAATTGCGCGCAGATGCTGATTACCGCAATGTGATTGAGCAGACCTTTGAGCAAGCAAGTGACGCATTATCATTGGATATGTGGGCGCTTGTGCAAGAAGATAGGCTCAATGATACCGAATTTACTCAGCCTGCCATTTTGACAGCCAGCACAGCGGTTTGGCGCGTTCTAAAAGATGTGTTGCCAGCTGCGCCAAGCTATTTGGCAGGACATTCTTTGGGTGAGTACAGCGCGCTTGTGGCAGCGGACGTCATTCACTTTGAAGATGCCTTAAAGCTTGTGCGCGAACGCGGCAGACTGATGACCGAAGCAGTGGCGGGCATGGATACGCAAATGGCGGCGATTTTGGGCTTGGAAGATGAGCAAGTGATTGCTTTGTGCGACCATGTCAGCACCAAAGATACGGTTAATCCTGCCAATTTTAACAGTCCAGGTCAAGTGGTGGTGGCAGGTACAACAAGCGCTGTACAGACTGTGATGGCAGAGGCGCAAGCATTGGGTGCCAAATGCGTACCGCTCAAAGTGTCGGTGCCATCGCATTGTGCGCTCATGCGCCCTGCTTCTGAAAAACTTGCGGTGCTGGTGCATGACACGCCGTTTGCCAGCCCTAAAATCGCCGTCATCCAAAATGTCAATGCCAAGATTTCTAATGAAATTACGGACATCAAAAACGCCTTGATTGCGCAATTATCCATGCCTGTGCAGTGGTCGGCAACCATGCAAAGTCTGGCGGACAAAAAGATTGATGTTTTGATTGAATGTGGCTATGGCAATGTGCTATCCAATTTGGCAAAGCGCCAAAATGTGCCTTTGCCGGCCTTTTCTACCGAAAAACCTGAAAAAATCACAAAGCTTTTGGAGAAACTAAATGAGTCGTAACATCGCCTTGGTAACAGGCGCCAGTCGTGGCATTGGGCGTGCGATTGCTACCCGCTTGGCAAAAGATGGTTTGTTTGTCATTGGTACTGCCACCTCCGAAAAAGGTGCAGAAATCATTGCAGACTATCTGGCAGAATATGACGGCATTGCGCGCGTTTTGAATGTCAATGACAATGAAGACATTGATCGTTTGTTTGAAGAGATTGACAGCGTGTACGGCAGTTTGCAGGTGTTGGTCAATAATGCAGGCATCACCCAAGACGGTCTTTTGATGAGAATGAGTGATGAGCAATGGGAAAACGTCATTCATACCAACTTAACATCTGTCTATAAAATGAGCCGTCGCGCCATTCGTGGCATGATGAAAGCAAAATTTGGGCGCATTATCAACATAAGCTCAGTGGTCGGTCAAATGGGCAACGCAGGTCAAACCAACTATGCTGCAAGCAAAGCAGGTATGGAGGGCTTTACGCGTTCGTTGGCGCGCGAGATTGGTTCGCGCCAAGTTACGGTCAATTGTGTGGCGCCAGGGCTGATTGAGACGGACATGACTGATGAGCTGGATGAACGCTTGTTGAATGCCATGATTGATGCGGTGCCGATGGGACGCTTGGGACAGCCCGATGAAATCGCAGCGGCGGTGGCGTTTTTGGCAAGTGAAGACGCCAGCTACATCACAGGCTCGGTGCTGGCGGTCAATGGCGGTATGTATATGTAGGTGTGATTTTGTGAAATAAGCTTGACAAAATTGCCAAATTTCATTAGAATTATCAAAAATGTGAACGAATGTAATTGTTGATGATTGTCAAGTACTCTTTTTGACAATCACAACCAAACAACGCTTAACGCAAAGGAGCTATCATGAGCGACATCGAAGCAAAAGTCAAAGCAGCTGTAGCCGAACAACTGAGCCTAAACGCTGACGAAATCAACGCCAGTGCTTCATTTATGGATGATTTGGGCGCCGATTCATTGGATTTGGTTGAATTGGTGATGGCGTTTGAAAATGAATTTGGCATCAGCATCCCTGATGAAGATTCTGCTGAACTGACTACAGTTCAAAGCGCAATTGATTATGTGCAATCAAAATTGGCATAATTACCCACATAAGCAAAAACACTCAAAAAAATTTGGGTGTTTTTTTATGCCATCAATCTTTTCATCAAGCTTTGCTTTTGTTGGCGCTTGTGCGCTGTAAAATGTCATGAGCAATAACATTATTGCTACCGAAATTTACTATCTTTTAACATGAAAAATCGTTAAGATGATATCAATTTATTTTTTATTAGGAGTATGTTATGGGTATTTTTAGCTTTGCCAAAGACATCGGCGACAAGATTTTTAATCGCGATGACAAAAAATCAAGTGCACCAGCTGCAGCGCCTACTGCCACGCCAGCCGCACCAGCCCCCAGTGAGCCAAGCGCGCAAGAAATTGCCAATTTGCTTTTAAAGCGCATTCAAGATCAGAACGTATCAATCACTGGTTTATCGGTCAATTACAATGGCGATACTGATACAGTTACCCTAAAAGGTCAAGCGGCGACACAAGCTGACCGTGAGCGCGCACGCCTTGCGGTGGGCAATGTGCAGTATGTGGCAACGGTTGTGGATGATATTGAAGTGGCTTCACCAGAGCCAGAATCGCGTTTTTATACCGTACAATCAGGCGATACGCTATCAAAAATCGCCAAAGAAATGTATGGCAATGCCAATGATTACAACAAAATCTTTGAAGCAAACCGCCCAATGCTGTCCGATCCAAATAAAATTTATGTTGGTCAAGTGCTGCGCATTCCTGCATAATCTGCCAACTTTTACCAAAACCTTTCCTTGCGGAAAGGTTTTTTGTATGAATTGAGCGCATCTCAAGCGAAATGTATGTCAAGCGCATGGCATCAAAGGCTTATTGTGGAGCGATAATTGCCAAAGTCAGCCGATGGTTATGTCTGTGAATTGCGCTGCACCAATGCCCAATGAATATGCTCATCCACCAAGGCGCTTTCGCCCAAGCGGCGGTGTAGTGCTGCGACTATTGTATCGCATTGAGCGGTGTTTTTTGTGTTTGAGGCATACGCCAAAGCATTGCCAAGTGCGATGGCGACATTGCGCAATAAATTATGATAGCCAGTGCGCCGCAGTGGACTGCCTTCAGTACACTTCAAAAAAGTCGCCTCATCCCACGCCCAAATATCAAGCAAGTCAATGTCGTCCAAATGATGACGCGGGGCAAAATCAGCCACGGTGGTAAGCTTGGCAAACTTATTCCAAGGGCAGATGAGCTGACAGTCGTCACAGCCAAAAATGCGATTACCGATTGCCTTGCGATACTCTATGGGAATTGCGCCATCGTGCTCAATGGTCAAATAAGAAATGCAAGCAGCAGCGTTAATGGTAAAAGGTCTTAAAATGGCTTTGGTTGGACAAATGTCAAGACAAGCTGTACAAGAGCCACACAAACGTCTGGGCGGTGGCGCAGGCGAATCGTCAGTCAGATCAAGACTGATGAACAGCTCACCCAAAACAAAAAAAGAACCAGACTTTGGGTGAATGAGTAAAGTATGTTTACCTGCAAAGCCAAGCTGCGCGTGCTCGGCAATACCGCGCTCAAAAATCGGCGCCGAATCACTAAAGGGGCGAAACACAAAGGGCATATCAGCACCCACTTGACTATCCTGCCAGATGGGTAACATGGCTTCAATCTGCATTGCCAGCTTTTTGAGCTGTGCGCGCATGGTTTTGTGGTAATCGCGACCGCGCGCGTATCTGGCGATGATGGCATGATTGGGTCTGTCATTATCTGCAATGCTGCGACTTTTTGGCTTATCAACCAAATAATCCATGCGCACACTGATGATGGTTTTTGCGCCTTCTACCAACAAATGGGGGTGCGCACGCAAATGATGGTTGTCATGCAAGAATTTTAATTGACCCTCAAACCCCTCATCAAGCCATGCGCGCAGTGCAGTCAATTGTTCTTGAAATACTGGGTGGTGCACAGACAAAAAACCCACATCCGCAAAGCCAAGCTGTTTTGCAGTATGGATAATCCACTCACGAATGTTTGCTTTGGTGGGCGAAGTTTGAACACAAGCACTCATGCTAAAAAGGGCGGACATTGACCAAAAGTGGTAAATTAAAAAGATAAGACAAACTGTCGTTCAGCTGATTTTTAGCTTAAACGACAGTTTGCTTGATGGCTGGTTTGTATGTATTGAATGGCTTAGGTGCTGCTACCTGTACCGCTACAGTATTGACTGATGGCCTGCTGAATGCGCGTGCGGCGAGAATTAATTTCTTGGTCATTCAAATACACACGGTTGCCTGAGGCATCCATTTCATAAATGCGTCCGCCAATGTTCAAATTCGCCAAATTGTTGCGCAAGGTTTGGCAGCGCTGTGCATTTTCGCGCTCTTGCAGCTCTTGCACTTGCTGGCTTAGTTGATTGACTTGATTTTGTTGAGCGGTAGCAGGATCCACAGGTGGTGCAGCTTGTGTACCAGGGGTATTCACGCGACCGTCGCTGCGAAACTCAATGGCTTCTACGTTTTGTGCGTTTTTTGGGGGGAGTTGAGAGTATTTGACTTCACCGTGCGCGCCAATACTTTTGTAAACGGTTATGGCAGAAACACTGCTCATACTCATAGACACGGCAAGACAGATTAAGGCGTGTTTGACTAGTGAATTCATAAGTAGCATCCAACAATCGCTGTTAAAATTTTTACCATTGTACCATTTTAGCATTTTTTTTCCATATAATTTTTACAAGATTGTCACAAAAAGTCATAAAATGCCATTTTTGGCGCATAAAAGGATGTTGTTTGTGAGAATAAAGTCAACTGTTGGGCGCTCGGACGGCTTGGCACTGTTTTTTAGATTAAAAGTTTTTAATTATTATTTTTTGATAAAAATAAGTTATGATTATGCAATCAAACTTTTTTGTATGTTTTTCTTGACTTTTGTGGTCAAAAGTAAGATTATAGGGCTGTTTTATATACTTAGTCAATAACAAAATAATTACCGTTATTTGTTATGGGTGTAGGATTTTGACGTTAAAATCTTGCCCGAAAGTTTGACTTATCGGTTAACAGACAAGTACAGACAGTAAGTGCAGACAATCAAGTCGCATCTTGGAATTTGACAACTGAAGAGATATTTTAGATTATCTTAACAATTTGTTAAATTTTATCAATCATCTTACCCTGTGAGTTTGTTTATCGGCATTTGTATCGGCAATATGCGCTTTCGTGCGCGATTATGCAAAGGTGAAGACAGTGGTACAGACAACTCAAGCGCCCAATATGACGGGCGAAACCCAAACGGCAGACGCCGCACCAAATTTTGACCAAAAAACCAAGCTTGCCAGTCAAGGCAAACCTGTCATGCTGTCAGGGGCTGAAATGCTTGTCCAAGCCTTGATTGACGAGGGTGTGGAATACATCTTTGGTTATCCTGGCGGAGCGGTACTCCACATCTATGATGCCTTATTTAAACAAGATAAAATTGAGCATATTTTGGTACGCCACGAACAAGCGGCAGGACATATGGCGGACGCCTACAGTCGCACCACAGGCAAAACAGGCGTGGTGCTTGCCACATCAGGGCCAGGGGCGACCAACACTGTGACTGCGATTGCCACAGCCTTTATGGATTCTATTCCGATGGTGGTATTGTCAGGGCAGGTGCCATCAAGCTTGATTGGTGATGATGCTTTCCAAGAGTGTGATATGGTGGGCGTGTCTCGTCCGATTGTTAAGCACAGCTTTCAGGTGCGTCATGCCAGTGAGATTCCAACCATCATTCGTAAGGCATTTTATATCGCAAACTCTGGCAGACCCGGCCCTGTCGTGATTGACATTCCAAAAGACAAAACCGCACCCAATGAGCTGTTTGCTTATGAATTTCCAGAGTCTGTCAATTTGCGTTCGTATCAGCCGTCCATTAAGGGTCATGCAGGGCAAATTCGCCGTGCCGTTGATTTGTTGATGTCTGCCAAACGCCCTGTGGTTTATACAGGTGGCGGGGTGATTGCCAGCAATGCCAGTGAAGAGCTGCGTGCCTTGGTGCGTCAATTAAATCTACCAGTGACCAATACACTGATGGGGCTGGGTGCTTATCCTGGCTCGGACAAGCAATTTATCGGTATGCTTGGTATGCACGGCACTTATGAAGCAAACATGAGTATGCACCACAGCGATGTGATTTTGGCAATCGGTGCTCGTTTTGATGACCGCGTTACCAACAATGTACAAAAATTTTGTCCAAATGCCAAAGTTATTCACATTGATATCGATCCGACCAGTATTGCCAAAACAGTGAGCGTCCATGTGCCAATTGTTGGCGATGTCAAAACTGTTTTGACAGAGATGCTTGCGGTGATTGAGCAGTCGGACAAACAGCTTGACCAATCGGCACTCAATGACTGGTGGTCGCAAATCAATGAATGGCGTAAACGTCATGGCTTGCGTTATGACAATGATGACAGCAGTATCAAGCCACAACACGTTGTGGAGCGGTTGTATGAACTGACAGACGGTAAGGCGATTATCACCAGTGATGTCGGTCAGCACCAGATGTTTGCTGCTCTGTATTATAAGTACGATGAACCACGCCAATGGCTAAACTCTGGCGGTCTAGGTACGATGGGTGTGGGTTTACCCTATGCGATGGGTGCAAAATTGGCATACCCTGAGCGTGATGTAGTCTGTATCACAGGTGAGGGCTCTATCCAGATGAATATCCAAGAGTTGTCCACTTGTTTGCAATATGATTTGCCAGTCAAAATTTTGAATCTAAACAACGCTCAATTGGGCATGGTCAAGCAATGGCAAGATATGATTTATGAGGGGCGTCATTCGCAGTCGTATATGAATTCGTTGCCTGATTTTGTGAAGCTTGCCGAAAGTTATGGGCATATTGGCATACAAATCACCGATCCTGCCAAGCTTGATGAACAGCTTGCGTGGGCACTTGCCCAAAAAGATAAATTGGTGTTTATTGATGTGATTGTGGATAGAAATGAGCACGTCTATCCTATGCAAATTGCAGGACAGTCTATGCGTGATATGTGGCTTGGCAAAGGGGAGCGTTCATAATGAAGCATTTAATTTCGGTACTGATGGAAAATGAAGCAGGCTCTTTGTCGCGCGTGGTGGGGCTATTTAGTCAGCGTGGCTATAATATTGAGACATTGAACGTTGCTCCAACCGACGACCCAACACTGTCACGATTAACTTTGACGACCAATGCTGATATTGACAAAATAGAACAAATCACCAAGCAGCTGCACAAATTGATTGAGATTGTCAAGGTGATTGAGCTGTCTGACAGCGTGCATATTGAGCGTGAGCTTATGCTCATCAAGGTGCGTGCCAATGCCAGTAGCCGTGAGGAGATTTACCGCAACAGTGAGATTTTTCGTGCACAGATTGTGGATGTTAGCCCAAATCTTTATACCATTCAAATTGTCGGTGATACCGAGAAGTTGGACGGTTTTATTGAAGTGATTGGACGCGATAAAATCCTAGAAGTGGTACGCAGTGGCGTCATCGGCATTGCCCGTGGTGAGAAGGTGTTGGCGGTGTGATGGATACCAAATTTAATTTTAATATCCACACCAAAAATCTTTAATATAAATCATTGTAATAATTACTGTAACCAATGCCAATTTTGGCAAATTTAAAAGGAAAAACCATGAGTTTAAATATTTTTTATGACAAAGATTGTGATTTGTCTATTATCCAAGGCAAAAAAGTTGCCATCATCGGCTACGGCTCACAAGGTCATGCTCACGCTTTGAACCTAAAAGACAGCGGTGTGGATGTGACGGTTGGCTTACGCAAAGATTCTGCATCTTGGAAAAAAGCTGAAAATTCTGGACTCAAAGTCGCCGAAACCGCCGAGGCTGTGGCAGGTGCGGATGTGGTGATGATTTTGACACCAGATGAGTTTCAAAAACAGCTTTATAATGACGTGATTGAGCCAAACATCAAAGAGGGTGCAACGCTTGCATTTGCTCACGGTTTTGCTATCCATTATAACCAAGTGGTGCCAAGAAAAGACTTGGATGTCATCATGGTTGCTCCAAAAGCCCCAGGTCACACCGTGCGTAGCGAGTTTGTCAATGGTGGCGGTATTCCAGATTTAATCGCCGTGTACCAAGATGCGTCAGGTCAGGCAAAACAAGTGGCATTGTCTTACGCATCAGGCGTGGGCGGTGGTCGTTCTGGCATTATTGAAACCACCTTTAAAGACGAAACCGAAACCGACCTTTTTGGTGAGCAAGCGGTGTTGTGTGGTGGTGCGGTTGAATTGGTCAAAATGGGCTTTGAGACCTTGGTGGAAGCAGGCTACGCGCCAGAAATGGCGTATTTTGAGTGCTTGCATGAATTAAAGCTTATCGTGGATTTGATGTACCAAGGCGGTATTGCGGACATGAACTACTCCATCAGCAACAACGCTGAATACGGCGAGTATGTGACAGGTCTTGAAGTGATTAACGACCAATCACGCGAAGCGATGCGTAACGCTCTAAAACGCATTCAATCTGGCGAATACGCTAAAATGTTCATCGCTGAGGGTCAATTAAATTACCCATCCATGACTGCTCGCCGCCGTCAAACTGCCGAGCATGAGATTGAAAAAACAGGTGCCAAACTGCGTGCGATGATGCCGTGGATTACCGAAAGCAAAATCATTGATAAAGAGAAGAATTAATTTAAAAGTTATTTCTTTGATAAAAGAGTTGTCAAATGGCAACTCTTTTTTTAATTCTTTAAATTCAAGCAAGAGCTGCAATATTTCAATAAACAAAAAAAGTAAAATGCGTACTGTTGCACCTAATACTTCAACTCTCACATATCAGAAGTGTCATACAAAAAACATACACATCTTACGCTTGAACAGAGGGCATTGTTTCAAGCCATACACAACTCAACCGACATAAGGCGTTGGTTACTTTGATGGATAGAACAACATGAGAAACTAAAATCGGAGTATTAGTAAATCGTAAAGCAAGTCAAATCGTAAATGCATGTATTGATATGCCTAAATTTAGAGATAATACATTTCATTACTTTTGACAATGTTAAAGGGTTTGTTTTACATGAATTGATTGCAGATTCATTGAATACACAGGTTTATTTGCTAGAGCTTATCATTCTTGGGAGTAAGAAAGCATAAAAATACCAATGGTTTAATTCGTCAGTTTCTACCCAAGTCTATGAGATTGGACAATCTTGATGAGAAGCAAATTAAGCAAATTGAGTCTAATTTAAACAACAGACCAAGAAAAGTGCTAGGATTTAAAACACCACTTGAGATAAATGTAACTTTGGGTGCGTTGCACTTCAATCTTGAATGCGCCAGTCATAAAAACACCCCAAAAGTTGCCTAACTTTTGGGGCGCGGTCAATATCAAAAAAAACACACCATCAGATATTCAGTTTATAGCTAATGGTGTGTTTAATCTGTCAATCAACGCTTTTTGCGTGAAATGGCATGAATCGCACGACCATCTGCCGCCAATGCCGCTTCGTGCACCGCTTCAGATACCGTTGGGTGTGCAAAGGTCATCAATTGCAAATCTTCAATGCTAGACACAAACTCCATCGCAATCATGCCTTGATGTACGATATCACCTGCACCCACACCAACAACGTGCATACCAAGCAGGCGGTCAGTTTTGGCGTCAGCAACCACTTTCACCAAGCCCATGCCCTCACCTTGAGCCAAGGCACGGCCATTCGCCGCTAGGTTGAATGAGCCAGTTTTAACCTCATGGCCTTTTTCAATCGCCGCTTGCTCAGACAAACCCACCCATGCAATCTCTGGATGCGTATAGATGACGCTGATGATGGTGTCATAATTGACCTGAGCTTTTTCGCCATGCAGACGTTCAACCGCCATCATGCCCTCTTCCATCGCTTTGTGAGCAAGCATCGGTCCACGCACCAAATCACCGATGGCGTATACACCATCTAGGTTGGTTTTGCATTGGTCGTCCACCGCCACAAGTCCGCGTTCGGTCAGCTCAATGCCACAGCCGTCAGCCAGCAGTTTTTCGCTATAAGCACGGCGACCCACGCACACAATCAACTTATCAAAAGTATCGGTTTTGATGTCGCCTTTGACGTCGGTAGTCACAACAACCTCGCCATTGATCACTTCAGCTTTGGTAACTTTGGTGCCCACACGAATGTCAAGTCCTTGTTTTTTAAGCAATTTAGCTGCTTCTTTGGAGATGTCTTTGTCTGCCGCCGCCAAAAATTCTGGCATGGCTTCATAAACAACCACCTCACTGCCCAAGCGACGCCACACCGAGCCCAGCTCAAGTCCAATCACGCCTGCACCAATCACGCCCAGACGTTTTGGCACTTCGCTAAATTCCAACGCCCCTGTAGAGTCCACAATATACTCGCCATCGGTTTTGGCAACTGGAATCTCAATGGGCACAGAACCTGCCGCCAAAATCACATATTTGGCAGTGATGGTCACCTCTTCGCCGTCCAGCGGTGCAAATTTCACTTGCTTTTGCTCGCCTTTGCCATCAACCAACGTGCCCCAGCCTTGTAGCCAGTCCACACCATTGCCCTTTAATAGACCTGCCACGCCTGCAGTCAAGCCCTTGACAATGCTGTCTTTACGCTCAAGCATTTTTTTGATGTCAATATTCACATCGCCTGTGGTGATGCCGTGAGCTTCCAATTCATGCTTGGTGGCTTCATAACGGTGTGAGCTGTCCAGCAAGGCTTTGGATGGAATGCAGCCCACATTCAAGCAAGTACCGCCAAGAGCAGGCTCGCCTTTGTGCACACGTTTTTCAATACACGCGACGCTAAAACCAAGCTGAGCACCACGAATGGCCGCTTCGTAACCACCAGGCCCGCCACCAATTACAACTAAATCATAAGATTGTTTCATAAGTTTCTCTTTATTATCAAGCTTAATGTATCAATATTCTTTTGAATGTCTAAGATGTCAAAATGAGACGGGCATCACACCCATCTCATGTCATTAATTACAAATCAAGCAAAAACAACGTTGGATCTTCAATCAGCTGCTTGATGGTAACCAAAAACTGTACCGCCTCTTTGCCATCCACCATGCGATGGTCATAAGACAACGCCAAATACATCATCGGCAAAATCACCACTTCGCCATCCACCGCCATTGGACGATCGTTGATGGCGTGCATACCCAAAATCGCAGTTTGTGGTGGGTTTAAAATTGGTGTGGACATCAATGAACCAAACGTACCGCCGTTGGTGATGGTAAATGTACCGCCTGTCATCTCTTCAATGGCGATTTTGCCCTCGCGTGCCTTGACGGCATAATCACGGATGTTAGACTCAATGTCCGCCAAGCTTTGACGGTCGGTGTCACGCAGCACAGGCACAACTAAGCCACGGTCGCTGGATACTGCAATGCCCACATCATAATAGCCATGATAAATGATGTCATCGCCATCAATGGAAGCATTGATTGCTGGGAAACGTTTTAAGGCTTCGGTGGCTGCTTTGACAAATGGTGACATAAAGCCAAGTTTAACGCCATGAGCTTTTTCAAAGCGGTCTTTGTACTTAGCACGCAAATCCATCAAAGGCTTCATGTTCACTTCGTTGAACGTGGTCAGCATAGCAGTTTCTTGCGTTGCAGAAAGCAGACGCTCTGCCACACGCTTACGCAAGCGAGTCATTGGCACACGACTTTCTATACGCTCGCCTGTCGCAACTGGTACGGCATTGGCAGTGCTTGATTTTAAGGTTGGATTTGCCATGTCTTCTTTGGTGACACGACCGCCACGCCCTGTGCCTTGTACATCGGCAGGATTAACGCCAGTTTCTTTGGCAGTTTTGCGTACCGCTGGACTTTGGTCTTTGTAATCTTCTTCTTTGCCACTGTCTTTTTTGGGTTGGATGGGAGCAGCCACTGACGCAGGGTCAACGGTGGTATTGCCATCAGCCTCATCTTCGGTAGCAATGTCCGCACCGCCTTTGCTTGGGCTGGCAGCAGCACCTGCCTCAAAAGTCGCCACCACCTCAGCAGACAACACGGTGTCGTCCACTTTTTTGACAATGCTTGTAATCACGCCATCATCAGGAGCAACAATCTCAAGCACAACTTTGTCCGTCTCAACCTCAGCAAGCAGCTGATCGCGGCTTACCGCCTCACCTTCGGCAACGTGCCATTCAACAATCGTGCCGTCTTGAACTGATTCTGGAAATACGGGGGCTTTAATTTCAGCCATAACAAACTCCTTAAAAGTTTATGTCAATTTATTAATCAATGAAAGAACAACCAAAACATGGGTTTTGGTTGTTGGTTGGTTTATTTAAGCTCACTGCTACTGACGCCCAATGCTTGTGCAATCAAGGCTTTTTGCTGCTCGGCGTGCATCTTAGGCGAACCTGTGGCAGGTGCAGCGGCGGCAGGACGAGCCGATGGTGGGATGATTTTGGCACGCGTCGGTGCAGGTACCACCATGCGGAACAATTCAGGTGCAAGATAATACCACGCACCTTGATTCAGTGGCTCTTCTTGCGACCAGATGATTTGTTCCAAATTGGCATATTTGGTAATCTCACTCAAAATACGCTCTTCTGGCAATGGATACAGCTCTTCAATACGCACAATCGCCACGTGGCTAAGCCCAAGCTTACGGCGTTGATCAAGCAAATCATAATACACTTTACCGCCACACAACACCAAGCGAGTCACTTGGCTGTTGTCCAGCTCATCAATCTCGCTGATGACCGATTCAAACTTAGTACCCACATCCAAATCCGCCAAGCTTGAGGTTGCCAAAGGATGACGCAGCAGTGATTTTGGCGACATGACAATCAATGGCTTACGTGCTTTTTGCATAACTTGACGACGCAAGGCGTGGAAAATTTGAGCAGGGGTCGTTGGGGTAATCACCTGCATATTATCCTCAGCACACAGCTGCAAGAATCGCTCAAGACGTGCGGACGAATGCTCAGGGCCTTGTCCTTCAAAGCCGTGTGGCAACAGCATGACCAAGCCGCACAGACGCTGCCATTTGGTTTCACCGCTTGAGATGAATTGGTCAATCACCACTTGAGCACCGTTGGCAAAATCACCAAATTGAGCCTCCCAAATAATCAAAGCATCAGGGATGGTGGTGGCATAGCCATATTCAAAAGCAAGCACCGCCTCTTCGGACAACAGTGAGTTGTAGGTTGCAAAACGAGCTTGGTCTGGGGTGATGTGATGCAGTGGAATGTACATACTGCCATCTTTCATGTTGTACAGCTCAGAATGGCGGTGTGAGAATGTACCACGCCCAACATCTTCACCAGTGATACGCACAAGCTTGCCCTCAGCGACCAAGCTGGCATACGCCAAGGTCTCTGCCGCTCCCCAGTTCAAAGGCTCTGCCCCTGTCTGCATAGCAAGACGTTGCTCTACGACTTTGGCGACTTGACGCTGTAATTCAAAGCCCTCTGGCAGTTTTGCCATCGCCTCGCCATAGCTTTTGAGTTTGGCAATCTCAACACCTGTTGCCACGCCATCGCCCAGCTCCTGACCGATATAAGGCGACCAATCCACAAACAAATCGGTATTGGGATTGCTCACCAAGCCACCGACCACCGAATCGCCATGATCCAACGCCTCACGATAATTGTCTTCTAGTTTCGCTGCCTCTTGTTCAGTCAGCACACCCTCTTTGATGAGTCTGTCGGCATACTGCGTGCGTGTGGTGGGCAGCTGCTTGATGACGCCATACATCAAAGGCTGAGTGGCGGATGGCTCGTCTGATTCGTTGTGTCCGTTGCGGCGATAGCAAACAATGTCAATCACCACATCTTTGCCAAACTCACGGCGATAGTCCAATGCCAACTGCGTGGCAAACACCACCGATTCTGGCTCATCGCCATTGACGTGCAAAATCGGTGCGTGCACCATTTTGGCAACGTCTGTACAGTACTCGGTTGAACGCGCGTCATCAATGCGTGAAGTGGTAAAGCCCACTTGGTTGTTGATGACGATGTGCACCGTACCACCCACTTTATAAGCACGCGTTTGCGACATTTGGAAGGTTTCTTGGTTTACGCCTTGACCTGCCAAAGCCGCATCGCCATGCACCACAATCGGCAGCACCGAATTGGTGGCAAAGGCGTAATCATTGGAGCGGCGAGCCTGACGCGCGCGCACCGAGCCGATGAGCACAGGTGAAACAATCTCAAGATGCGATGGGTTAAACGCCAATGCCAAATGAGCCTCGCCGCCTTGAGTCATGACGTTTGAGCTAAAGCCATTGTGGTATTTGACGTCGCCTGAGCCGCGTGTTGGTTGTACTTTGCCATCAAATTCATCAAACAAATCTTTGGGGCTTTTGCCCAAAATATTAACCAATACATTCAAACGCCCGCGGTGCGCCATGCCGATGACCATCTCTTCGGTGCCAAAACTGCCCGCACGTTGAATAAGCTCATGCATGGCAGGAATAAAGCTTTCGCCGCCTTCCAAACCAAAACGCTTGACGCCTGTGTATTTGCGTGCCAGATATTTCTCCAAGCCTTCAGCGGCGGTCAAACGCTCCAAGATGTCAATTTTTTTATCTTTGTCAAATTTGATATGACCGTGATTGCTTTCAATGTATTTTTCAAACCAACGTTTTTCTTTGGCGGTAAAGACGTGCATATATTCATAGCCGATGTTGCTGCAATACACACGCTCCAAAATACTGATAATCTCGCGCAAAGACGCTTCTGGCTTGCCAATGGACAAATCATTGGTTGGGAAGACTGTATCCAAATCCGCTTCGCTTAGCCCATGAAACTGCAAAGTCAAATCCTCAACCATCGGACGTGGATGCAATCCGAGCGGATCCAAATTTGCCTTGCGGTGCCCACGACGGCGATAGGCTGAAATCAGCTGCTGCACCGCCATTTGCTTGGGATTGGCACAATTGCCCACGCCAGCAGGCAACATACCGCCCGACTGGTTGCGCGCAAGCAACAAAAACTGCTCTTTGATGGCATTGTGCGGTGCGTCATTGGCTTGCTCGTATTCTTTAAAATACGCCTGCCAGCTGGCATCCACGCTGTTTTTGTCTTGCAAATACTGCTCGTACAGCGTCTCGATATACGCCACGCCATCTGCTGATAATTCGGTGTGATTAAAAGCAATACTGTCTTTTTGGGTCATACATTCACCACTTCTGAAATTACAATCATTTTTGGTATTTTTATAAACATTCCACGGTTTAACCATAAAATCACAATTTATTTATTAATTTTATGTTTAAATAAAGAATTATTCATAAATTAATCTTATAAATTAAGGCATACTACCCTTTATAAAATACGCACTATTTTACGTCATTTATTCTAATAAAACAATCATACTTTAAGCGCAAAAACAGTTTCATCTGTTCATTAAATACACCTAAAATGTTACTATATTGTAAATCATTGATAATCATCTGTTTTTGTGTCATCAGATGACAAATACTCACATCCGTGATTTTTAACCCACCCCATGCATGGCGCTGCTATGGACTTAAGTTTGACAGCGCCATTCACCGATGAATTTATTTACCAATTTGTCAAGCTTTGATTTATCTTAGAGTCTGTTTTGTATTTTAATTTTTGGCTTGCATTCATCGTGCGTGGCACAGCACAATTGTGCATTGTTTTACAAAAAATAATCTTAACGCCATTCTCAACTCTATTTAACTCATTGATTTTTATAAAAATAAATTGTTCGTAAGTTGGGTGGAGGGACGACACCCAACATTTTTTTGACAAATGTTGGGTGTCGCTTTGCTCAACACCAACCCACAAAAAAACGGTTTAAAGCCTGAGAATGGTGTAATCTTACAAAAAATAACACGCCAAAGTCGGATTATTCCAAACTTTGGCGTGTGGTTTATAAGAGCTTGTTGGGCGTTGGTTAGCCTGCTTGCTCCAACATCATGCTGCGAATATGTCCAATCGCCCGAGTTGGATTTAGACCCTTCGGGCAGACATTGACACAGTTCATGATACCGCGACAACGGAAGAGACTAAACGGATCGTCCAAACGTGCTAGACGCGCTTGCGTGTCTTTGTCACGGCTGTCTGCCAAGAAACGATAAGCATTAAGCAGTGCCGATGGTCCCAAAAACTTATCTGGATTCCACCAAAACGATGGGCAAGACGTTGAGCAGCACGCACACAAAATACACTCATACAAGCCGTTTAATTTCTCGCGCTCTTCAGGCGACTGCAAGCGCTCGGTAGGCGGCGCAGGTTGATTGTTAATCAAATACGGATGTACTTTTTCGTATTGCTCATAAAACTGATTCATGTCCACCACCAAATCTTTGATGACGGGCAATCCTGGCAGTGGGCGCACCACAATTTTTTCTGGCAAGGTATTGATATTAATCAAACACGCCAAGCCGTTTTTGCCGTTGATGTTCATACCATCTGAGCCACAAATGCCCTCGCGGCAGCTGCGGCGGAATGTCAGCGTCTCGTCCATGCGTTTGATGCGCAGCAATACATCCAAGAGCATACGATCAGAATCCAACAGCTCAATGGTATAAGTCTGCATATAAGGCGCTTTGTCTTTGTCTGGGTCGTAGCGATAAATCTCTACGGTGCGGGTGCCTCGACTCATAAAATTCTCCAATGTTTAGGGCGTGTTGACATTTCACACGCTTTAAGAAAAAAATGTTGAAAATTAGGATTTGGTCGTGCTTTTGGTGAAAAATAAGCTAAATCTTGCCTTTTGTCGTTAATAGCTGTTATTAACAAGCTTGTCAATATTATCATATTGACTGCATTTATTGCCTAAAAAGGCTTGCGATTTATCTAAATTTTTCACTCAAATTGAAATGTCAACACGCCCTAATCCAAAACCGCCATATCATTTGCCATAAGTTGCATTGCCTTATATCATCTGCGCGCTTTGCACAGCCTATGCTTTGTCACAAACTCTTTTAAATCCACGCACCAAAATAATTTTAAATAATAATAAATATCATTTGCATTTTGATTTTTATTTAGTATAATGTTAGCGTTTCGTTACTTTCTTTACAATGCAACTACTCATGGTGATATTTATGAAATACCCTACCAAACTTTCTTTGATCAAAACACGTCTAAGCGTTGCTGTGCTGGCAGGTTTGTGTGCGCAGGTGGCGCTTGCCGAAGATGAGCCAAGTGCACATTTGGGTGAGCTGCAAGTTAATGCCTATCAAGGCACCAAAGTCAAAACCAACGTTGTCACTACCAAAGTGATGGACGAATCCACCGATACAAGCTTGCGCGGACTTTTGCAAGAAGAGCCTGCCATTGACATCGGCGGCGGTACAGGTGCGTCACAGTTTTTGACCATCCGTGGCATGGGGCAAAACTCGGTGGACATCAAGGTAGACAATGCTTATTCTGACAGCCAGATTTTGTATCATCAAGGCAGATTTATTCTAGATCCTTCGCTCATTAAGATTGTAGAAGTGCAAAAAGGGGCGGGCAGTGCCTCAGCAGGGATTGGTGCGACCAACGGTGCTATCGTTGCCAAGACTGTGGATGCGCAAGATTTGCTCAAGGGCAGTGACAAAGATTACGGTGCCAAAATCAATTTGGGCTACTCAAGCAATGACGGTCATAATTATGGGGCGACTGTTTTTGGGCGTACAGGCAATTTTGATGCTCTGTTGTCTTATAATGTCAAAGACGAAGACAACTTCACAGCAGGCGATGGCTACACCAACGGCATTGATGGCGATGATTATGTGCCTTATAGTGCACTTGAGACGACCAGTTATCTGGCAAAATTGGGGGCAAACTTTGGCAATCACCGCTTGGTATTAAGCCATCTCAAGGATGAGCAAGCAGGCGTGCGTACCGTGCGTGAAGAGTTCTCGGCGTTTGGTGCAGACACCAATCCCCGTCTAAGCGTGGCTCGCCAAGCCCCTGCGTATCGTGAGACATCGCTTAGCAACACCAACCTTGAATGGACAGCACAAGATTTTGGCTTTGTGGACAAACTGACCGCCAATGCTTATGTCATGAAAAATGAGCGTTATTCAGCAGATGATCGCGGCTGCGGCTATTGCGGCTATGGCAATGCACTAAACAACCCTGCATTTCCCAATCCGATTGAAACCACCACCAAAATCACAACCAAAGGTGCAAATGTCAATTTGGACACAGACATCTCAGACAGCACATGGGTCAAATACGGTGTCAATTACCGCCAACAAGAAATCACCCCAGGCAACATTGACAGCAGCATCATGACGCACACGCCAGAAAAAACTGATGCAGGCGTTTATTTTGAAGCAATCAGCAACGTGGGCGATTTTACCATTACAGGTGGCGTGCGTTATGATCATTTTGATTTTACCGCCAATGATGGTGTCAATGCCTCTGGCAGCAATTTAAACCCAAGCTTGGGCGTAATTTATGCAGCCAACCCAAACTTAAGCTTCAGTGCCAACCACAACTACGCCTCACGCAGTCCACGCTTGTATGATGCGCTGATGGTTGGTCGTGCCCGTGTTTCTGTCAATCCCAACATCAAAGCAGAGCAAGCGCGCAACACCGAAATCGGCTTTAACTACAACAACGGTCGGTTTGGGCTGGATGGTACATACTTTTGGCAAAAAGTGGACGATGTGATTGTCAATCCACAAAGCAGACATGAAACCACCAACAACACCCGAGAGGCTGTCAATGATGGTTATTCCAAAAACCACGGCTATGAGCTTGGTGCCTCTTATCGCCAAGGCGGCTTTACCGCTCGTGTGGGCGTTGCCGAAAGCAACCCTGAATATTTCTTAAGTGCAACCAGTGAGGTCAATCCTGAATTTGCTGTGCCTGTGGGACGCACTTGGACAGCATCCTTGGCATATCGCTTTGCCAATCCAAATCTGGAAATCGGTGTACGCCATCGCACGGTGGAAGATTCGGTGGATGCGGTGGTGGCAGGTGCAACCATCAGCACTCGCCCAGGCTACAATCTAACCGATGTGTTTGCCAACTGGAAACCTTATGACAACGACAAGCTCAATGTCAATTTCTCAATCAATAACGTTGCTGATGAGTTTTATTATCCGCATTCGCAGCGTGCCGCCACCACCACCTATCCAGGTGTCGGTCGTGAATACCGTGTGGGGCTTAATTTTACTTACTGATTTTTAATAAATTTTTCATAATAAAAGTTCTCCACAATAAAAGCCGTCAAATTATGACGGCTTTTGTGTTTTTGATGGCTTTATTTGATGTTTTTAACCACTTATCCAATGTTTGTGATTAAACCTTTGATATTCCAACCATGCTTGTCGTGGTTTTTTCATTACACTTATCACACTGATTGTTGTTCATGCTTTTAGGGCGTATGAAATATCAACACGCCCTAATACACAAAAATATAAAAACAATCTTAAATTACATATTGGGATAATTAGGACCGCCACCACCTTCTGGCGTTACCCATGTGATGTTTTGAGCAGGGTCTTTAATGTCGCACGTTTTGCAATGCACGCAGTTTTGCGCATTGATGACAAAGCGTGCATTGCCCTCTTCATCAGTCACCACCTCATACACTCCTGCTGGGCAGTAACGCTGCGCAGGTTCAGCAAAAATCGGTAGATTGCGCTCAATCGGCACGGTAGGATCCGTTAATTTAAGATGACAAGGCTGATCTTCGGCGTGATTGGTGTTGGAGATGAACACGCTTGACATCTTGTCAAAGGTCAGTTTGCCGTCTGGTTTGGGATAGTTTGGCTTAAAGGCGTGATCTGCTTTGTCCAGCATCTTATAATCAGGGATGGTGTCATGCACGGTCAATGGCATTTTACCGCCCAACAAGTTTTGTTCCACAAAACTGAACGCACCGCCCATCAAGCCGCCCATGCGGTGCATGGCAGGTGAAAAATTACGCGCCGCATAAGCATCTTCATACAGCCAAGAATTTTTGAAATTATCGGTATATTCAACCACTTCATCATGCATACGCCCTTGCTGAAGCGCAGTAAATATGCTTTCGGCTGCGAGCATACCAGACTTCATTGAGGTGTGTGTACCCTTGATTTTGGCAGGATTCAAAAACCCTGCATCATCACCAACCAACACACCGCCTGCAAAGGTAAGTTTTGGTAGGCTATTTAGACCGCCTTTTACCAAAGCTCTGGCGCCATAAGACAAACGCTTACCCCCCTCCAAAATAGGGCGAATGAGTGGATGCAGTTTTAAGCGTTGCAATTCATCAAAAGGCGAAAAATAAGGATTGCTATAAGACAAATCAGCAACAATACCAAAGCTGACCTCGTTATTTTCACCAAAATACAAGAACCAACCACCGCCCGTGCCTGTATCTGACAACGGCCAGCCCGAGCCATGCATGATGACGCCAGTTTCGTGCTTGTCGGCGTCAATTTCCCACAATTCTTTTAATCCAATACCATAATGCTGTGGGTCGCTGTCTTTGTCCAAAGCAAAGCGGCTGATGAGACGCTTGGCAAGATGTCCGCGGCAGCCCTCAGCAAAAATCGTGTATTTGGCAAGCAGCTGATAGCCTGGCTCAAACATGGCTTTTGGTTGTCCATTGGCAGCCACGCCCATGTCGCCTGTCACAATGCCGCGCACCGAACCATCGTCATTATAAAGTACATCCGCCGCTGCAAAGCTTGGAAACAACATCACCCCAAGCTCTTCTGCTTGAGCAGCAAGCCAGCGCACCACATTGCCAAGCGAAACGATGTAATTGCCTTCATTGTGCATGGACAGCGGCACAATTGAATTGGATAGTTTGCGTGTTTTGGTTTCGGACAATAAATACACGCGGTCTTCGGTGGCTTTGACTGTAATCGGCGCGCCTTTGTCTTGCCAGTCGCTAATGAGTTCATCCAGCGCGCGCGTTTCCATCACAGCGCCAGACAAGGTGTGCGCACCAAATTCGGACGCTTTTTCCACCACGCACACCATAAATTCATCAAGACCTGCCTCATTGGCAAGTTGCTTTAGGCGAATGGCAGCCGACAGACCCGCAGGGCCGCCGCCGACAATCACCACATCAAACTCCATTGATTCACGCTCAATGACTGCATTTTCTTGTTGCATATCCATAATCAATCCTAATCACTGCAAATAACTGCGCTAAATAATCTAAACCAAACAACTTAACTATTAACGGTCTGTCAAACAACCTAACAATCTATCAAACAGCCGTCCATCAAACAGTTATGAAATTTTAAAAACGTATCTGCTATTGTACCAATATCTGACATTTAAACAAGCTTTTATAACAATATTTTTTACAAAGCAATTTTATACAAAATAAATAGTTATAAAACCCATCCGTACTGTGCTTAGATTTTGGGTCAATTTTTGTGTTAAGGACAACTTTATTGTCTTGCATTTTTTTCAAAAATTGGGCATGATAGCACGGTTTATTATTAGCACCACCAACCGATACTGTGGACTTATGGCACACACCGCTTTGACATCAACCAACCATGCTTCCAAAAACAACCCCATCGGCGTCTTTGATTCTGGCGTGGGCGGTTTGTCTATTTATCGCCATCTCAAAGCGGTGCTGCCCAATGAGCGCTTTATTTATTATGCCGACACCAAAAATCTGCCCTACGGCAACAAGTCTGGCGAACACATCATTGATTTGACGCGCCAAGCGGTGGATTGGCTCATGCAGCAGCACTGCAAGCTTATTGTGGTTGCGTGCAATTCAGCCTCTGCTTATGCACTCAATGTTTTGCGCGGTGAATATGCTGTGCCGATTGTTGGGCTTGTACCCGCCATCAAACCTGCTTGCGCGCTCACCACCACCAAAAAAATTGCCGTGCTTGCCACCCAAGCCACTTTGTCAGGCAGTTTATTTCAAGACGTCATTGCCCAACACGCCACCGCCAATGGCATTCATGTTTTTACGCATTTTGAGCCAAAACTTGTGCCATGGGTGGAAGATGGTATGCCCATCAATCACGAAGTTGCCGATTTGCTCATCAAAAAAATGCGCGCTTGGGCAGATTTACAGGTGGACACCTTGGTGCTTGGTTGCACGCATTATCCATTTTTTCGCGACTTTTTACAGGCGGACATTGTTGCCAATCGGCTTAATTTAACGCTCATTGATTCAGGGCTTGCCATTGCCGAGCGCGTCAAATCTTTGTTAAATCACAACGATCAATTGTCACATCGCCATGCCACGCCGCCATTGTGGCTACACAGCAGCGGATTTTTGGACAATCCCAACGACAAAACCATTTTGATAAGCCAACGATTGATTGATTTACCCATTGAATTTATAGACACTCGTGCACAAATTTTGCAATCTTAACGGTCAGGCGCTGCCACTTTGATGATTTTAGACTGACCAAAACGCCGATAGACACACTTAACAGCCCTAAGATTTTTACAATCTTACGCAAATGAAACACGACAGCGCTTTTGCCCTTACAAAAATCACTTAAAACTTATGAATAAATTTGTTATAATAAAGCTCATCAACGTCACTTTTGACGACGTTTAAGCCATAATCTAAGCCATGATTGGACATCATTTTTATTCATAAATTACCATTAAGAGGTCTTTTGTGTTAAACCGTCGCCATCATATTCACCTTATATGCGACAGCAAGGATGACAGCTTGTACGCCATACAAGACCATCTGGCTGTATTTTTTGAGCAGCGGGCATTTTTCACCAAAGACTTATTTTCGGTGGGCGCACACTCTGCCAATTACAGTTGGCGCTGCATCAATGCGTGCCATTACAGCATTGTATTGTTGGGCGACAGCTACGGCACACTGACCAATACAGGCGTCAGTCAGCTACACATCAGCTATTTGAACGCCAAAACCAAAAACAAGCCCATGATTGCGCTTATCCGCAAAAACCACAGCGATAACCGCCAATTGCTTGATTTGATTCAAACCATACAAAAACAGCTGGCGCATGTTTATTATCTTGATGATGACAGCGATGTGGAGGCGGTGTTGAGCGAAGCTTATACCGCGCTGACAGACGAGCACAACGAGCAAGGCTGGATGACCAGCGATGTGCTTGAAGCAACGCTTGAGGCACAAATTGAAGCGCGCCAAGAGCGTCAGCAGCAGCGCATTCAACAGCAAGCAGACGCACACAAAGCAGACGCGCGCAGCAGCAATCACGACATCAAAGCCAATACATCAAGCTTATTTCACACCAGTGCTGAAGATCTTGACATGGCGTTTGCAGCATTGGATGACAGTCGCACGTCCGCTGTTACCGCGCTGGATGACGAGGTGTTGGGCAATGCCACATCTTTACTCACCCCAAGCTTGGATGATGAGCTGTTGGTGAGCTGTACAGCCCATGCTTTTCAAGGCGGTACATTGATTGAGGTTGCCTTTATGGCGGCTACCACTTGGCGCAGCCTGCTGTCAGCGCTGGTTCATAGCGGTCAGGCGTTTAGCTTGCAAGGCTTTTGGCGACTGCTCAATGAACTCATCACACCCCAAGCCATGCAAGCTGTCAAGGCTAGCCACCCCAATGTCCACGCCATCAGCCGCTGTCAAGTCACCAAAGCGGATATGCTATGGATTCAAGAAGAGCTGTCTGGCGCAGGTTGGATTCATCAAGTAACCAATGCACCCAACAAGCAAATGTGGCAAACAAGCGAACTTGCCAAAGGTGTATTGGCAGAGGCAAATCACTAAAAACCCAAGGAGATGACAATGACCGATCACAAACAAGACTTGACGCATTTGGATGAATTGATTGACACCATGCACGATGCCGAAAAGACGCGCACACTGGAAGAGCAGGTCGCCTATCTAAAATCAAAAGGCATTGACCCATCCAAAACCTACCAAGAATGGGACGATGACAAAAAAGAAGATTGATTCACCAATAATCAAAACATCAAAAAGACGTACTCTCCAAGCTTTGCACAACCAAAAGCAGCTTGGGGAGTACGTCTTTAATTTTAGTACATCTTTGATTTTATTAATAGAATAGCTTTCATTATCCACCTTATCCCAAATGTCGTACCGTTAAAATCTGCTCGCTACGCCCAAACGCACCCAGCTCATCATGCAAAACACTGCTGGTCAGTCCAATACCATCTTCGCCAATCTGCTGCACCGTCTCAAGTCCAAGACATTGACCAACAGGCATGCGATACAAATGTATCTGCAAATCCAAATTGGGAAATGCCCACGTCATCTGCGTCTGCTCAATGCTTGGCACAATGCCATTGGCACAATCCACAAGCCCCATCAGCCGCACAAAATCCGACGTCGTCTCGCCTGCCACCACGGCAATATCACTCGTCAGCCACACAATGCCACGCCCTTTTTGGCGGTTTTGGCTGTAGGTTTTGAGACTTTGAATAAAACCACCCTGCCAAAGGCTGTCCATCGCCCACGGCTGCACAGATGGCAGCTGCCGTTCATCTTGAATATGAGCCACCTCATGCGTATCACTCATCTGCATTCGCCACGCTCGCGCGATGATGCTGATCTTTTGCTCAGCGTTTTTGTCTTGCGTTGTCATCACCGCTTCAATCAGTTCAATGGTTTTGCCCGCGCGAATGATTTTGGTATGGATTTGTGTTTTGCCTGCATAAATCACCCCCAAAATATCCAAACTGATGCGTCCAATACGCAGCTGCTCACGAGGATAAAACCGCTCAAGCTCATAGGCAATCAACCCTGTAGCCGCCGCCATGTGCTGCTCATACGCATTCCACGCCCCTTGGCTGTGGCTTGTGCTGACATAGTCGCTGATGACACTGCCGTCCGCTTGGCTTTGCCGTCCTAGGCATTCATAATAACCGCTCATAAAAACTCCCATCATACCACTCATAAACCATCATAAATGTTCATCAATTGCTTTGTTTATCATAATCAATTTTGTAGCAAATAAAAAGTAAAATGTGTTAAGCCAATCCATTTAAGCGTTTAAAATTCCTACAAAACTACGATTTTGCTCATTTATTTGGGCAAACCCTACAATCAAGCACAGTCAAAAAATTAAAATCACGGTTTTTACAGGAAGTTTTATGATAATATACTTATAGAAGTTCTGAAACGAAACAACATACCATTAAGGTGATATTATGAAAACCAACCCAACCCTTGAAAAACTCGTCTCCCTGCTCGGTCATTCTGAAAATGACCCAGAAGTGATTGCTATTCTAACTGAACTTGGTGAAAAACTACCCTTAAAGCGCCCTAAATCTTATGATAATGGCGGTTATCTTTTGGAAGACAACAAAAAGAAAAATCGTGGTTATCATATTGGGGTGCATTATGCCGACGAATTACCATTTAGTAAAAATGATCCCAATTTCAAAGAAAATGAACTTGTCTTGTACAACATACAAGATATTCTTGATAAGAAAAAATTTAAAGACACAGTTTTTCCCTTTGGCATCACTTTGGACATCAATAAAGACGAAGCAATGAAACTATTGGGTGATTATGATGACTATGATAAATCAAGTTCTGATTGGGAAAATTTTCGCTGGTTTAAAAACAATATTGGTATATCTTTATTATTTGATGAGTATGGAAAGATAAATAGGTTGCATTATTGCGTGATTACAGAAGGTGATTTAAAGTTTATAAAAAATTGAGGCAAAAAATGACAAATAAAAATCAAGTTTTAGAAAAACTCGTCTCCCTACTCGGTCGTTCTGAAAATGACCCAGAAGTGATTGGCATTTTCACAAAAATCAAAAAGACATGATACTCATAAGCCAATACATCATCTCAAACTTCAATAGCAATCAGAATGGAAAAAACAACAATGACCACCCCAACCAATCCAATCTCGCTCTATCCTTTACTATTGGACTATTTGGGTCGTGATAGCGAAGACAGCACCGTCATAGAGTTACTAGAAAACACCCTAGAAACCTATGGCAAGCCTGATTTTGACGATGAAGATGAGCGAGATGTCTATGATTGGGTATTGGTACGAAGAAAAGGGGTGGAGCTTGGGTTTGTGGACAGAGCTTATCACGAAGGCAAGCCTTATTATGCGTGGTATTCAGAAGGTGCAATACTGGCACAGGTATATTTTTATTGTGGCTTTGATGATGTCGCCCCTTATGTTGGCGCGTTGCCCAACAAAATCACTTGGCAAGATGATAGAGCCGCCGTCCTAACCAAAATGCAGACATCAACAGGTTTTCGCAGACAATCAAGCCTAAGTGATGTATGGGAATTTGATGAATATTTCATCACGATGAATTACAATGAAGAGACGCAATTGGTAGAGCGTATTGTATTTCATCTTAAAAACCCGCCATTACCCACCCCAAAAGACATCACGCTACCAGATTTTATCACGCTTGCCAAACATCTATATCAACCCATTACCAATCCTGATTTTATCAATCTGTGGCAGGGGCATTTGGATGATGATGCACTCATAGAAGCTGATGAAGATGACGAAATAGACTTGACCGAAAGTTATGGTCTAATACTGCATATTGCCAACCAAACAGGCGAGCCGTTATTGCAAGGCATTAGCTTTTATGCCAATCGTGAAATGGATTCGGTGGGTTGGCAGGGATTGCTCCCCTTTGATATTCGTTTTGATGATAGTCCAAAAGTTTTATTAAATAAAATCAATCAAAAACCTAGAGAAATAGATGTTGACGTCAATGACGGCTATGCTGTGTGGGATTTTGATGATTTTAGTATGCATGTTTTGTTTAGTACCTTTAAGAATGAGATATTAAGGGTGCAAATATCCAGCCCAATTTTTGATTAATTCTTATTTAGATTCAAGTAAGAACTGCAACGTTTAAAATACCCAAAAAACTTGAAAATTACCACAAGATTAGTTTTTAATATCAGGTGCGTGTTACGCATGATGAAATAGCTTTGATTTAAAACGGTGCGTAATATGCACCTTACATCTTGTAGTAAATTTGGAGTTGTGCAGGCATAGCATAAAAGAAACCTTTTACCAAGACATTTTTTATAAAAGAAGCTTTTTTTGTCAAGACATTTGATATCGTCATCTGTTTAAATTTTGACATAAATCAATCTAACAAAAGTTGCTGTTTTTGTAAATGAAATGTTAAAATACGCGCAACTTTTGTAGCATTATAAGGCGGATATATGCCAAGCTGGTTCCCCACTTATCGCCCTTATCAAGGCAATCTTGACAGCCATCCTGTCGCAACCGATGAATATCTACCCCTTACCCAGACCATCATGCTAGGACTACAGCACGTGTTGGCGATGTTTGGGGCGACTGTTTTGGCACCGATTTTGATGGGTTTTGATGCCAATTTGGCGATTTTGATGTCGGGCTTTTGTACGATTTTGTTTTTTGTGATGACGCGCGGACGAGTACCCAGTTATCTAGGCTCGTCCTTTGCTTTTATTGGGGTGGTGGCAGCGGCGACCGCTCACGCCACAGGAGCAGGAACCAATCCCAACCTAGGCTTGGCACTGGGCGGCATCATCGCTTGTGGGGCGTTGTACACGCTCATCGGCTTTATTGTCATGGCGACAGGCACCGCTTGGATAGAGCGGCTCATGCCCCCTGTGGTCACAGGGGCGGTCGTGATGATTATTGGGCTAAATCTTGCCCCTGTAACCGTCTCCAGCGTGGCAGGCAAACCTTTTGAATTGTGGATGACGCTAGTAACGGTCTTGTGCATGGGTATGATTGCGGTGTTTAGCACAGGCTTTGTGCAAAGGCTGTTATTGCTGCTTGGATTGTCCTTAAGCTATGTGATTTATGCCATAGTTGCCAATGTATTAGGTTTTGGCACGCCCATTGATTTTAGTGCGATTGCGGCGGCAGACTGGGTGGGCTTGCCCAGCTTTCATAAGCCCAGCTTTGATGCCAACGCCATGCTCATCATCGCCCCTGTGGCGTTTATTTTGGTTGCCGAAAACCTAGGACACATCAAGGCGGTCGGTGCCATGACAGGGCAAAATCTCACCCCAGAGCTTGGGCGCGCCTTTGTGGCGGACGGCGTAGCGACGATGGTATCAGGCAGTGTGGGCGGTACAGGTATGACTACTTATGGCGAGAATATCGGCGTGATGGCGGTCACTCGGGTGTACTCTACCTTGATTTTTGTGGTGGCGGGGGTGTTTGCCATATTTTTGGGACTATCGCCCAAATTTGGAGCCTTGATTTCAACCATTCCTACGCCTGTATTGACAGGGGCATCCATTGTGGTCTTTGGGCTCATTACCATCGCTGGGGCAAAAATCTGGATTGACAACCGTGTGGACTTTAGCAACAACAAAAACCTCATGGTCGCCACAGTCACCGTGATTTTGGGTACGGGCAATTTTGGCTTGATGATTGGTTCGTTTGATTTGGGTGGTATTGGCACAGCGACCTTTATGGCGATATTTTTGCATTGGTTTTTGAGTTTGAGGGATAAATCACAGCCCTAAATTTATAAAGCCATCAATGCAAACATGGCTTGATTATGTGCTAAATGCCATCTATGCTACATGCTATTACCATTAAAGTAAACGAGCAATTGGACAACTGCCAAAATCTTAGCCATCAAAGAGCTACACCAAAACACCGCTGATATGATCAAGCATAAGGCAAGTAGAATTTATAGCTGTTACCTAAGCAAACTGGCAGAGATTGGCGTACCGTAAGAGATGCGGGCAGGCAAAGAAAAGCTATTTATTAATCCAAGATTGATGGCATTACTGCATAACGCTGATAATCTTTGGTAGGGTATTATAAGCAAATCTTGAATAAATCTTGAACAAAAAGGCTTGATGAATAAAATTAGACATCACTTTTGATTTTGAATGGACTGACTTTGGATAAAGCAGTTTTGGGTAGAGTGGTTTGTACAGACTAGGCGTGCGAATATTTTATACGCTTTAAAATTCACACGCTTTAAAATACCGAATACAAATGATGAGTGTGCTATTAGTGAAAATAAGCCAAATCTTGCCCTATGCCGTTATTTGGCTAAATTTTCACTTAAATGATAATATCAACACACCCTAAAATAGTCAACACAGCAAAGCCACTATCACATCGCGGGCAAAGGAGGTGGCACGATTGGACTTACTGGCGTATCGGCGTTTTTTGCCTCCGCCTGATAGTCGCGTGGCTCGCGCGGTTCCTCGCCTGCCATGATGGACAACAGCTGATCGCGATCAATGGTCTCCCACTTCATCAGCGCATCCACCATCGCGTGCATTTTGTCGGCATTTGCCTCAATCAGTTCACGCGCGACATTGTATTGGTTTTCCAAAATGCTGCGCACTTCTTCGTCCACTTTTTGCTGGGTTGCCTCAGAAATGGTGCGCGTACTGCCACCAAAATAACCGCCATTGTCTTCGTCTTCATAGACCATCACACCAAGCTTGTCGCTCATGCCATATTTGGTTACCATGGCGCGTGCCATTTTGGTTGCGCGCTCAAAATCATTGGAAGCGCCTGTTGATTTGCGATTAATAAACACCTCTTCGGCAATGCGCCCACCAAACAAAATGGAGATTTCATTCAGCATTTTGTCTTTGTAGTTGCTCACAGCATCTTGTTCTGGCAGCTGCCAAGTCACACCAAGCGCCCAGCCGCGCGGCATGATGGTTACTTTGTGCACAGGATCCGTGCCTGGCAGCAGCTCTGCGACCAGCGCATGACCCGCCTCATGGTACGCGGTAGCACGGCGCTCTTCTTCGCGCAAAACCATAGAGCGACGTTCAGGACCCATATAGATTTTATCCTTCGCCTCTTCAAAATCATTCATGTCCACACTGGTTTTGTTGTGGCGAGCGGCAAACAATGCCGCCTCATTGACCAAATTGGCAAGCTGAGCACCGCTAAAGCCAGGCGTACCGCGCGCCAAGGCATTGACATCCACGCCAATGGTCGCAGGTAGTTTTTTGAGGTGGACATTCAAAATCTGCTCACGCCCTTTGATGTCAGGTAAGCCGACTTGCACTTGACGGTCAAAACGACCAGGACGCAAAAGTGCCTTATCCAGCACATCCACACGGTTGGTGGCAGCAATCACAATGATACCATCATTGCCCTCAAAGCCATCCATCTCCACAAGCAGTTGGTTTAAGGTTTGTTCACGTTCATCATTACCGCCGCCCATACCAGCACCACGATGGCGACCGACCGCGTCAATTTCATCAATAAAAATAATACAAGGGGCGTTCTTTTTGGCTTGTTCAAACATATCGCGCACACGACTGGCGCCAACACCCACAAACATCTCCACAAAATCAGAACCCGAAATGGAGAAAAACGGCACTTTTGCCTCACCTGCAATCGCCTTGGCAAGCAAGGTTTTGCCTGTGCCTGGCGGACCCACCATCAGCACACCGCGCGGAATGGTTGCACCAAGCTTGGTGAATTTTTCAGGATCTTTTAAAAAGTCCACAATCTCAACCACTTCTTGTTTGGACTCTTCAACACCTGCCACATCAGCAAACGTGGTTTTGACTTGATCCTCAGAGAGCATTTTTGCCTTGGACTTACCAAAGCTCATCGGACCACGACCGCCGCCGCCAACACCTGCTCCACCGCCCATGCCACGCATCAGCAGCCAAAACAAGCCAATAATGAGCAAAATCGGAAAAGCTGCAATCAATAATTGTGAGGCAATGCCTTGTTTTTCGCGCGCCTCGCCTGTCACAGAAACATTATGCTCACGCAACATGGGCATTAATTGCTCATCGGCAATGGCAGGACGCACCGTCTCAAACTCCGAGCCATTAACTTTTTTGCCTGTGATTTCTTCATTATTGATGTGGATTTCTTTGATATTGCCCTCTTGCACCGCCGTGACAAACTCAGAATAATTCATCTGATCAGCTTTGTTCGCTGTTTTGTCCAGACTGCCAAAAATCACAACAATCAAAAAAAGAATAATCAACCAAAGTGCTGTTTGTTTCACCATATCGCTCACAAATTTTTATGTCCAAAACGCATAAAAAGATTCTTATGCGTCCTTAATCATGTCAAATGACAATCTTATATTATAGTACAATTTTACACAAGTGTGTTGTGTTTATAAAGACTTATGCCATAAATTTCAAGCGCTTTTTATGAATATCTTGGCAGATGAGTTATTTGGGTGCAATTAAGTGTGTTAAGCTCTACTGCGCGCCCATTCATGCGACATTACCCATTGAGACATCACCCATTGAGCAAAACTTAGGGCGTCTTGATTTTGGCTATTTGATTGCCACCCAAAACATCTCTTTGGAGCGCGCACGGCTGGCAGCAGGTTTAATGCTTTTGATTTTGCTGAATTTTTTTTGCATATCAGCACGCAGCTCGGCACTGCCCTCGCCTTGAAACACTTTCATAATCAACGCCCCGCCCTCATCCAGCACCTGCAAGGCAAAATCCACAGCAAGCTCGCACAAATATATCATGCGTGGCTGATCCACCGCTGCCATGCCAGAGGTGTTGGGTGCCATATCCGACAGCACCACATTGACTTTGCGGCCGCCAACCTGTGCCATAATCTTGTTAAAAACCTCTTCTTCACGAAAATCGCCTTGAATGAAAGTTACATTTTCAAGCGTATCCATCGGCAAAATGTCGGACGCAATAAGCACGCCTGCATCACCCACCAACCGCCCTGCCACTTGCGACCAACTGCCAGGTGCTGAACCCAAATCCACGACTGTCATGCCTTTTTTGATGAGCCCTGTTTTGTCGTTGATTTCCAAAAGCTTATAAGCGGCTCGCGAACGATAGCCGTCTTTTTGTGCTTTTTGTACATAAAAATCATCAATATGTTCTTTCATCCACGCTTTGGAGGACTTTGAGAATTTTTTGTTGGTAATGCGAGTTGCCATAATCAAAATTGAATTAAAAGTTAAATTAAAAGCTGTCTAAACCAAAAACCATCTAAATTAAAAACCATTGGGCGTATAAAATTTCACAGGATAAAAAGGTATAAAATAGACAATCCGTTTGCATATGATGGCTTACAGATAATTATCATATAAATGCAGTAGTGTATCATATTGTCAAGCAGTTTTGGATTTTTCTGTTATAATAGAGGAAATTTTATTTTTGAATTTGGACGATTTATGACTAAAAAATCAAAACAACTGGACATCAAAGCACTGCGCGGCATTGGGCATAAGCTTGAGCCCATTGTCATGATTGGTGGCAATGGCATTACAGACAGCGTCATTGAAGAAACCTTGCGCGCCTTAAACGACCACGAACTCATCAAAATCAAAATCCCTGCAGGCGATGGCGAAACTCGCAAAGCCTATGGCGATGAGCTTGCCGCCGCCACAAATGCCGAGGTTATTCATCGTATTGGGCGTATGGTGCTGCTGTACAAAGCAAACCCTGAGCCTAATGTCAAATTGTCCAACTTACACCGTTTTAGCTTTGTGTAACTAAATTTGTATCATAGAGTCTGTGGTTATGAGCACACAAGACATCATCAAACAAAACCAAATTAAACAAAGTCAAGTTAAACAACATCAAGTGGCTTTTTGGGGCGAGCACACCGCCACAACCACCCACACGCCCTTGACACCCATCTCCACGCTCATGCACACGCAGCTGCCTACGATGTCGGTGGTTTACAGTCTGATGGGTGATTGCTTGCAGCTTAGTTTTTTTATTGAAAAAAAACCATGGCTTGATTTGTCACCGCTTGACTCATCACTACTTGCAACTGGCTCTCTTCAGCGTGCTGATTTTTTGTGGCAAGCCAACTGCCTTGAATGCTTTGT
Organism: Moraxella sp.; assembly: GCA_041811915.1. Classification (GTDB taxonomy): domain Bacteria; phylum Pseudomonadota; class Gammaproteobacteria; order Pseudomonadales; family Moraxellaceae; genus Moraxella. The sequence continues at coordinate 6,679 of JBGXSA010000005.1, read as the reverse complement.
GGAATTTAATCACGAGCAAGGCTATCACGAAATCAATGTTGCACCCAATGGCGATTATGCCATTTATCAATTTGACGACTATCGCACGCCAGATTGTATGCCGCCCAAGCATGGTGATGGCAGCGTATTTGTCGTGCCCACCGCCACAAATGATGATGACGCAAATGATGACGCCACAAATAATAACACCATAAATAATAACAATGACGCGTACTGGGTACGTCATTGGGCGGTCAAATTCCCCCACACAAAACCCATCAGCAAAATTCACCCCACGGCGATTTTGTACCACAATGACACACCGATTTTTTATGCCCGCAAGCACGCCAATCCGCCTGATTTTCATGATAAGGCGCATTGGATAACTTCGCCGTTTCATTAAAACAAATGCTTATCCAAAAAGTCATCATCCAAATCATCTCTCAATAAAATCCAATCACAAAAATCCAATAATACACCGCCTGATTGATTGATGGCTGTTTACCCATTGGCATTTTGTGCTATAATGAAAAAGTTTTTTGACTTTTTTAAAATCAGTAAGGATTCCCATGCAAAACCCAATTTTAGTACTCAACTGTGGTTCATCTTCCATCAAATACGCGCTCATCTCTGATGATGGCGACAACCGCATTGAAGGCTTGGCAGAAGCCCTTGGCAATGCCGACGCACGCATCAAACACAAAGACATCGACGGCAACAAAGTTGAGGTGCAAATCGGTGGCGGTGCCCACAGTGAAGCACTCAAAGTCATCTTGGGCGATTTGATCAAAGACTACAAACCTGTGGCGGTGGGTCATCGCGTGGTGCATGGCGGTGAAAAATTCAAAACTGCAACCGTCATCACCCCTGAAGTGTTGGCAACCATTGATGAGCTGTCTTATTTGGCACCTCTACACAACCCTGCCAACGTTGAGGGCATCAAGGCAATCACTGCCATTTTCCCTGATTTGCCACAAGTGGCGATTTTTGACACCGCATTCCACCAAACCATGCCTGCCCACGCCTACCGCTACGCTGTACCAAAAGAGCTGTACACCGAGCACCATATCCGCCGTTACGGCTTTCACGGCTCATCGCACGCCTATGTGTCAAACCGTGCCAGCGAATTGACCCAAAAAGACGGCAAGCACGGCTGGATTGTGGCACACCTTGGCAATGGCTGTTCGGCAACGGCGGTCTATGACGGCAAAAGCCTTGACACCTCTATGGGCGTAACTCCGCTTGAGGGCTTGATGATGGGCACACGCAGTGGTGATATCGACCCAAGCTTGCCAGCATTACTAAACCGCATTGCAGGTATGTCTGTAACAGATGTAGACACCCTGCTCAACAAAAAAAGCGGACTGCTTGGGGTGTCGGGCGTATCCAATGACATGCGTGATTTAGAAAAAGCCGAAAAAGACGGCAACGAAGACGCCATTCTTGCCCTTGATATTTTTGCATATCGTGTTGCCAAATACATCTTGGCTTATACCGCTGCCTTGCCAGAGGTGACAGGTGTGGCATTTACAGGCGGTGTGGGTGAAAATGGTGCGGACATGCGTGCCAAAATCGTAGAAAAATTAAAACACCTGGGTGCCAAATTTGACGCCGCCAAAAACCAAGAGTTGTTCCGCGGTGCAGAAGGTTCGTTCCACACAGCCGACTCTAGCATTGAGCTTTGGGTCATCCCAACCGATGAAGAACATCAAATCGCAAGCGAAACCAAAGCGATTTTGGGGTTGTAATTGTTAAAACCCAATCATTATTAAAAATGATGATTGTTAAAAAGTTAATTATATAAATTGATTATATAAAAGGAAAAACAATGACCACAATTTTATTCGTGCCTGTCAGCCAAACTGCCGACCTAGATGGTGTGATTGCCAAAACAGGCAAAACTGCTTTTTCACCATTTGACATCATCGGTCAAGACAAATTTGAAAATGCATTGGCAGCTGGTAAATTTGATGATTTATTGGAAATCGTCTATGAAAAAAACCAAAGTGCGGACGATATCAAAATCGTCAAAGGCGTTGCCCTAACGCACGGCTACGCAAGCCAAGTTAATGAGCAAATCGCTCATGCCTTGGACGCTGATGTGATTTTGGTCGGTGCAGATAATGATGACGCACTGTTTGCCATTGCCAAGCAGGTCTTTGGTGAACGTGTCGTAGGAAAAGTCAAGCCAAGTGATGACGTAGCAAGTCTTATCAAGACCAATAACCGCCCAAGTCGCTTATCGCCCTCGGCATTTCGCAGTGAACTTGTCAAAAAAGCCCAGCAAGCCAAAAAACGCATTGTCCTGCCTGAAGGTGCTGAGCCACGCACGGTGGAGGCTGCCATCATCTGCCAAACTCGCGGTATCGCCAACTGTATCCTACTAGCAACCAAAGATGAAGTGCAAGCGGTCGCAGACAGCAAGGGTTTGAGCTTGCCTGCTGATTTAGAAATCATTGACCCAAGCACCATCAGCGAGCAATATGTTGCTCCCATGGTGGAACGTCGTAAGGGTAAAATTGACGAGGCAAAAGCACGCGAAGAGCTGACCGATGCAGTGGTACTTGGTACAATGATGCTTCATATGGGTGATGTGGATGGATTGGTGTCTGGTGCAGTACATACCACTGCAAACACCATTCGCCCTGCCTTTCAGCTCATCAAAACCGCACCGCAATATTCGCTTGTATCTTCTATATTCTTTATGCTGCTGCCTGAGCAAGTGGTGGTGTACGGCGACTGTGCGGTCAATCCAAACCCAACCGCCGAGCAATTGGCAGAAATCGCCATTCAATCAGCCCAATCTGCCAAAGCTTTTGGCATTGAGCCAAAAGTGGCGATGATTAGCTATTCTACCATGGATTCTGCCAGTGGTCCTGATGTGGATTTGGTGGTGGAAGCCACTCGCATTGTCAAAGAAAAAGTACCAGAGCTTGCAGTGGATGGTCCATTGCAATATGACGCGGCAGTTGTACCAAGCGTAGGTAAATCCAAAGCACCCAACTCACCTGTGGCAGGCGAGGCAAATGTCTTTATCTTCCCAAGCCTATCGGTCGGTAATGCCCTTTATAAAGCCGTTCAGCGTAATGCCAATGTATTGTCGGTCGGTCCCATGCTCCAAGGGCTTAACAAACCCGTCAATGATTTATCGCGCGGCTGCCTGATGGAAGACATCATCTACACCATCGCCTTGACTGCGGTGCAAGCTGTGAGTGATGACGTTTAATAAATCAAAATCGGTTCACATCAAAAGCAAGTCATTTGGCTTGCTTTTTTTGATTTTATTCTTTAAATTTAACCACAGATACACTAATAGATACACCAATTTAACCAAACATTTTAGGCGGTTTGATTTTTGAGTACTTTGGGTTCATAAATGGGTAGGTTACTGAGTGCTGCCAGCATAGCAAGCGCCATATCGGCATACCACATATAAGTATAATTGCCAAACACATCAATGGCAAGTCCGCCCAAATATGCACCCAAAAATCCACCAATTTGGTGGCTAAGCAGCGTCAAGCCAAACAAAGTCGCCAAAAAACGTACGCCAAACAATTTACCAATCGCGCCTGCGGTTGGTGGTACGGTCGCAAGCCAAGTAAAGCCAAGACCGATGGCAAATAAATAAAACGTCATGGCATTTTTGGGTAGCCACAAATAAATGGCGATCAGCAGCACACGGCTAAAATACATCCAAAATAAGATGTATTTGCAGCGATAATGCCCCACACACCAACCCACAAACAAACTGCCCAGCACATTAGATAAACCAATGAGCGCCAAAGACCACGAAGCGACATTGGCGTGCAAACCCTTTAATGTCACCTCCATCGGCAAATGCGTGACCAAAAATGCAATGTGAAAACCACAAGTAAAAAATGCCAAATGAATGAGCAAGTAATTTTTGTTTGTCATTGCTGATTTGATGGCTTGCGACAAAGATTGCTCGCCAGCGGTTATTTTGTGTGCTTTTTTTGGCGTTTGACTCATCAAATACAAAGACAAGGGCAAACACAGCAAAGAAATACCCGCCAACACCCAAAACGCCAGCACCCAACCTTGATGTTCAAGCGCCGTGCCTATCAATGGCAATGCAATGAGCAACTGCACCAATGGCGCAAACAAAAATTGCCCAAACGATGAACCTGCATTAATCACGCCAGACGCCAAACCGCGCTGACTGTCGCTCGTTACCTGAGCCACCTGCCCCATCAGCACCGAAAAACTGCCCGCACCTGCCCCAAATGCCAACAAAACCCCAAGCGTCAAAACAAGACCCCAAGCGGACAACATATAAGGCACCAAAACACAGCCCATTGCAAGCAGTAATGCGCCGCCCACAAGCACCCATACGCCACCAAACCTATCCGCCAATGCGCCTGTAATCGGCTGAGACACGCCCCACATCAGCTGACTGACCGCAAGCGCAAAACTCATCTGCACAATGCTGACCTCACCCAAATTGGTAATGGGTGCAACAAACAACCCAAGCGACATCCGAATGCCCGAGGTTATCATCAAAATAATCGCCGCCACCATCACAATGAGCCATACGGTTTTTGCTGACTTCATCACAATCCTCTTTATCAAAAAGTCATCACGACACCTGCAAAGCCATGACGCCAGTTTGCGGTACAGCAAGCAGCTGCAATGTATGCTGTAATTGTTTGCCAATACAAGCGGTGACTTGATTGGCAAAATCCAGCTGTGCTTGCGTGATGTCCGATGATTTTTTAAACAACAAATTCTCCAATAAGCGTACAGCATGAATGCCTTGTCTGTAGTGATGGTGAACGGCGGGCACACGCTCATCAAACAGCGTACCAACAACGCCATTGGCGACCAATGCAAGCCCCAACGCGCCATCTTCACCGCCCAATTGCCTAAACAAATCATCACTTGGAAAGCCGCCACACGCCAAAAAAAGCGAACGACGAAAAATGGTATTGCCCGCCACCGTCATGGCAAGCGCTTGCCATGCGCGCGCAAAGTCAGGATGGGTGGTGTAGCGCTTGGGGAAATTGACAGGCTGTAGCCTAAGCCGCACAAGCGCAAGCGTTGGCACATTTACCATCGCCATCATAGCAACCTCCAGCGCGCCATCGTCATAGCAGTCATCAGCATCCAAAAATGCAATGACATCTGCACAACTGAGCATTGCACCAATATTGCGCGCGCACGCTGCACCGCCATTTTGGTAGCGCTTTTCCAAATGAATTTTGTTGGCAAATTGAGCCTTTAAATCCTGCAAAACTTGCCAAGTGTCATCGGTTGAGCCATCATCAATCAAATACACCCTGCGCACACAAGATTGCGCCAGTGCGCTCAGCGCAGCACGGCGCACGGTATTACAAGCGTTGTAACAAGGAATGATGACATCCAGACTCAAATCATCGTTTGCCATATCAATACTCTTTTTTGCTGCCTATCATAACATAATTATCCGCGCATTTATGATTAAAAAATATATTTATTTCAATAAGTTATAATAAAAAATACCAAAAACAAAAATCCCGCTGTTGCACTTGCCTATAAAATTGTGAATAAATGTTTACAAACTTGCATTTTTAATAAGTTGTGCGATAATGATTTTTTTGTTTAGAGGGCTTTTTATGGGATTTATCAGCATGCAATTTAATCGTGGTAAAACAATTCTTGGCGTGAGCAATTCGCTGCTTGGCGGATTTCGGGCGGCTTATAAAATTGGGGCGTTTGATGAGCCACCAAGAGACAAGCTGCCCAAATACATTCAAGAGTTTTGCCGTCGCATGGCAGGCTCATTTGGGGTCAAGATTGTACAAGTTGAACCAGTGCCACAGACGCATGGTCTGTGGGTGAGCAACCATGTGTCGTGGCTGGACATTCCTGTGGTGGGTAGTGTGGCACCTGTGTTTTTCTTATCCAAGGCAGAAATCGGCGAATGGTTTATTTTTGGGCGGCTTGCCAAGGCAGGCGGGACGCTATTTATCAAGCGTGGCTCGGGCGATTCAGGCTCAGTATCTGACCAAATTGCGACGTTTTTAAAGGGCGGCTCATCGGTGGTGTTTTTCCCCGAAGCGACCACCACAGATGGCAAACAAATCAAAAAAATCTATGGCAAACTACTCAAAGCCGCCATGGACACAGCCCTACCCATCTGCCCTGTGGTGATTGCTTATGTGGACAAAGATGGCAAGCTGTCCGATGACGCCGCCTACTGCGACAATCGCACCATGGCAGACAGCCTAAAACGCGTCATAGATAACGGCAACATCACCGCCTATGTATTGCCCTTGGCACCGATTTGTCCTGAACAAAAATCTCAAAAAGAGCTGACCGAAGAGCTACAATCAGCGATGGAAGCAGGGCTTGCCGAGCTACATCGCCGAGTGTTGACAGCTTAAGGACATCTGATAAATAAAAACGCATCAGTCAGCAGATTGATGCGTTTTTATTTTTTTGAAAAAACACTTGCATTGAAAATTTTTATCTGTATAATAACTGACTAATCACTCATTAATAGAAATTTGCTAGGATGTCCGATGGCACGACCATTAAGTGAAGAAAAACGCACACAGCTGATTTTGTCGGCGATTGATTGTATTGATGAGCATGGCTTGTCAGCGAGCACGGCGATGATTGCCAAGAGTGCAGGCGTGTCAACTGGTTCGCTGTTTACTTATTTTGAGAGTAAAGATGCGCTCATCAACACCGTCTATGC
>JBGXSA010000004.1:0-6652 GCA_041811915.1 Moraxella sp. | reverse complement strand
CTGCTTGCGCTGCTTGTTTGGCAGCTTCAACCGCTGCATTGGCATCAATGATGGCTTGCTGCTCTGCTGGGGTAATCAGTCCATCTTTGTTGGCATCATCCAGTGCTTTTTGAGCTGCCGCTTCTTTGGCTTCAGCGGCTTCAACAGCGGCTTCAGCATCTGCCAAGGCTTTGTCCGTGCTGTCTGGCAAAACCACCACCTGTACTATTTGAGCCATCGTACCATCACTGGTGGTTTGCGCCACCGCAACATTACCTTCTTGGATTTGACCGACTGGAATATTCACCACGCCAGTTGTCGCATCAATAGACGGTGTGTCACTGCTTGCTTGATTTGGCAAAGATACGCCGTTTTCGGTGGCTGTCCACACACCATTTTCTTTTACAGCACTTATGATTTGTTTGTCGCCATTTTCATCAACATACTCAATCTCAAGCTTAACTGCGTCGCCTTTTGGCTCAATCTTCACGCCATCAGCATCTGCATTGGTGGCAGCACTGTCAATTTGTGCATTTGCTTTTGCATAGCCTACTTTAAATGCAGACAAATCCACATGCAAATAAGGCAGCCCTTCATTTAATAAATTGAGCATTGCCCATTCAAACTCAAACGAACCGTCTTGTTGTGTTTGCAATTCTTGTGTTTGTGTGTTTCCATCTGGCAAAGTCAAAATCGCAAGCACGGTGGCATTTGCAACCACATTGCCATGAGCATCCACAAGCTGTCCTGTCACCACAGGGTGACCTGATTCATTAATGCTCATGCTTGTGGCGTTGATATTTGTCTCAATAGGCGCTGCACTTGTCGGGGTGGGTGTATCTTTATCAAGATCGCCACCAGATGAGACGCCTGCGGCAAGCCCTGCCAAGCCAAGTAGCCAAGCATAGCCGCCAGAGCCCTTAGAAGCACCAATCCACCAAGGTGCAGGATAGCTGTCCGTGCCCAAAACTTGCGCTTCCACATCGCCATTGGCAAGCTTGGTTACATAGTCTGATGCACTCCCTGTATCTGGAATGTAATAATGATACTGACCATCCTCACCCAAGCCAATTAAGGCGCGCTCACCTTTATTATAAAAGCCCTCAATGATTAAATCCGATTCTCCCCCATCCTCAAAACTGATGTGCAAGTCCTTGCCAACTCGCTTGGTGATGATTTTTTCAGGGCCGCGTCCTGTGGCATTATTAATAAGCTCATAATTGACTTTATTGGCAGCTTTGATGATGGTTGGCTTGCCATCATTGGTGATGATGACTGCCTCTTGAGTGGTTTGATTGGCGCTATTTACTTTGACGGTAATTGATTGCATGACTTCTATCCTCTATTAAAAATTAAGCCTGTCTCACCGATTTTTTATGGATAAGACAGATGAATTTAGACTACTTAAACATATACATAAATCACATTTTCCAATAAATCAAACCATCTGTATGGCACACGATTAATATCAGACAATTGATTTAGATTCGCTTACAAAGTTGTTTTCACTTTTTTTAAAAAATTTTGACGTTAAGAATTTATGACATTTATTCATAAAAATCATTATTTGTTGCAATTATCATGCCAACTGATGCATATTTATCAAATCATTCAAAAAATTTATATTATAAACTCCATTTTCAACTCAATTGATTTTTTATAAAAAGTCAATTTTGGTAAGTTGGATGAAAGAATGACATCCAACAATTTTTTGATAAATTTAAATAAAATCAATCATTTAAAATGTTGGGTTTCGTTTCACTCAACGTAAGCCTACAAAAACGGTTTAAAGCTTGAGAATGACGTATTACAAGGTAACTGCAAAAAGCGTTTATTTCATTAGATAATTTTATAAATTAATCAATAATATTGCGGTGATTATTCACTAAACAACATTTTTAAAGAAAATCTTGTTTAATCAGTGTACAAATGATGCGAAATTATGCATATTTTGCATAAAAATCACTTGTAATTGTCAAAAAAGTATGATTTTTATTAATAAAATTATCAATATAATCTAATAAATATTCAGTATAGCAAAAATCAACATAAAAGACAAACTGTTGCGTATTTTGCTGATGTTTATTTGAGTGTTTTCTGTAATGATTTTGTGTGTTTTGTAACGAACAACGATTGGCAATAAACAAACCCTTTGCTTTAAGCGCTGCACAAACAAAGGGCTGTTAGACAAATAAAAGGCGATTGTTCAATCGGATTTTGGCGGGATGATTAAAAACCATTGACAAATTTAATCAAGCTTTCACTTAAGACAAACTGGCGAACATCGTTGAGCATGGTCGTATCAAAATTGTGAATAAAAGCAAAAGACAGCTTTTTGTTGGGGTCGCAAAACGCTACCGAGCCATTATAGCCCATGTGTCCATAGGCGCTTGGCACATGATACATGCTAAATAAGCGATGAAATCCTGCGCGCCACTGCATATTGGCTGGCATGACCGCGTCAAAGCCATCGCTATAAATCGCGCGCATTTGTGCCAGTGTTTGAGCATCAATCAAAGTCTTGTCCTGCCAGACCCCATCATTGGCGTGCATGGCGTACAAAACCGCCAAGGCATGACTGCTTGAGACGCCATTGGCAGCAGGAATTGACACACCAAGATATTGTTTGGTATAATAATCTATGGGTGTTTTGCCATCTGTAGTCAGTGCACGCTTGTAATTGGTCAAATTCATCTTGCTGCCATCAAAATACAAGCGATTAATGCTTTGCGTACTAAGCTCACCGTCTATCCGCGCCCGCCAATCGGCACTGATGGGCAAATCATTGAGCAGCTGCTTGGTTTGTTCGCTGTCGGGCTTGATGGTCGGTTTTTGGCGAGCACTGCTTTGTTCATAAAACAAACGATACGGCACAGCAAGCTCATCAAACTTATCTGTTGGCACACCAAAATACAGCTGACCTGTCAGCCCAAGCGGTGCGCACAGATAGCCATCAAGCGCCTCTTGCAAGCTTAAGCCAGTCGCACGCGTCACCACCCCACCCAATATCCAGCCAGAAACCAGCGCGCTATAAGCACTGGCATACTGAATGTCAGGCTTGGCAGTTGGCGCACTGACAGCCATACTTGCCACTTTATCAAGCATACCCTGCCAATCCGCCATTTGATTCACATCATCAATGACGCTACCGATGTCAAATAAGTCGGCACGATGCGTCAGCACATCTATTAGGCGAATATTCCCCTTGCCATTTTGGGCAAATTGTGGCCAATAATACGCAATCGTCTGCTCGTACTGTAGCACGCCTTGGCTTACCAACACCGCAATTAGGCTTGCCATCACGCCCTTGCCAATTGAAAAATTAATAGACAACGTATCACACGTCCAATCATGACGCAGATTGGCAGCCCCAAATGCGTGATTAATGACGCATTGCCCTTCATAAAAAACACTCAAAGCACCGCCACAAGGCGCATCTTCAAACTGTAGCCGCGTCAATAACTCGCCGATGTCGTCATAATGATTGATTTGCATGACATTTCTTAATAATTTGATAAACTTAACAATTGATAAACAAATAACTCATGACAAAAGCCACAAAAACAACAAACAGCGAGCTTAAATCACCGTAATCTCACCAAGCAAATGCGGCTTATCGCTGTCTTTGGCATACAAACCAAAGCGATAATTGCCCAAATCATCGGTTGGCACTGCCAATAGTTGCACGGTTGATGGCAAAAAGATGGGTAATTTAAAATCCACATCCACACGACAGCGCTCTGGCAGCTGCTTAAACTCCGCCAAAGCACGCGCCTTTGACCACATACCATGCGCGATTGCTTTTGGATAACCAAAGGCGCGCGCAGACAACGGATGTAAATGAATCAAGTTAAAATCACCTGAAATAAAAGCATACTGGCGACCGATGTCCTCTGGCACTTTTATCAAGGTATCTATGCCATTTGTTGCGTGTACCAATTTACTTGGCGTGGGTGTTTTTTGCGCTGTTTTTTGTGTTTTTTGGCGCGACAAATAAGTAGATACACCTGTCCACACAAGCTTATCCGCCACAAAAACATCCGTCACAAAATCAAACTGCTGACCTTTGTCATGTGGACGCAAATTATCCAAACGCACCGTCATGGCAACCGTTTCGCTGTCATAAATGACGCGGTGCTGAGTGACGCTGTTGTGCAGATGAATAAGCCCAAGCATGGTAAAAGGAAAGTCCTCTTTTGCCATCATATTCATCTGCAAAGTCTGTGACAAAACCGCAAAATAAGTAATGGGCACACGTCCATCATTAAAAAAACCGCAAATCTTACGATACTCTTGCAAATTGGCGCCATCAATGACAAGCTTTGGCACCTCATAGACCACTGTTGGCAAATCTGATGATTTGGCAGATTTATCGCCCACTGGAATCAGACTTTTGATGATGTTGGCATACGTCGTGTGCATTTTTGGCAATTCACGAAAAGTATGATTATTATTTGACAACTGTTTACTCATACTAAACAACCTTTATGGCAAAGATTTTTGAATATAAAAACTGCCATTTTATCAACGCTTTCATAAAGCTTGGTGATGAATAAAATGGCAAGGGCTGTTGCTTTTTTAAACACTGTGTATAGCATTGTGTATAAACGCTTTTTGATATAAACGCTTATGGCAGTTCAGCGTTTTTACTTTAGTGTTTTTTACTTTAGTTTTTTCACGTTTGATTGTTATCTTTGGCTGTTTGATTTCTAGCAAATTATTGCTTATTGCTATCTTATTTGCTTATTGCTATCTTATTGCTTGTTAATATTAAGCAATCATAAAATTAAGCAGTCATAAATTTTTAGCAAATAAAAGCACTGATTAGATAGCAATCATGCGCACTCAAATCAGCCACAATCAAGCACCCAAAACACTTTGACCGCACACGCGAATCACTTGCCCATTGACGGCGCCAGACGCTGGCGACAATAGCCAAGCGATGGTTTGTGCCACATCCACAGGCTCACCGCCTTGACTCATGGAGTTCATGCGGCGCCCTGCCTCACGAATGGCAAAAGGAATCGCGGCGGTCATTTTGGTTTCAATAAATCCAGGCGCAACCGAGTTCATCGTCATGCCTGTGCCTTTGAGCGCACTTGCGGTGGCGGTGGTCAAGCCAATCACGCCTGCTTTACTGGTGGCATAATTGGACTGACCCAAATTACCTGCGATGCCTGAGATGGACGATACGCCCACAATGCGCGCATTGTCATTAAAACCCTCATGATTAAGCAAGTATTCGTTGATTTTTGCTGCCGCAAGCAAATTGACATCCATCACAAGCTGCCAGCGATCTTCGCTCATGTTGGCAAGTGTTTTATCTTTTGTGATGCCTGCATTGTGCACAATGCCGTCGCATTTGCCCACTGCCTCCAGAATTTTTTTGCCCGCTTGTGCATCTGTAATGTCCAGCGGCAAGGCTTGACCGCCCACCTTACCAGATTGACGCTGTAGTTCTGCCAGATTTGCCGGCACATCCACGCACACCACTTTGGCGCCTTGCTCTGCCAGCACCTCGCTGATGGCAGCGCCAATGCCACGACTTGCGCCTGTGACGATGATTTTTTTGTTTGACAGCGGCTTATCATCGTCTGCATGAACAAGCAAAGCTTCATTATTTAATACAACTGCCTGACCTGAAACATAGGCGGATTTGGCGGACATAAAAAACTGCAAAGCGTTTGGTAGGTGTGCCTCCAAGCCTTTTTTGACAAGCAACAAATTCACGGCAATGCCGCGCTTAAACTCTTTGGCGATGGATTTGACAAAACCCTCCAAGGCGCGCTGTGCAGTTGCAAATTCAATATTGCCTGCTGTGCAGCAGCTTGGGCGACCGATGATAATAACGCGACCTGATGATTTGATTTTGCGCGCAATCGGCTGAAAAAAATCATACAGCTGTCGCAGTTTATCAATACTATCAATACCGCTGGCGTCAAAAATTACCACCTTAAAACGCGCGTTGTCATCGGCGCGCTTAGCCTCAGCATCAATCAGCACACCTTTAAAATCTGGGGCAGCATCCATCACCGCCTTATCCACGCTGACATTTGCGTGCAGCTTACTTAACATCTGCATGACCGCAGATTGCACATCATCATCTGTAAAGCCCGCCAAAACCTCGCCTGTCAAAACAGGCTGTCCTGCACGGTGACGCTCAAGCAAAACAGGCGTTGGCAGCCCTAGATTTTTGGCGATTTTTTTGCCAATGCCTGATTGTACCAATTCACCATAACGATCGCTCATAATATTGTCCTTAAAGTCTAAGTTTTAAATACAACTGCTCAATACAAATAATCGCAAACAGTCTAGCATATTTTTTAAAAGAATTACTAGAAAAATGATGATTTGAGCTGCTTTTATAATAAAAAGTTATTCCAAAACAATTTCGTATAAAAATTTGTAATTTATTGGCAGAAATTCACCTTATTTCATTCATTTCATGCTAAGCTAGTCAGCGTACTTATAGGGCGTGTTGACATTTCACACGCTTTAATAAAAATGTTGAAAATTAGGCTTTTGGTTGTGCTTTTGGTGAAAAATAAGCCAAACCTTGCCTTTTGTCGTTAATAGCTGTTATTAACAAGCTTGTCAATATTATCATATTGACTGCATTTATTGCCTAAAAAGGCTTGCGATTTATCTAAATTTTTCACTCAAATTGAAATGT
>JBGXSA010000003.1:0-23186 GCA_041811915.1 Moraxella sp. | reverse complement strand
CTTTTGGTGAAAAATAAGCTAAATCTTGCCTTTTGTCGTTAATAAATTTGCCAATATTATCATATTGGCTGCATTTATTGCCTAAAAAGGCTTGCGATTTATCTAAATTTTTCACTCAAATTGAAATGTCAACACGCCCTAACAATCCGAGATGAATATGAGTGATAATAATTCCCAAAACAGTGAATCTGGTGAAAAATTAAGCTGGTTTAGTCGCATGAAGCAAGGCTTGTCCAAATCCAGCAAAAACCTAACCGAAGGCTTGACCAACATTTTGATTGGCGGTAAAGAAATTGACGATGAGCTGTTAGAAGAAGTGGAAGATCAGCTGTTGGTTGCTGACATTGGTGTCAATGCCACCAATCGTATCATCAAAAACTTGACCGAAGCGACAGCGCGCGGTGATTTGATTTATTCGCATTCTTTATACAAAGCCCTGCAAAAAGAGCTGAACGACATTTTGGCACCCAAAGTCAAGCCGCTACAGATTGACACAAACAAAAAACCATTCGTGATTTTGATGGTGGGTGTCAATGGCGTGGGCAAAACCACCACCATCGGCAAGCTTGCCAAACGCCTGCAAGCAGAAGGCAAAAGTGTCATGCTGGCGGCGGGCGATACCTTTCGCGCGGCGGCAACCGAACAGCTGCAAGTGTGGGGTGAGCGCAACAACATTGCTGTGGTGGCGCAGGGGCATGGCTCAGACAGCGCGTCGGTGATTTTTGATGCCATGCAGTCTGCCAAAGCAAAAAACATTGATGTATTGATTGCTGATACCGCAGGACGCCTACAAAACAAAAACAATCTGATGGAAGAGCTCAAAAAAGTCATCCGCGTCATGCAAAAAGCAGATCCAAGCGCGCCGCACGAAGCGATGATTGTACTGGATGCAGGTACAGGACAAAACGCCATTAATCAGGTGGAGATTTTTAACGAAGCTGTACCGCTGACGGGCGTCACCATCACCAAGCTTGATGGCACAGCCAAGGGTGGGGTGGTGTTTAATATTGCCGAAAATACCGAGGTGCCCATTCGCTTTATTGGCGTGGGCGAAAAAATTGACGATTTACGCCCTTTTGATCCTGAAGATTTTGTCAAGGCATTGTTTGACAAAGATGAAGACAAATAAGCGTTATAATTACAAAAAATTCTCATGAAAACAACCACTTATTCTTATCGCGATGATTTGCCTGTCATCACTTTGGTTGCCAGACAAGGACAACTGCTTGCGCTGGATTGGTTTACCCAAAAAACCGAAAAAATCTTGAATCGTCTGGCGCAGCAAGCGCAGTTTGTGCCCAAAGATATGCTCACGCGCCATCAAGATGACGACGAGCGGCTGCTGTGTGAGGTTGTCAATCAGTTGGATGAGTATTTTTTGGGCAAGCGCACAGCGTTTGATGTCAAGCTTGATTTGTCATCAGGCACGCCATTTCAGCAAACTGTTTGGCGCGCACTGCTTGACATTCCCTATGGCAAAACGATAAGCTACGGACAGTTGGCGCGTGCCATCGGCAAACCAAGTGCTTATCGCGCGGTCGCCAACGCCAATGGACGCAATCCCATCAGTCTCATCATTCCTTGTCATCGTGTGATTGCCTCAGATGGCGCGCTTGGTGGTTATACAGGGGGCACAGACATCAAGCGGATTTTGCTTGACATTGAGCATCACAACGCATAAAGCAAACACCATGTTGATGTGCATTTTGATGTAAATAAATCACACAAAATGCAAATTGTCTTGATTTTTTTGTAAAAATGATTGATAATAATTATCGTTTTTATTATTGTTTGACATTTGTTATGGCAAAACATTTGCATTCTTCTGGCGATTTGATATCCAATCAAACCAAATTTTTTGCAATCGGTTCTGTGCTTGGCTTGCATCTTGTTGCTGGCTTTGCGTTAGTTAGTATGGATATGGCTGAACTAAAAAAGCCCAAAAAAATCACCCCGATTCAAGTCAGCTTTGTAGAACCTGTCACCAAAGCAGCGCCTGTGATTGATAGTGTACAAGCATACACTACCGACAGCGCCAGCGATGTGGCAGCGGCAGCCATGACGCCCAAACACACACCAAAAACACAACACATACCAAAATCAGGCGCGCCAAAGAACAGCGAACCCGCCATCAAACAACCAATCATACAACCACCTCCCAATAACACGCCACCAAAAACCGATACATCAAAATCAAATGCACCAAAGAGCGATACAGTAAAGATGGACGTGCCAAACCACACGCAAACACCATCATTCAGCCAGTCAAACACAAGTCAGCTGACTGTACCGCCGTTAATGGATGATGTCTCATCCAAAACACCGCCAGCCAATGCGCCGACAGGTGATGACGCCAAAAATGCCAACAATGCCAACAATAAAAGCAATACTAATAGCAAAAACAATGCTGATAGTCCATCAGGTGCACAACATGGCAAAAACAGCAACCAAAGTAATGAAGGCGCTGGCAACAAATTAGACAGCAAATCAGGCAATAAAGACAATAGCGGCTCATCTCAAGGCGGTGGACAAAAACCACCTGCAGGTGCAGATGACAACGCCAATAAGCCAGCTGGCGCAAAAAACTTGGACAATGTGCAATTTTCAGCAGGTGAAGTCAGTTGGGTTAATAAACCAAGCTTATCCTATGACGCGGATATGTACAGCCCAAAGCATAAGCAAGTTTCAGTGACCTATAAAGTCAACAAAAATGGCGGTGTGGAGAGTGTGAGTTTTTCTACTTTTTCTACTGGCGACAAAGATTTGGACAGAGTGCTCAAAGCTCAGCTCAAAAAAGCCAAATTCAAGCCTTTTACTCGTGAAGGGCAAGCGGTATCAGGCTCAGTGACTGTCTCTTTTCAATTACAATGATATTTTTAATGACAACAATACTCATTCATAAATGGTGAGTGGTTTGACAAAATGAGTTAGGAGTTTTTATGGATTTTTCTCAATATTGGCAGCACACTGACGCGGTCAGTATAAGTTTGTTTGTTGTGTTGATTGTGCTATCAATTGCCTCTTGGATTACTGGCATCATGCGCATCATCGCTTCAAAAAATATGGCAAACACCATTGTGCCTAAGATGAATCAATTTATTGAGCTTCATTACAATGATTTTAAAGACAGTGATTTTGCCCAAAAAAAGACAGCCACCGAGCAATTATTATTGCAAAAAATCGCGCGCATTCGTTTTGATTTGGAAAAAGGCTTGATGGTGCTTGGTACAACTGCCGCCATTGCGCCTTTTATTGGGCTGTTTGGCACGGTGTGGGGGATTTTTCATGCGTTACATCGCATTGGCGCAACAGGACAGGCGGGACTGGCAGAGGTTGCAGGTCCTGTTGGCGAGGCGCTCATTATGACAGGTCTTGGCTTGGCGGTTGCGATTCCTGCGGTGATTTTTTATAATTTGGCAATCCGCATGAATAAAAAAGCCATGCACATCGCCAATGACACCGCGCATGAGATTTTGGCAAAAGTTGCACTATAAAAAGGCGGTGCTACAAGCTGTGCTACAAAAAGTTGCATGATAAGCATAATAAAAAGCTGCGTTATGACAAAAACAAATTGTGCTAAAACAGGAGAGTAAGATGGCGTTTTCATTGGGTGATGGCGATAATGAGGCGATGAGTGAGATTAATTTGATTCCGCTTATTGACATCATGCTTGTACTGATGATTATTTTTTTGGTGACAGCCACGGTACTAAATCCAACCGTACCGCTTGATTTACCAAAAACAGCGGCAAATGTCAGTGATTTGCCAGATAATGTGATACAAATCAGCATTGACGCCGATGGACAGTTGTTTTGGAATGATGAAAAAATCAGCCAAAACCAGCTGCAAACTCACCTTAATAAGGCTGCCAATGAGTCTAGTAAGCCCACCATTCATCTAAGAGCGGACAAAGAAAGCAAATACGACATGGTCGCGCAAGTGCTCGCCATGGCAAGCGTTGCAGGTTTGGATAAAATCGCTTTTGTTAATGAATGAATTGATAAGAGGGTGGATTGATGGGAAAGTGAATTGATGAGGTGCGATGTTTGATGCTTTATATCAAATGGCAAATGCACAACATCAAGGCACTTTAATAAATCAAGGTACTTTATTAAAAAATAAATAAAAATCAATGCATTATAAAACCACACAAAGCCCGAAAAAGCCTTGCAATTGCTTAATTTTTATGCAATAATGAACATCAAATCATCAAAAGTTGCTTAAAATTCAGTTTAAATTTTTAATGAATTTTAGACTTGTAATGAAGTTTAAA
This sequence comes from Moraxella sp., assembly GCA_041811915.1. Taxonomy (GTDB): domain Bacteria; phylum Pseudomonadota; class Gammaproteobacteria; order Pseudomonadales; family Moraxellaceae; genus Moraxella. Next base: position 18,913 of record JBGXSA010000003.1, on the reverse strand, counting down.
TCATGGACTTTAAAGCACGTCCAATCATCATTTGATTTTAGTAGTTTGATTTCGGCGCTTTGATTTTGATGTCTTGATTGTGATGCTTTAATTTTGATGAATTATAGATACAATCGTTTGTCTCCACCCTGTAGCACAGTTTATGCTACAGGGCTTTTTCTTGTGCGGATACCCATCAGCACCTTTTGTTGTACAAAATGACATTGCCATCTGTCAAATTGTCAAAAAATTGATATAATATCAAAAATCATACAAAATCTATCGGATTATCATTATGCGCATTCGTAAATTATTTAAGTTTGAAAACGCTCACATCGTGCGCAATTGCAGCTCTGAGCGTTGCAAATTCTCCATTCATGGGCACAGCTATCAAGTTGAGCTGATTTTGGAGGCAGACAGTCTTGACAATGGGCAGATGGTGTATGATTTTGGTTTATTAAAATCATCCATCAAGGATATTATTGACAGTTTTGATCATGCCATTTGCTTTTGGAATCAAGATGATGAGGACTACATCAAAGCCTGCCAGACATTCAGCGCCAGATGGATTTCCATGCCAGTCTCGCCTTCTGCTGAGCAGTTTAGCCGTGTGATATTTTTTTGGGCGCAAAAGATTTTATCGCAAACCATCATGCAAAACGGCGAGGCGGATGTTCGCGTGTATTCAGTCATCGTTCACGAAACCACGACAGGGTATGCCCAGTGCTTTTTTGAGGACATTAACAATCCCAAAATGGGTACGCTAAATTTAGAAGATTTTGCCTTTAGTGAGGCGGTCAAAAACGAATGGGCAGATCCTTTGATGTATGATAAGTTGATTGAGGGTCAATCTTTTAGCAATCCTGCCGTTGTTATGCAGATAGCCGCCAAACAGCAGACAAATAACAAATAGCAAGCAATAAGCAAATCACAAACCAATCAAACATTATGAAAAAATTTTGCTGCGTACTGCACACCGAACAAGACACCCAACGACTTGCCAGTTGGCTTGCCAAGCAGCCTTTGGCAGGCTCGTTGTGGCTGTCTGGCGATTTGGGTGCTGGCAAGACGACTTTTGTGCGCTATTTTTTGCAAGTACTGGGGCACAAAGGCGCAGTCAAAAGTCCAACTTACACTTTGGTTGAACCCTATACAATCAACTCAGCGCACATTCAATCGGTTTATCATGCCGATTTGTATCGCTTACAAGACAGTGAAGAGCTTGATTTTATTGGTTTTTTTGAGTATTTTGATGAAAAAAACAGTCTTGTCATCATTGAATGGGCATCTCAAGCAAAAGATGTTTTGCCAGCACCTGACGTAACAATTGAGCTTAACCGCCTTGCCAATGATGATAGACAGGTTTGCGTAACTGTGATGAATGCCGCGCTGGTGTTTGATGAGTTTGAATGGGTAACATCATGAGTTTGCCCAATTATAAAAATCTGCCTGACAACAGTGTGCTTTGCTTGATGTCGCCCACCGCCAGTGGCAAAACGGCGCTGGCTTTTCGGCTGCATGACACCGCGCGTTTTGATATTATTTCTGTGGACAGCGCGCTCATTTATCGCGACATGAATATTGGCACTGCCAAACCAAGCCAAGAAGAACTTTTGCGCCATCCGCACGCACTGGTGGATATTTTGTCGCCGACCGAAAGCTACAGCGTGGCAGATTTTATTCAAGATGTGGCACATCTCATTGAAGAAAGCCACAACCGCCAAAAAATCCCACTGTTGGTTGGTGGCACGATGATGTACTATATGGCGCTGTTTGATGGCATTTCTGGCGTGCCGCAAACGCGCAGCGACATCCGAGCGCAAGTCAATGCGTGGCAACAGGCGGAGGGTAATGAAGCTTTGTATGCTTATCTACAAAAGCACGACCCAGACATTTGTCAAAAGCTGACCGTGCACGACACGCAGCGCATTTGCCGAGCGGTGGAGGTGCATTTGCAAACACAAACACCGATGAGCGTCCATCAAAATACGCCCAAAGTTGCGCTGGCGCACAATCCCAATCAGCACTGGTATGGACTGTGTGTCATGCCAGATAGGGCATGGCTGCACCATCGCATTGAACAAAGACTTGAGCTGATGTGGCAAGATGGTTTTTTGCAAGAAGTGATTGACATTGTCAATCGTTATGAGCTGACTGTGGATATGCCGTCCATGCGCTCGGTTGGTTATCGGCAAGCGCTTGAGTATTTGATTTTGTTTGAGCGTGATAAAATTGAGCACAGCCATTTGATAAAAACGTTGCAAATGACACAAAATCAGCCAAATTTAGATAATTTTCATACAAATATGCAGATTACCCCTTGTCAAGATATGAAAAATAAGGCATTATATGCAACTAGACAGCTTGCCAAACGTCAATACACTTGGCTTAGCAAGCTTAGTCTATTGGGTGTGCCAACAACAAACGACATCCTAACAACAACAATGATGTCATATAATAATATAGAACAAATAGAACGACTGTTATTGGCATAATATTGTACGCTTAATTGACAACAATTATTATATCGCAATCGCTGTAGCCGTACTGTTTGAGCTTGTTGGTTGGTTTATTTTTTGGAGAAATTTTAATGTCAAAAGGGCAAACTTTGCAAGATCCATTTTTGAACGCATTGCGTAAAGACAGAATTCCTGTTTCAATTTTTTTGGTCAATGGTATTAAACTACAAGGTCAAATTGAATCATTTGATCAGTATGTAGTACTGCTAAAAAATACCGTCAGCCAAATGGTCTATAAACACGCCATTTCCACCATCGTGCCTGCGCGCAATCCCAGAACAGGTGAAAATGCGACGGCTTCTAGCTATCCTGCCAGCAACGTCGGCACGGGTTATCCAATGTCAAGCGGTACTTTTGAGCGCCAAAACAGCACAGGTTTTGCCAATAATAATTTTGGCGGCTCAAACTTTGGCGCGAATAATATGCGTGGTGGCTTTACCCGCACCTCAGGCACAAACTTTGAGCGTCAAGGCGGTTTTGAGCGTACCGAGCGTAATGCCAATTATCAAAGTGGTGGTTTTGAGCGTCAAGGCGGCTTTGAGCGTGGCTCATTTGGCGGTGGTTTTGATCGCGCAAGCTACGAAGAGCGCGGTTTTGATGGCAAAACTTTTGACAAAAGCTTTGACAAAAAATCTTTTGATGACAAAGCCTTTGGCAAAGATTTTGATGGCTCAAATTTTAATGATGATGAATACAACAATTAAATGCAATATTAATTATCAACTGCTGCAATTATCCATCATTTAATACAATTCGTCATTTAATACAAAAAGTCTGCTTAGGCAGGCTTTTTTTGATGGACAAAAAGCACAAGTTGCATATCAAACAAAAAGCATTTGTCATCAAACAAATGCTTTTTGTGCGCCACATCAAATCTTACACGCACCGCCAGCGCAATCATCAATATCGGCTTGGGTGTCATCAGCACCATCGCGTGTGTTGTGATAATACAAGGTTTTTACGCCATATTTGTAGGCAGTTAATAAATCTTGAATCAGCACCTTCATGGGCACGCGCGAACCTTCAAAGCGATTTGGATCATAATTGGTATTGGCAGAAATGCTTTGATCGATGAATTTTTGCATGATGCCAACCAATTTAAGGTAGCCTTGATTGGTTGGCATTTGCCACAATAGCTCATATTCAAAACGCAAACGCTCAATATCAGGCACCACTTGTTTTAAAATACCATCTTTAGAGCTTTTGACGCTGACCAGTCCGCGTGGTGGCTCAATGCCATTGGTAGCATTGGCGATTTGACTGGAGGTTTCTGACGGCATGAGCGCGGTCAAGGTTGAATTGCGCAGTCCGTGTTTTTTGATGTCGGCGCGCAAAGTCTCCCAATCCATGTGCAAAGGCTCATCACAAATGTCGTCCAAATCAGATTTATAAGTATCAATGGGTAAGAGTCCTGCTGCATAAGTGGTTTCATTAAACCAAGGTGCTGCGCCTTTTTCAATGGCAAGCTTATTGGAGGCTTGCAGCAAATAATATTGCAGCGCCTCAAAAGTCTTGTGCGTCAAATTAAGGGCGGATTTGTCCGAATAGCGCGTCCCGTTTTTTGCCAAATAATACGCATAATTGATGACGCCCACGCCCAAAGTACGGCGGTTTATGCTTGATTTTTGAGCAGCGATGACAGGATAGTCTTGATAATCAAGCAGTGCATCCAATGCGCGCACGATAAGTTCGGCAGGTTCTTTGATGTCTTCAACTTTATCAATTTTACCCAAGTTGATGGCGGACAAAGTACACAAAGCAATCTCGCCATTTTCGTCGTTGATGTTATCCAAAGGCTTGGTTGGCAAGGTGATTTCCATGCACAAATTGGATTGGCGAATGGGTGCAACTTTTGGATCAAAGGCGCTGTGCGTGTTGCAATGGTCTACATTTTGAATATAGATGCGCCCTGTGCTTGCGCGCTCATTGAGCAACGTGGCGAACAAATCTTTTGCCAAAATTTGTTTTTTGCGGATGTTGTCGTCATTTTCATACTGAACATACAGCTGTTCAAATTTATCTTGATCAGCAAAAAACGCCTCATAAAGACCTGGAACATCCGATGGTGAAAACAAGGTGATGTTTTTGTTTTGAAGAAAGCGCTGATAGAGCATTTTGTTGATTTGCACGCCGTAGTCCATGTGTCTTACACGGTTGTCTTCTACGCCGCGATTGTTTTTGAGCACCAAGAGGCTTTCTACCTCCAAATGCCACAAAGGATAAAACAAAGTTGCTGCGCCACCGCGCACACCGCCTTGTGAGCAGGATTTGACCGCTGCTTGGAACATCTTAAAAAACGGAATGCAACCTGTGTGCTGCGCCTCGCCGCCACGAATGGGGCTACCGAGTGCGCGAATGCGTCCTGCGTTAATACCAATGCCTGCGCGCTGAGACACATAGCGCACAATCGCGCTTGTTGTGGCATTGATGCTGTCCAAATTATCATCGCACTCTATCAAAACACATGAGCTGAATTGGCGTGTTGGAGTGCGTACACCTGACATGATGGGCGTGGGCAGTGAGATGTAAAAATTGGAGGCGGCGTCATAAAAGCGCTTGACATAATCCAAACGCTCATTTTTATCATAATTGGCAAACAAGCACATACCAACCAAGACATACAAAAACTGTGGGCTTTCGTACACAGTCTTGCTGACACGGTCTTGTACCAAATATTTGCCCATCATCTGCTCAACAGCCGCATAGGCAAAATTCATGTCGCGATTGTGATCAATATAATCGTTTAGCGCATTAAATTCATCTTCACTGTAATCTTGCAAAATGTGCGCATCGTACTTGCCCATTTGGGTTAATTTGGTGACGTGTGCATAAAGATGAGGCGGCTCATACTGACCATAGGCAATTTTGCGCATATGAAATATCGCCAAGCGCGCTGCCAAATATTGATAATCGGGTGTGTCTGCTGAGATTAAATCGGCGGCAGATTTGATGATGGTTTCATGAATGTCGCGCGTTTTGATGCCATCATAAAACTGAATGTTGGATTTTAGTTCCACTTGTGAGACAGAAACGTTGTTTAAGCCCTCAGCTGCCCAATTGATGACTTTGTGGATTTTATCCAAATTGATGGGCTCGCTTGTGCCATCGCGTTTAATAACTTTGATGTTGTCAATATGTGTCATCTTAAAAACTCCAGCTTAAAATAGTGATTGACGTGCCAAGACTGCAAGCAGACATCATCTATATTTAGTATTATTATTTTTGAATTGACACAATATATATTATTTTAAGGGGATTTACTAGCACTTTTTTTTGTAAACAAGGCTTGACTTTTTAAGAGATAAATAACATGGGCGATGGCAAATGATAAAAATAATTGATTCTAAAAATTGGTGATATAAATTTTACAAACAAAAATTTATTTAAAAATTTTGTTGAAATATTAAATCATCATCAGCTTGGTTTATCAAAAAAACGTAGAAATAAGCAATAAAAACCACAAGCCTTATATGAATAAGACCTATGATTTTTATTGACCAGATGGGATGGGTGCTGTTTAGGCAGCAGCCATCAAGCTTGCGTTACCGCCTGCTGCGGTTGTGTTGTAGCTTTGGCTGACCTCATGATACAGCTTGGACATATCAAAGCCTTCGCTGACATCAATAATGCGGCGAATACTGCCATCAAGCTCAGACAGCGCAATTTTTTCTTGCACAGACAACTCATCCAAGGCGACAATGAGCGTGTTGTTTTGTGCAACTGTCTGCTCTGCCACCACAACATAGTCGGATAATTTTGGCGCCCAAGCTGCCAGCGGTGAGTCACTGGTGATGATAACCTTGGTGTTGTTGGCTGCCAAAACAGCCAAAGCAGACAGCTGCTTTGGTAGGCTGCCATTTTTGAGCCAGACCGAATGCGGTGCGCGCCAGCTTAATGTGTTGGTTTCGCCAGTTGGTCCATTGAGCTTAGCAACCGCGCGATTGAGACTGCGCGCCACAGCGTTTTGGATGTCGTGATTGATTTGATTTAAGGTCGCACTGTCAATATCCATTTGGGCGGCTACAGACAAAACATCATCCACTGCTTTGTGATTGATCAGCGCTGGCGTGTCCACAGCGGGCGTATGCCATGTGCTAAGCTTACTTAAGCGCTGCAGATAAAATGGTCCACCAGCTTTGGGGCCTGTGCCAGACAAACCATGCCCGCCAAAAGGCTGCACACCAACCACCGCGCCTACGATGTTGCGATTGATATAGACGTTGCCAGCCTTAATACGATCGGTGATGTGTGCAATGGTATTGTCAATACGGCTGTGCACGCCATGTGTCAAAGCATAGCCCTTGCTGTTAATGCCATCAATAATGGCATCCAAATTGCCTGCATTAAATTTCACCACGTGCAGGACAGGTCCAAACACCTCTTTTTTGAGTTCATCCAAATTGTTGAGCTCAAACATAATGGGTTCAACAAATGTGGCATGGGCAGCGGTGCTTGTTTTTTTGACTTCATGATAGTTGGCAAGCCCTTTTAGATGATTGATGTGATTGTCCAAATTTTGCTTGGCTTCAGCATCAATAACAGGCCCCACATCGGTGGACAGATGAGCGGGATTGTCCACCACAAGCTCATTCATCGCGCCTTGAATCATCTCAATCATATGAGGCGCCACATCCTCTTGCACGCACAAAATACGCAACGCCGAACAGCGCTGACCTGCTGAATCAAATGCAGAGGACAATACATCTGTGCAAACTTGTTCGGGTAGGGCAGTTGAGTCCACAATCATGGCATTCATACCACCTGTCTCTGCAATCAAGACAGGATTGTCTTCGCGCTTGGCCAAGGTTTGATTGATTTTTTTGGCAACTTCGGTAGAGCCTGTAAAAATCACCCCATCAATGCGCGGATCTGAGGTGAGCGCGCCGCCCACATCACCTGCACCCAACACCAACTGCAAGGCGTCTTTTGGAATGCCTGCCTCATGTAACCATGAAACCGCCAAAAAGGCAATGATACTTGTCTGTTCGGCAGGTTTGGCAACCACTGTATTGCCTGCTGCCAATGCAGAAACGACCTCACCAACAAAAATCGCCAAAGGAAAGTTCCAAGGGCTGATGGCAACCATTGTGCCAAGTGGGCTATTCAGATTAAGTCGCTCTGCTTCATCGGCATAATAACGACAAAAATCCACCGCTTCACGCACTTCTGCAATGGCGTTTTGCATGGTTTTGCCTGCCTCTCTGATGGCAATCATCATCATAAGCGCCATGCGTCGTGGCTCTTCCATCAAATCAGCAAAGCGTCTTAAAATGTCTGCGCGCTGTTTGGCAGAATACTGTCTAAAATTGGCTTGTGCCAAGCTTGCCGAGCCGATGACGGCAGGAATGCTGACAGGATTGATAAAGCTGACCAAGCCCATCACGTCGCTGTGATCGGCAGGATTTTTGACGGCCTTGGCAGGCTCTTCGTGAATATCAACCGCGGTCAATGAATGTGCTTTAAATTCAATGGTTCTGGCTTGCTCCATATTTTCTTGCAACTGCTGCAAAACAAACTCATTGGACAAATCAAGGCCTAAAGAATTGAGACGACTTTCATTGCCTTTGTCGTTGCTTTGTTGGTACAAAGCACGCGGATTTGGTGTTAATGGATTGGCGGTGCCTTGTGTTTTTTGCAGCTCATCAATGGGCGATATGGTCAATTCATCAATGCTCATCGCATCATCCACAATGCGATTAACAAACGATGAGTTGGCGCCATTTTCAAGCAGACGGCGCACCAAATACGCAAGCAACGTTTTGTGTGTGCCAACAGGCGCATAAATACGTACGCGGCGACCTAAATTTTGCTCGCCGACCACTTGGTCATACAAAGTCTCACCCATACCGTGCAGACATTGAAATTCAAATTCCTTATCACGACCCATCTCATAGATGGTCGCCAAGCTTTGGGCGTTGTGCGTGGCAAACTGTGGAAAAATCGCATCTTGTGCGGATAGCAACTTTTGGGCGCACGCCAAATAAGACACATCGGTATGTATTTTACGAGTGTATACAGGATAGCCATCAATACCATCAACTTGTGCCCATTTGATTTCGCTGTCCCAATAAGCGCCTTTGACCAAGCGAATCATCAGTTTTTGATTGTTGCGGCGCGCCAAATCAATCAAAAAGTCAATGACAAAAGGACAGCGCTTTTGGTAAGCTTGCACCACAAAGCCAATGCCGTGAAATCCTGCCAAATCAGGATCTGATACCAAAGCTTCCATCAAATCAAGCGACAGCTCCAAGCGATTGGCTTCTTCGGCGTCAATATTAAGACCGATGTTGTATTCTTTGGCAAGCATAAACAGCGCTTTTAGGCGTGGCAGCAGCTCTGTCATGACGCGCTCATGCTGCGCGCGCACATAGCGCGGATGAATGGCGGATAATTTTACCGAAATGCCATTGCCTTCATACACGCCTGCACCTTTGGCATCTTTGCCGATGGCATGAATGGCATTGACATAATCATTGTAGTAGCGCTCGGCGTCTTCTTGCGTCATCGCGGCCTCGCCAAGCATATCAAAGCTGAAACGATAACCCAAACGCTCACGCTCTTTGCCATTGGCAAGCGCCTCTTCAATGGTTTGTCCTGTGACAAACTGCTTACCGAGCATTTTCATGGCATAATTCACACCGCCACGAATAAAAGGTTCACCACCTTTTTGTAGAACACGGCTTAGGGCTGAGCCAAGTGAGCTGTCGGTGGCTGGTTGAGACAGCTTGCCAGTCAATAACAGACCCCACGCCGCCGCATTAACAAACATGGAGGGGCTGTTACCAATGTGGCTTTTCCAGTCGCCATCAGCAAGCTTGTCTTTGATTAATTTGTCGCGTGTGGCATTGTCAGGAATGCGCAGCAAAGCCTCTGCCAAACACATCAGCGCCACACCTTCTTCGCTGGACAATGAAAATTCATGCATGAGCGCATCCACACCAGAAGATTTGCTGCGGTCAGCACGAACTTTGGTGATGAGGGTTTTGGCTTGAGCCTCAATGCGCTGTTTGGTTTCTTCATCAAGCTGAATGGTCGCTGCCAAATTATTGACAGCAACTGTTTCATCCAAGCGATAATTGGCGGTGATTGCATCGCGAAGAGGGCTTTGCGAGTGGGCAAAATTAAACATGGACAATCCTTAATTGTTTATCAATCGTTATTTATCAATCAGAGACAGTGGGCAATATGTCTACGCCGACAATGTGTTTGCTAGCAATGTGTTTGCATTGACAATGTGTCTGTGTCAGCCACAAAGCAGATATCACCGACTGCTAAAATCGGTAGCATATTATATCACAGCTCAAAATCGTTTGCCATTCATAGACATGTGTATTTATCATAATTTTAATGCTTAAGATTATTAAAAAAACTTTCAAGCATTAAAATAAAAAGTTATTTGACTGTGATTTATTTTTAAATTTCAATAAATAAAAATTAAATCATTTTTTAAACATACACCATCAAATCATCATCTAAGCGTATTGATAGCTTATATGCTTTAAAAAATATTGAATAATTTAAAGTGCGTTTTTGATAAAAAAAATTCAAATTTTTTTATTTTTTGTTTTGATTGCTAATAATGGGTTTGTGAAAAGACCTTTCAATCATTCATATTAAATTCGCTTATCGCCAAAAGACTCATCAATTTATCTTAGAAGCTGTTCATGATTAATTCTGCAATTTATCTTATTTACCTAAAAAATTAATCATAAACAGCTTCTTAAATTTTTTATTCAAATTAAAATGTCCACACATCCTATAAAAAACAAACAACCGTCAAAACAATCAAAAAGCCTTGGCTGTTTTAAATTCCAAGGCTTTGAATAATCAAACACATTTGATTATTTTTGGCGAATTTTTAAATCAACTTTTTCATCAGTTTCATACAAAGCGCCTGCACGACCAACAATCAATGGATCTATATTACCAATATTGGCATCGTTTTTATCTTCATAATTTAATTTATTCAACACATAACGCATGGCATTAAGGCGCGCGCGTTTTTTGCAGTCAGATTTGATGACAATCCAAGGTGATTCTGACGTATCGGTATTATAAAACATGGCTTCTTTGGCGACGGTATAATCATCCCATTTGTTGAGTGAGGCTTTGTCTACAGGTGATAATTTCCATTGTTTTAATGGATCGTGTTCACGGCGATCAAAGCGAATTTTTTGCTCTTCGCGACTGACCGAAAACCAAAACTTAATAAGCGTGATGCCCGATTCAATCAAATGCTTTTCAAATTCCGGTACTTGACGCATGAAAATGTGATATTCTTCATCGGTACAAAAGCCCATCACGCGCTCAACTACAGCACGGTTGTACCAAGAGCGGTCAAACAAAACAATCTCGCCATTGGTGGGTAGAGTTTGGACATAGCGCTGAAAATACCATTGACCGCGTTCGGTTTCGGTTGGCTTTTCAAGGGCGACAACGCGTGCGCCGCGTGGGTTGAGATGTTCCATAAAGCGCTTAATCGTGCCACCTTTACCAGCTGCATCGCGACCTTCAAACAAAATAACAAGCTTTTGTCCATTGGCTTTGACGTGGTGCTGTAATTTTAATAATTCAATTTGTAGCTTGTACTTTTGCGCTTCGTAATTTTTGCGGCTCAAACGATGTTTGTAGGGATAGCCGCCTACGCGCCAGTTTTCATTAAGCTCGGTGTCTTTGGATTTGTTTTTGCGCACCTCTTGGCTTAATTGGGCTGCTGTTTGTGCTGTCGGCAAATACTCGCTGACGCGCTGACCAAACTCCACCAAATCATCCACACTTGCGTGCTCAAGCAACTCTTCTAGTCTGCTCATGGCGTCCTCAAAATCAGGACGAGCGGTGGGTGCAGGCTGAACATAATTTTCAGGGATATCAACCTTTGATGCTGCGTCAGTTTTGGTTTTTTGAGCGGTGCTACGCGATGTTTTTGGCGCTGCCATAACAATTCCTTATAAAAAGTAAGACTTCATTGGGGATGATTTGATTTTAGCATTGTTAAAAAGCGATTGCAACATTCTTTACATTTTATCTATTGACAGCTTGGTTATGAACACACTGACGCATTTAATTTTGTACTTAAATGTCAGCTTGCAATTATTGGCACATCTGTTTTGGTACACAACAAAATGCACTTATCTAAAAACCTTAAACAATTGCAAGTAATGCCATTTTATCAGCGGTTTTTGCAGGTGGTTTTTGCAAGTTTGCAAGTAACTTTTGCAAATAACTTTTTAATTAATTTTTGCAAGCAGCTGTTGCAAGCGATTGTTTAAAAACAGCCTTCATGTCCAATCAAATTTTGTATTCAATCAGAATAATGCAGCTTTAATCAAAAAGCACTTTAATCAAAACACGCTTTGTGTTCAAAAAAGCAAGCTAAATAACGTGGCGACTAAACACCTGTCTTAATTCAAAGCTTGTGTGTACCTGCGCAATGCCATCAATGCGGTTTAGACGGTGCAACAAAAATTCTTCATAATGCGCCATATCGCGCACCAATGCTTTGATTAAATAATCCTCGCTGCGCCCCGTGACGATGCTGCAGCTCACCACCTCGGGAAAGGCTTGGATTTTTTGCTCAAAATTGGCAAAGCGCTCTGCGGTATGTTTGTCCATGCTAATGGCAATGAAGACCGCCAAGGTGTAGCCAAGCTTTTGTGGATTGGTATGGGCATGATAGCCTGTGATGACGCCAGATTCTTCCAGATTTTTGACGCGTCTTGCGCAGGGTGTTGGGCTTAAATGCACAAGCTCAGCAAGCTCAAGATTGCTTATGCACGCATTGTGTTGTAAGTGGGTCAAAATGCTTTTGTCCGTATCGTCCAATGTAAAAGTACTCATGCCTGCCTCGTATTAGATAAATTATCTAATATTTTATATTATTTTGGTGAAATAATCTAAAAAATAAATAAATTTTGATGAAAATTAGAGAGTTTTTTGTTAAAAAATTGATTATAATAGCCTACAAATTCATTGTTTGTCATGTTCGTCAACCCCCCTTTGGTTGCCGACAGATAGGAGATTTATTGTGACACAAATATTGCCAAAAAATCCAGCTTTTGATTATAAAAAATATCGCCCTTTTGCCTTTGCGCCAAAGCTTAGCACGCGCACATGGCCCGACAAAACAATCACCAAAGCGCCCATTTGGGCTTCGGTAGATTTGCGCGATGGCAACCAAGCGTTGATTGAGCCGATGGGGATTGAACAAAAGTTGCGTTTTTTTCACACATTGGTTGATGTGGGTTTTAAAGAAATTGAAATCGGCTTTCCGTCAGCGGCGCAAGTGGAATTTGACTTTACGCGCGCGTTGATTGAGGGCAATCATGTACCAGAGGATGTGACTTTGCAAGTATTGGTGCAAGCACGAGAACATCTCATTCGCCGTACTTTTGAATCCCTTAAGGGTGCAAAACGCGCCATTGTTCATGTGTACAACTCCACCTCCAAGGTTCAGCGCGATAAAGTCTATCAAAAAAGCTTTGATGAGATTACGGCGATTTCCATTGAGGGCGCTACTTTGTTGCGCGATTTGGCAAAAGAATATCCAGAAACCCAATGGGTATTTCAATACTCACCCGAAAGCTTTAGCCAAACCGAAACTGATTTTGCGGTGCAAGTGTGTGACGCGGTTTGTCAAATTTGGCGCCCCGATTTGGGTCAAGAGGTGATTTTTAACCTACCATCCACCGTTGAGAGCTCCACACCGAACATCTATGCCGATCAGGTGGAATATTTTTGCCAAAATCTGCCCATGCGCAAACACGTTACCATCAGCTTGCATACACACAACGACCGCGGCTGTGCCATTGCAGCCAGTGAGCTTGGTCTGATGGCAGGCGCTGATCGCATTGAGGGTACGCTGTTTGGTAATGGTGAGCGTACAGGCAATATGGACATTATGGTCATGGCGATGAATTTGTTTAGTCAAGGGGTGGATCCTAAGCTTGACTTTAGCAATATGAGTGAAATTGCGCAGGTAGTGAGCGAATGTAACCAGCTGCCCATTCATCCACGCCATCCTTATGTTGGCGAGCTTGTATTTACTGCATTTAGCGGCTCACACCAAGACGCCATCAAAAAATCATTGGATTTTAATGAAAAAAATGCCGAAACGGCAAATATTTGGGATGTTGCCTATCTGCCCATTGATCCTGCGCACATTGGGCGCGGTTATCAAGATGTGGTGCGTATCAACAGCCAATCTGGTAAGGGTGGGGTGGCGTATATCTTGCAGCGTGATTTTGGGTTTAATTTGCCGCGTTGGACACAGATTGATTTTAGTCGCGTGGTGCAACATGAGGCGGAAAGTCGCCAAACCGAACTCACCTCTGATGACATCATTGAGATTTTCAAAAATACCTATTTAAATGATGGCGTGCTCAAACTGCATGATTATCAAATCAATAATGACGGCGGCGGCGATGTGAATTTTGTGGGTAGAATCAGCCAAAACGGTCAAATGCTTGAAATCAAAGGCAAGGGCAATGGCGCGCTGTCGGCTTTTGTGGCAGGTGTCAGCGCGGCGCTTGGCAGACAGATTCATGTCATCAATTATGCTGAACACGCGCTGGTCAAGGACAATGAAAGCAATACCAATGCCAATGCGGTCAGTTACTTGCAGCTCAATATTGATGGCGAAATCATCTCAGGGATTGGCACTTGCAGCAGCACCGTATCTGCCATGCTAAAAGCGGTATTGTCCGCGTTGTCACAATGCCAATAATTTGCAGCATAGCAATTAAGCAATTTTATCAATGCTGTTTGTATGACAAATCGCAAGTGCTTTGCAGTCAAAGCGCTTGCATTTGATTCATGATAATCATACCAATAGACATTTGTTTTTATGTCATAAGCTTGCAAAATGCAAGCTTATTTTATATAAGCTTTTGTATAAGCCGTTTTGGAGCAGCTTGCTTGTATGGTCACGCACAAACATGCGCAACATTGCCTTGATATTGGCTTATCAAAAGCAGGTTTGTAATCGCTTTGATTTTTCGGTATGATAGGGCGGATTATTTATTAAGATTTAAAATCAAGAGGCGTTTATGGAAAGCAGTTTTTCTTCAATTGTATTGGCATCTTTTTTGTCCTTGACATCCCCCAGTGAAACAACGCACATTGAAACCTATCAGCTGCCTGCCATTGCAGGTCTTTGGCAGATTGATTTGGATAGTGCGCAACAATTAAACAGCAACCACTCACAATCAACCAGCAACTCAGATGGTAAGCGCGCCACAGACACGCCACACCACAACCAAACAGCAAAAAGCATTCATACACCAAGCTGTCAGGAGCGCTATAACTTTGGTGCAGATGGTAAATTTAGCACGACAAGTGGCGAGGAGCGCACCGTTGGCGAGTATCGTTTTAGCTACCTAGAGGATGCCAGCTTGCCTGTATTGGCAGCGGTGACGACTTTTGATAACAACAAACCCGATTGCGCTGGCGAGCAAATCAATCAAACCGATCACTCATTTGCTGTTTTTGTTAAGCTGGACAGTCGCCACGACCCAAAACGAATGCAATGGTGCGAGGACAAAGAGGGTAAGCAATGCACGGTGGTGTTTGAGCGCGTGTTGCCTTAGTTTGATATCAACTACATAATTTGGTATGAATTTAGGACATCGGTTTAGGGTACCTAAATGGTATTGATAAAAAACATTTGTATTTGTTTTTAAAAGAATGTGAGTTTGGATTTAATTATGAGGCGCCATCTGACAAGCTTAAAATCTTGAGAATAGAATCTTGATAAAATGGTGTGAAATTTAGGTCTAATCTATTTTAGCCCAATAAAAAAAGCCCAGTATTGGGCTTTTGTCATCACGCTATCAATCAAGCTTTTAATCAATGAAATTGTTGATTAATTAAGCTTTGATGGCTTTGATGGCTTTGTTTAGGCGGCTTTTGTGGCGCGCTGCTTTATTTTTGTGGATGATGCCTTTGTCAGCCATACGATCAATGACAGGCACTGCTTTGTTATAAGCTTCGGTTGCAAGCTCATAGCTTTTTTGCTCAAGCGCCGCTTGAACGCGTTTGATGTAAGTGCGCACCATAGAACGCTGAGAGGCATTTTGTGCGCGACGTTTGGTGTTTTGACGAGCACGTTTGCGTGCTTGTGCTGAGTTTGCCATAGGAAAATCCTTATACAATCAATAAATGAGGTGTGAAATACAACTGACTTTCACAAAAAGCCTATCATAACAAAATAACAAGCATTATTCAACCACTCAATCACAAAAAATACACTGCACAATAAAAATGATGGTGAATATGCCGCAAAATGACCATTTTATGCTATAATATCGCGATTTTTTGGGATTTAAGGAATACGCATGACGACCGATTCAGTCACCCCTGTTGGCATTGTTGATGAGCTTAAGCAGTCCTATTTGGATTATGCCATGAGCGTCATTGTTTCGCGCGCACTGCCAGATGTGCGAGATGGCTTAAAGCCTGTACATCGGCGCGTCTTGTATGCCATGCACGAGCTGTCCAACGATTATAATAAGCCTTATAAAAAGTCTGCACGTGTTGTTGGGGATGTCATCGGTAAATACCATCCACACGGCGATATGGCAGTGTATGATGCCATTGTGCGTTTGGCGCAGCCGTTTAGTATGCGCTATATGCTTGTGGATGGTCAGGGTAATTTTGGTTCGGTGGATGCCGATCCGCCTGCCGCCATGCGTTATACCGAAGTGCGTATGCAAAAGCTGACCCATCAAATGCTTGCCGATTTAGACAAAGACACGGTGGATTGGGAAGACAACTATGATGGCTCGGAGCGTATGCCCAGTGTCTTGCCTGCGCGCATTCCCAATCTGCTTGTCAATGGCGTCACAGGGATTGCTGTAGGTATGGCAACCAATATGGCGCCGCATAATTTGACGGAGGTGATTGATGCTTGTCTGGCTTATGCTGACAACCCACAAATCACTGGCGATGAGTTGGCAACCTACATCAGCGGCCCTGATTTTCCGACAGGCGGCATTATTTATGGGCGCAGCGGCATTGTGGATGCCTATCGCACAGGCAAAGGACGCTTGCACATTCGCGGGCGTTATGAGATTGAATCCATGGGCGACAGCGGCGCCAATAAAGACCGCGAGCGCATCGTATTCACCGAGCTGCCTTATCAAGTCAATAAAGCAAAATTGGTTGAACAAATCGCTCAGCTTGTCAATGACAAAAAAATAGAGGGCATTACAGGGGTGCGCGATGAGTCTGACAAAGAGGGCTTGCGCGTTGCCATTGATTTGCGCCGTGGCGAAAATGCCGAGGTGGTTGTCAATAATCTGTTTGCCCAAACGCCACTTGAGACAAGCTTTAGCATCAATATGGTGGCGCTGGATAATGGGCAGCCCAGACTATTAACCCTAAAAGATTTGATTGCCGCCTTTATTCGTCATCGTCAAGAGGTGGTAACGCGCCGTACGATTTTTGAGCTCAATAAAGCACGCGTGCGCGGACATTTGCTTGAGGGCTTGACGGTGGCACTGGCAAATATTGATGAGGTGATTGAAACCATCAAATCCTCCGACAGCAAAGCCGATGCGCGCAGCAATTTATTATCAAAAATCTGGCAAGCAGCCGATGTGGTCGCCATGCTGCAAGCAGCAGGTAGTCAATCCATTCGCCCTGAGGTGATAGAGGGCGAGGATTTGAACAATCCTTATGGCTTAATTGACAACAACACGCATTATCGCCTAAGTCCAGAGCAGGTTGGCGCAATTTTGGATATGCAGCTGCACCGTTTGACAGGACTTGAGCAAGACAAACTCAATGAAGAATACAAACAAATTTTGGGTGAAATTGCGCGACTTTTGATGATTTTGGCGAATTTTGATCAATTAATGCACATCATTCGCAGCGAACTTGTGGAAATCAAAACTGAATTTGGCGATGAGCGGCGCACCGACATTGTGGACGCCAGACACGATTTTAATCGCGAAGATTTGATTCCCGAACAAACCGTCGTCATGACTGTATCGCGCACAGGCTATGCTAAAACGCAGCCCATCAGTGATTATGTGGCGCAAAAGCGCGGCGGCAAGGGTAAATCCGCTACCGCCATGAAAGAAGATGATGTGATTGAACATTTACTGGTAACCAGTACGCACGCGACCGTCATGTGCTTTACCAATACAGGGCGTGTCTTTGGTTTGCGTGGCTTTGAGGTGCCGATTGCATCTCGCGGCAGTCGTGGCAGGCCGCTTGTGAATTTGATTGGGTTGCTGCCAGATGAGACGGTGACGGCGATTTTGCCTGTGGACGATTTAAAAGCAGATGACAAATTTGTCTTTTTTGCCACCGCAGGCGGTACCATCAAGCGCGTGGCGCTGTCACAGTTTGCGCGATTGCGCGCCAACGGTCTAAAAGCAATTGACCTGATGGATAATGACACGCTCATCGGTGTGGCGATTACCGATGGGCAAGACGACATTATGTTGTTTAGTAATGAAGGCAAGGCGATTCGTTTCAAAGAAAGTGACGTGCGCCCCATGAGTCGTACCGCCAAGGGCGTGCGCGGCATGAAGGTCAATTTGCTCGCAGAATTGATGGAAGATGAAGAAGCGGATGATTCTGATAATGATGAGGATGTGGGCTTTGCGGTAAGTCGCGTGGTGTCTTTGATTGTGGTGCCAAATGCGATTAATCATGCAGCAGGCGCAGATTTTGATGTTTTGTGTGCGTGCGAAAATGGCTTTGGCAAACGCACCAGTGTCAGCGAATTTCCCACCAAAAAACGCGGCGGCAAGGGTATTATTGCCATCAAAACATCCGAGCGCAACGGACAACTTGTCAAGGCGGTGGCGGTCAGTGATGACGATGACATCATTTTGATTTCTGATAAAGGCACGATGGTGCGCACAGCGGTCGCGCAGATTGCCAATACAGGGCGCAACGCACAAGGCGTAAAATTGATTCGTATTGCAGAAGATGAGGTGCTGGTTGGTGTGGCTTGTGTGGATCATGAAGATGAGTCAAGTGAAGAATTGTCTGCAGAGCTGACTCAAAGTGTAGCGCCCGTTGTGCCTGATGATAATTTTGTTCAAGACTCATCAGCTGGTGCAGAGCTGTCGGCTGACGCTGCAGTAGAGGCTGCTGATGAGATTTTTGATGATTTGACGGCAGATGATGATGACGCCTAAGCCATTGCTTGCTGTTCATAAACTGACCATCTGTACACCATCAGCTGTGTTGGTGGACGGACTGTCATTTGAGCTTTGTTTGGGTGAAACGCTCGCCATTGTGGGTGAGTCAGGCTCTGGCAAGTCTTTGTCAAACTTAGCGATTTTGGGTCTATTGCCAAGCACATTGCGCATAAGTGGGCAAGTCGCGTTTTGTGATGACACGCATGAATATGACTTGCCAATCGCCTCTGCGCACAGCAAGCAAAGCGCTGCGTTATTTCG
>JBGXSA010000002.1:0-11710 GCA_041811915.1 Moraxella sp. | reverse complement strand
GACTGTCATGGTGCTGTCCCATTGTACATTCATACCGATTTTCAAAAACACGGTGGCAATGCCTGTGTCTTGGCAAATGGGGCGATGTCCTTCGGCACACATACGGCTATTGACCATGATTTGCGTCATGGCGTCGCGCGCAGCAGGATTTTCTTCTTTGTCAAGCGCCTCTTTGAGCGCCTCTATGTAGTCTGTTGGGTGATAATAGCTGATGTACTGAAAGGCATCGGCAATACTTTGGATAAAATCCTCTTGCTTAATAATGGTCATCATACAGTCCTTTTGGCTAATCATGAATCAATTGGGTTGTGAGTCAATTTGGCTACAAAGCAACTTTTTAAAGCGGCTTTTATTGAAGTAACTTTTTTAAAGTAACTTTCTTAAAGCAACTTTAATTAAAATAACTTTTTAAAGCAATCTCTTTAAAGCAACCTCTGTTAAAGCAGCTTTTGTTGCATGGCTTAAAATTATAGCACTTTTTGGCGCATGGTTTCACTATTTTTTAAACAAATGTGCTTTTGAAGCAAACGCACTCACAGCTTATTTGGCTGGTGTGTTTTGATTTGACTTTTGACTTTGCGCTGCTGACGTTTATGCCAAAACAGCAATTGACTCATCTTGCCGTCCACCCATCAATAATGCTATGATAATCACTTTGTTGCTACTGCGCTTATACTGTAAGTTTGATGTATCAATATGATTTGTTAATGCGCCAATATGACTGCGCGCTTTTGCCTTTGGTACAAACACAGCACGGCGTTTAGACAAAAAACACTTCAAGCACAAATTTAAGCGGCGTATAGACATTCAAAAGCCCAACAAGCACGCCAACCAACAAATCCACCAATCATTGCGTTTGACCTTGGTGGTTTGAGTTGCGATTTGGTTTGGGCAGCTTGGATTTGGTTGGATTTAGACAACAGATTTAAACAACAGATTTAAACAACTTAAGAAGATATTTATGGCAAGTGTCATGATTTTGGGCGGCGGCGTCATTGGTGTTGCTAGCGCCTACTACCTATTAAAGCAAGGCTTTGAGGTGACTCTCATAGACAGACAGTCCGATGTCGCCGAAGAAACCAGCTTTGCCAATGCAGGTCAAATCTCACCAGGCTATTCCACGCCGTGGGCAGCGCCTGGCATTCCCACCAAAGCAATCAAATGGCTGTTTGAAGAACACGCGCCTTTGGCGGTGCGCCCTGATGGCTCGGTATTTCAGGCGGTTTGGATGAGCCAAATGCTCAAAAACTGCACACCCAAACGCTACGCCATCAACAAAGAGCGCATGATGCGCGTGGCAGAATATAGCCGCGATTGTCTGCGCGCACTCAGAGATGAGACCGCCATTGATTATGAACAGCGCACGCTTGGCACCATACAGCTATTTCGCAAGCAAGCTCAGTTGGATGCGGTCAGTCGTGACATTGAAGTACTCAAAGAGCTGAATGTCGCCTATGAGCTATTGACGCCAGAGACATTGGGACAAATTGAACCTGCGCTTGCTCATCATCATTCTGACATCGGTCGTGTGCTTGGTGGACTGCGTCTACCCAATGACGAGACAGGCGATTGTAATTTATTCACCAAAAAATTAGCCGCGCACATTCAGCAGTTGGGCGGCAAGTTTTTGTTCAATCACACCATTTCGCGCATTGAGCACCACAACAACACCATCACCGCCGTCATTGCCAACGACCAAAAATTCACCGCCGATTACTATTTGATGTGTCTTGGCAGCTATTCGCGTGCGTTTGCCCAAGCATTGCAGCTGGATTTGCCCATTTATCCTGTCAAAGGCTACTCATTGACCATTCCCATTGTGGATGAAAGCAAAGCACCCATCTCAACAGTGCTTGATGAGACCTATAAAATCGCCATCACGCGCCTTAATACGCGCATTCGTGTGGGCGGCATGGCAGAACTATCAGGCTTTGATTTGCGCCTCAATCCCAAGCGCAAAGCCACCTTACAGATGGTGGTGCAAGATTTGTTTGATGGCGGTGATTTGTCTCAAGCGCAGTTTTGGACAGGTCTGCGCCCCATGACGCCAGACGGCACGCCTGTCATTGGCAAGGGTAATTTGGACAATCTTTTTGTCAATACAGGACACGGCACATTGGGCTGGACAATGGCGTGTGGCTCAGGCAAGCTCATCGCCGATATCATGGCAGACAAGCCTTGCGACATCAGCACAGAGGGACTGTCTTATCACAGATACTGACAAATTAATCGCACATTAAGCCATCTACCCATCTACCAATGATACATCAATCAATTATGGAGTTATCCACTATGAACAATTCACTATCCATTCAAAAACTTGACTCAAATGCGGTATTGAGCGAAGTTGCTGTTTATAACAATACGGTTTATTTGGCAGGGCAAGTGCCTGACGATGACAGCTTGGATATTGTTGGGCAATCCAAACAAGTCTTTGATAATATTGACAAAATGCTTGCCAAAGTCGGCAGCGACAAATCAAAAATGCTCTCCGCACAAGTTTTTATTACAGATCTTGCCAATTTTGAGGCGTTTAATCAAGAATGGCAAGCATGGCTACAAGGCACTGTGCCACCTGTACGCGCAACCGTCCAAGCAGCGCTCGTCAATCCCAAATGGCTGGTTGAAATCACCGTCATCGCAGCTTTGTAATCATCTTTTTGTAATCATCTTTTTGTCATTTTAAGCCCATTCAAAACACGCGCCCAAGCGTGTTTTTTTATACAAAAATGGCAATAAAAGCACTTGCCTTTATTGCCGTAAATTCACAGCCTTTGTTGGCTGTTTGCTTGCCAGCTGTTAGATGCTTGCAATAATGCTGTTTAGCGTTTGGCTTGGGCGCATCGCCTCGCTTGCCAGCTTGACATCAGGTGAATAATAGCCGCCAATGTCACAAGGCTTGCCTTGCACACCGTTCAGCTCATCCAAAATCTTGGCTTCGTTGTCTGCCAACTGCTTGGCAATCGGTGCAAATTGCGCTTTTAATTCGCCATCTTGGTCTTGATTTGCCAAGCTTTCTGCCCAGTAGCGCGCCAAATAATAATGACTGCCACGGTTGTCAAGCTCGCCTGCTTTGCGTTTTGGCGATTTGTCATTGATTAGCAGCTCTTCAGTCGCCTTGTCCAGCGCGTCAGCAAGCACTTGTGCTTTTTGATTGCCTTGTTTTTGCGCCAAATGCTCAAGCGATACCGCCAATGCCAAAAACTCACCCAAGCTGTCCCAGCGCAAATGATTTTCTTCATTAAACTGCTGAACGTGTTTTGGTGCCGAACCGCCCGCACCCGTCTCAAACATACCGCCACCATTCATCAACGGCACGATGGACAGCATTTTGGCAGAGGTGCCAAGCTCCAAAATTGGGAATAAATCAGTATTATAATCGCGCAATACATTGCCCGTCACCGAAATGGTATCTTTGCCGTCTTTGATGCGCGCAAGGCTAAACAAACACGCCTCTTTTGGTGCCAAAATACGAATGTCTAGACCATCTGTGTCCAAGTCCGCCAAATACGTCTGTACTTTTTTGATAAGCTCAGCATCGTGTGCGCGTTTTTCGTCCAGCCAAAACACCGCTGGCGTATTGGACAATCTGGCGCGATTGACCGCCAAGCCCACCCAGTCTTTGACTGGCGCGTCTTTGGTTTGGCACGCACGCCAAATGTCGCCTGCCTCCACCTCATGACTCAACAGCACATTGCCCTTGTCATCAATCACTTGCATGGTGCCATCAAAAGGGATTTCAAATGTCTTGTCGTGGCTGCCGTATTCTTCTGCTTTTTGTGCCATCAAGCCCACATTGGGCACGCTGCCCATGGTGGTTGGGTCAAACGCGCCGTGCTCTTTACAAAAATCAATCACCGCTGTATAGATGCCTGCATAAGCACTGTCTGGAATGACCGCTTTGGTGTCTTCGGCCTTGCCGTCTTTGTTCCACATACGACCGCTGTTGCGAATCATCGCAGGCAATGACGCGTCAATGATGACGTCGCTTGGCACGTGCAAATTGGTAATGCCCTTGTCGCTGTCCACCATGGCGATGCTTGGCGCTTGCTCGTAGCTTTGTTCAATGGCTTTTTCCACAGCTGCGCGCGTTTTTTCGTCCAATTTGTCCAAATTTGCCAACAAATTACCAAAACCGTTATTGACATTGACGCCCACCGCCTCAAGCTCTTTGCCAAACTGCTCAAACACAGGCGCAAAAAACACCTTGACCGCATGTCCAAAAATGATGGGGTCGGACACTTTCATCATCGTGGCTTTCATGTGCAAGCTAAACAGCACGCCTTGCGCTTTGGCGTCTTTGATTTGTTCGCGCAAAAACTCAATCAGCGCTTTTTTGCTCATGAATGTTGCGTCAATGATTTCGCCTTTTAGTAGGTTTAATGGTGCGCGTAGCTGTTGTTGCTCGCCATTTTTGCCAGTCAATACAAAAGACACGGTGGTAGGCTCGCTCACCGTGACGGATTGTTCATTGGCAAAAAAATCGCCGTGACTCATCGTGGCAACGTGCGTTTTGCTGTCAGCACTCCAAGCGCCCATGCTGTGTGGGTATTTTTTGGCAAAATTTTTGACCGCTTTGGGTGCACGGCGATCAGAGTTGCCCTCGCGCAACACTGGATTGACCGCGCTGCCCTTGATGCGGTCATAGCGCGCTTGAATGTCTTTTTGTTCATCAGTGACCGCCTCGCTTGGATAGTCTGGCACCGCAAAACCATCGTTTTGCAGCTCTTTGATGGCGGCGTTTAATTGTGGCATGGAGGCGCTGATGTTGGGCAATTTAATCACATTGGCGTCAGGCTTTTTGACCAGCTCGCCCAACTGCGCCAAAGCATCTTCTGTGCGCTGCTGTGCTGGCAGTGTATCGGCAAATGCCGCCAAAATACGCCCCGCCAATGAAATGTCTGCGGTTTTAAACTCAATGCCTGAGGATTTGGTGAATGCTTGAATGATGGGTAACAAAGATTTGGTGGCAAGCGCTGGCGCTTCATCGGTGTGCGTATAAATGATGGTACTCATTATTTTTCCTTTGATTGGTGAACTTAAAATCTATATTCACAACATCACGCTGTTTATTTTTATGATGAACTATACAAGAAAAATATTGCTTTTGTATGAAAACTGCGAAATCTTATTTTTGCAAAAACTGCCTGATGATGTCATCAATCGGTATTTGCTTGAAATGGACATTGACTAATTTTTCATCACAAAGATGGTGTGAATATCAAATGACAACAAAATAATTTTGGTTGCGTATTATCCTACAAAGCATCCAAATATACAACATTATAAAATAAATACCTGTAATTTTTCTATTAAATATTACACGCATTCATTGCAAAATAATTATGTAAACATCTAATAACAATAATTTTTTATAATACAATGCCAAATCAATCATTAATAATTGTTATGATTGCGAACTAACAACACCCTTATTGCAATGATTTTATCAAAACTTACAGTGGTTTTATCAAAACATCAACAGCACGTTTATTTCATTCAACTCTTTATTTGTTTAAAAAAGCTTGCCCTTACAAGATGTACAAACTGTAGATATCCAAGCTGCAAATACGCCATACGACAATGTACGACAACGACAACACGCTAAGACATAGATACCAAGACCATAAATACTAAGACATAAATACTAAGACAACGCCATTCTAAACTGTATTTAACTCATTGATTTTTATAAAAAATAAATTGTTCGTAAGCTCAGTGAAAGAATGACACCCAACAATTTTTTGATAAATTTAAATCAAAGCAATCATTTAAAATATTGGGTTTCTGATGTTGGATTTCTATTGCGGAGCACCAATCTACAAAAACGGTTTAAAGCCTGAGCATGGCGTCAAGACAATAAAATACAAGCCAAAACTTGGTGCCAAAAACACCATCAAAACCTAATGCCAAATTTTGTCAGGATTCATGATGTTGTGCGGATCAATGGCGTGTTTGATGGCGCGCATGACATCAAGCGCAGCGCCGTGTTCTTGCTGCATATATGGGCGCTTGCCCTGCCCCACACCGTGCTCGCCTGTGCACGTTCCGCCCGCTTCAATCGCGCGCTTGGCAAGGCGCGACACAATGCTCTGTGCGGTAGCCTTCTCCTCTGGATTGTCTGTATCCACAAGCAGCAGCACATGAAAATTACCATCACCAACGTGCCCCACAATCGGCGCCAGCATACCAGACGCCTCAATGTCTGCTTGTGTTTGCGTCACCACCTCCGCCAAGCGCGAAATCGGCACGCACGCATCGGTGGACAAGCCTTTGGCGGATGGGCGCAGTGCACAGCTGGCATGATAGGCGTTGTGACGCGCCGTCCACAGTTTTTTGCGCGCGCCATCATCACAGTCCCACACAAAATCACTGCCCTGAAACTCTTGAATAATGTCAGCAAACTGACAAGCCTGCTCATTGACACTGGCTTGACTGCCGTGAAACTCCACAAACAAAGTCGGCAAAATAGGCAGATTTAATTGAGAATACTGATTGCACGCTTGTATTTGTAAGGCATCCAATAGCTCAATTCTGGCTATGGGCAAGCACAGCTGAATCGTGGCAATGGTCGCCTGACACGCCAAATCAATGCTTGGAAAATGACACACCCCGCTGCCAATCACCTCTGGTTGCCCAAACAAGCGCACGGTCACCTCTGTGATGATACCCAAAGTGCCCTCTGAGCCCACCATCAGCCGTGTCAAATCATAGCCTGCCGCTGACTTTTTGGCACGCGTGCCTGTATGAATGATGTCGCCATTGGGCAGCACCACCTCAAGCGCCAAGGTCACATCTTTCATCGTGCCATAGCGCACCGCATTGGTGCCAGAAGCGCGCGTGGCAACCATACCGCCAATGGTTGCATTGGCGCCTGGGTCTAGCGGAAAAAACAACCCTGTCGCTCTTAGATAATGATTAAGCGCCTCGCGCGTGACTCCTGCCTGCACAGTTGCGGTCAAATCCTCTTCATGAATGGCGACAATCTCATTCATCGCCGACATATCAATGCACAGCCCGCCTTTGGGCGCGTTTAACTGCCCCTCCAGTGACGAGCCGATACCAAAAGCAATGACTGGCATTTTGTATTCATGACAAATCTTGACCGCCTTGGCGACGTCGTGCTTATCATGCGCCGTCAAGACAGCATCGGCAGGTTCATTATCCAGCCATGTCATCGTATGCGCGTGCTGCTTGCGCACTGTCAGATTGGTGGACAGTCGCTCACCAAAACACCGCTTCAATTCATCAATCGCCTCAAGATATCTCATCTGCATCACTCAATTCATTATCTTACAAACATCATGCATCACAAGACTGCCGCCCTTGCCAGCTGTTTTATGATGCGGTTTTGTCAGTTTTATTGCCTATTTGTCCAATGGCTTTGTTATTTGGTGCGCGGTTATTTTTGCACATGGTTGTTTGGCGCGTGGTTTTGTAAGTACCACTAAAGCTCATGGCGCAAAGCAATCATGCCGTGAGCGGCTCTGGGCTAATCAAAATGCCATTGTTGTCGGCATACAGCCAAGCACCATCACGAATGACAACGCCGCCGATATTGATGTTCAGTCCAACATCGCCCACGCCTTTACGCACGCTTTTTTGTGGTGTGGCAGCCAGTGCCATCACCCCCAAAGGCATTTTGATGAGCTCATCCACATCGCGCACACAGCCACTGATGACAATGCCCGCCCAGCCATTATCCACGCCAGACTGCGCAATCATATCGCCAAGCAGTGCACAGCGCAAAGATGCGCCACCATCTACCACAAGCACTCGCCCACGACCCTCTGTGGCAAACAGCTCTTTGATGCGCGAATTGTCCTCAAAGCATTTGACCGTCACCACCTGTCCAAAAAAGCGCGTTTGTCCACCAAAATGGCGCCAATACTTGCCATCTATCATCGGCGGTATCACGCCAATTGATTTTTCGGCATTATCATCCAACAAATCACAAGTTACAAACGTCATGGCTGACACTCCTTTACTCAATACCATTTTATTCAACATCTTAAAGTCTGTATTCACACCATTGTGTCATTTGGGTTGCAAACACAAATCGTCATCACAGTATATTTTACGTCATAATGCACTTTACGTCATAATGTTTTTGGAATACCGTGTTTGTTTGTGATTGATACACTGCTGATATTTAAATCCATAACAAACATCAATCCATAACAACACAAGTGCGACAACATTCAATACACCTTAAACATCCAAATATTGCAAAATGCTCTCGCCAGCTGTGCGCCCCTCGGCAATGGCAGTCACCACCAAATCCGAACCACGCGTGATGTCGCCCCCTGCAAAGATTTTTGGATTGGAACTTTGCTGTGGCAACTCACCTGCGCGCGCAATGCGCCCACGACCATCCACAGCGACATCAACATCGGCAAGCCACGGCATGGCGTGCGGCGCAAAACCAAACGCCACAATCACCGCATCGCAAGCAATCAACTCTTCGCTACCCTCAATCACCACCGCTTGACGGCGTCCGCCTGCATCTGGCTCGCCCATCTGGGTGCGCACAATCTTAATGCCCGTAACTTTGCCGTCATTGTCCGTATCAATAGCGACTGGCTCTGCTTCAATCTCAACAGGCTGTGCGTTAAACTCAAATTCAACACCCTCTTCTTTGGCGTTGGTGTATTCTTTTTTGGAGCCTGGCATGTTGGCAGCGTCACGGCGATATACACAAGTCACCTCGCTTGCCCCTTGGCGCACACTGGTACGCACGCAGTCCATCGCAGTATCACCACCGCCCAACACCACCACGCGCTTGCCCTGCATGGACACATAATCTGGCGCAGACAAATCAAGCAAATGCTGTGTATTGCCAATCAAAAACGGCAATGCCGAATACACACCCTCCGCCGATTCGTTTGGAATGTCCGCCGTCATACCCTTGTAAGTACCCACCCCCAAAAACACCGCGTCATATTCTGCAAGCAAATCCGCCAACATCACATCTGCGCCAACGGTCACACCCAATTTGAACTGCACACCCATTTGAGTAAACAATTCGCGGCGGCGACTCATGACCGATTTATCCAGTTTAAAGGCTGGAATGCCAAAGGTCAATAAGCCTCCAATCTCCTGCTCGCGCTCATACACCGTCACATCCACGCCACTACGAATCAATATATCCGCACAGCCAAGACCTGCTGGGCCTGAACCCACAATCGCCACGCGTTTGCCTGTTTTTTTGGCGTGTACAGTCGGTTTCCAGCCCATCTCAAAGGCCTTTTCGGTGATGTATTTTTCAACATTGCCAATGGTCACCGCCCCAAACTCTGCATTCAATGTGCAATCACCCTCACACAGACGATCCTGCGGACACACGCGCCCACAGACCTCAGGCAAAGTGTTGGTGCTGTGCGCAAGCTCGGCCGCCTCAATGATGCGCCCCTCTTGAGCCAGCTTGAGCCAGTCTGGGATGTTGTTGTGTAGTGGACATTTGTTTTGGCAATAAGGATTGCCACACGCCAAACAGCGATCGGCTTGTGCAGCGGCTTGAATGTCACTAAAATCTTGATAAATTTCAACAAATTGGCTTTTGCGCGCCTCCAATGAAATTTTGACAGGGTCGGTGCGCGGCAAATCAATGAACTGATAAATATTCTCTTTGGACATGATAATTCCTTAATAATAAGTGCGGTAAAGATGAATTAAGCGGTGATTTGGCGCAATTCCAAAGTTGTGCGCCGTTTGTGCCCCAACAAGCCATTGACATCATTGGCTTTTGGTTTGATCAGCACAAATTTATCCACATAACTTGCCCAATCCGCCAAAATCTGCTCGCCGATTTGACTGCGCGTCAACGCAACATGGCGATCAATAAGTCCGCGCAAATGCTCTTGGTGCTGCGGCAGCTCATCAATTGACAAGCTCTCCACAAGCTCTTTGTTGATTCTGCCATCCAATTTACCATCCATATCCAAAATATAAGCAAATCCACCTGTCATGCCCGCACCAAAATTGATGCCTGTCTTGCCAAGCACCGCGACCACACCGCCTGTCATGTACTCACAGCCGTTGTCGCCAATGCCTTCCACCACAGCCACCGCGCCTGAATTGCGCACGCCAAAGCGCTCACCTGCGCGCCCTGCTGCAAACAGCTCACCGCCTGTTGCACCATACAAGCACGTATTGCCTGCAATGGTCGCCTCGTGCGAGACAAATGCCACACCATCATGCGGACGAATGGCAATGGTGCCACCGCCCATGCCTTTACCGACATAGTCATTGGCATCGCCCATCAAATTCAAGTTGATACCACCTGCCAGCCACACCCCAAGGCTTTGCCCTGCCGTGCCGTTTAGGTGAATGGTGAAGCTTTGTCCTTTTTTGCCTGTATTGCCATGCAGTTTGGCGATTTGTCCAGACAAGCTTGCGCCCACCGAACGATCCAAATTGCTGATGTCAAAGAACATTTCAGCATTATTGCCGTCCATCAAAGCGCTTGTGGCTTGCTGCATGATGGCTTGGTTCAATAATCCTTGGTCAAAGGGGTCATTTTTTTGGGTATTAAATGCCGCCGAACCTGCTGGGATTTTAGGCTGATAGAGTAGTTTTTGCAAATCCAAGCCGCGCTGCTCGGCGGTTTTGCCCTCAATGATTTCCAATAAATCCGTGCGCCCAATCAAATCGGTCAGCTGCTGTACACCAAGTTCTGCCATAATCTCGCGCACATCTTGGGCAATGAATTTAAAATAATTCATCGCTTTTTCAGCATTGCCATGATAATGCTTATCGCGCAAAGTATCGTCTTGGGTGGCGATGCCTGTGGCGCAGTTGTTCAGATGGCAGATGCGCAGATAGCGACAACCAAGCGCCACCATTGGTCCTGTCCCAAAACCAAAGCTTTCTGCCCCCAAAATCGCCGCTTTGACGACATCCAAGCCTGTTTTGAGTCCGCCATCCACCTGCAAGCGCACTTTGTGGCGCAAATTATTCTCCACAAGCGCTTGCTGCGCTTCGGCAAGCCCAAGCTCCCATGAGCTGCCTGCATATTTAACACTGGTCAAGGGGCTTGCGCCTGTGCCGCCATCATAGCCTGAGATGGTAATCAAGTCGGCATAAGCTTTGGCGACCCCTGTGGCAATCGTGCCCACACCTGGCAAGCTCACCAATTTGACCGAAATGAGCGCACTTGGATTGATTTGTTTTAAATCAAAAATCAGCTGCGCCAAATCTTCAATGGAATAAATGTCATGGTGCGGCGGCGGTGAAATCAAGGTAGATCCTGGCACCGCATAGCGCAGCTGGGCGATATAAGGCGTGACTTTGTCCCCTGGCAGCTGTCCACCCTCGCCAGGCTTGGCGCCTTGAGCGACTTTGATTTGAATCACCTCAGCACTCATCAAATATGCCGCCGTCACACCAAAGCGACCAGACGCCACCTGCTTGATGCGCGATACTTTTTCGGTGCCATAGCGCGCAGGGTCTTCGCCGCCCTCGCCAGAATTGGAATAGCCGCCCAAGCGATTCATCGCAATCGCCAACGACTCATGCGCCTCAGGACTTAGCGCACCGATGGACATGGCAGCGCTGTCAAAGCGCTTGTATAGATTCTCGGCAGGCAAAGCCTTGGGGTGTGGCTGGCAGGTGGTATCAACTTGAATTTGATGGGCGATGCCAATGACTATGTCGGTAAAGGCATGGGCGGTGGCACCATTGCCATTCGTCCGCATGATGGTGTGGCATT
>JBGXSA010000001.1:0-47848 GCA_041811915.1 Moraxella sp. | reverse complement strand
TGTACAAATTACCCACGCCAATCAATGGCAAACGCCCTGCAATGCGTTGATGAATTTGCTCAATACGGGTTTTGGTTTCGTCTGCACCACGGCGAGCCAATTTGTAAAAATCCCACAGCGAAACGTGCAAATATTGCAATGGTTTATTGACCAACACATCAATCAAACCAAAGGTATCTTGCATTGTGATGCCGTTTTCTCCTGCTTCTTCAGGCGAAAAGCGGTAGCCGATAATAAAATCAGGACGATTATATTTTTCTCGCACCGCCACCACCGCGTCCACCACCGCCGAGCCAAAGGCATAGCGATTTTCGCCCCATTTGTCCGTGCGATGATTGATTTGTGCCGACACAAATTGCTGAATTAAATAGCCGTTTGCTCCGTGAATTTCCACACCGTCAAAGCCTGCCTGTAACGCTAAATCTGCCGCATGGGCAAAAGATTGCACCAAGTTTTCCACTTCTTCGCCTGTTAAAGCTCTTGCTCCTGTTTGTGGTTCATCACTTGCCGTTACCAAATCTTTGCCATTAAGCAAATCAGGAATGGCTTTATGACCGCCATGATGAATTTGCAAAATTGCTTTTGCCCCTTGCGATTGAATTAACTGTGCTGTTTCTTTCAGGCTGTCCAGTTGCTTGGCGTAAATGGCTTCAGGCTGTCCAACAAAGGCTTTACCGCCTTCTGCCACCAGCGTTGCGGCGGTGATAAACAAGCCGATATTTTCTGCTCTATTGTGCAAAAAATGGCGTTCTTCATCGCTTAACGTGCCGTCTGCGTGAGAGGCAAAATGGGTCATCGGTGCGACCACAAGGCGATTTTTCACTTCAACGCCATTATTTAAGCGATAGCTTTCAAAAAGCGGTGCAAAGGTGTTTTGTGTCATGATTTATCCTTACGGGATTGAAATTTATCAAATAATGAATAAAGGCATTATAAAACCTTTCTTGTCATAAAAGAAATTATCAATTAGTATATCTGATATAAATTAAAATGATACCTTGATAGACGGAAAACAACATGTCCAATGAAAACAACATGTCCAACTTAAACAGCCTTGATTTTAATTTGCTCAAAGCCTTGCACGTTTTATTATAATCATGATAGAATAAAGACCAAGTTAAAAGGACTAAGTCCTGTAGAGTACAAAGACTTAGTCCTTGGTCAAGCATCTGAGTTTTACCAACCTAACCTTTAATCTGCAATTTGTCTAAGAATTGGGGGTCGGTTTAACAATCAACCGTTTTTATCATTAGACTGCCCCAGATATTCAAGTAACATTTCCCCATCTGTATAAAGGGCTTGATGCAGTGGCTTTATCACTTGTTGGCAGGTTGATGATTACTTACTTGCCACCGTAAAACGCTTGTACAAATGTGCTTGATTTTCTACATCGTCGCTAATCGCAATCGCCAAATCCGCAACACTAATACCTGCTGGAATTTCACCATTCATCAGCAAATTATCATCGCCTAAACGATATACACCTGTACGCTCTTCGCTATAGCCACCAGTGACACCAAGTAGTGCAGGCGGTGAGATAAATGCCCAATTGACATCACGGCGGTCTTGTAGGTCAGTTAATAAATTGCGAGCCGCATTTGCCCCATCAAAAATCTCTTTTGGAAATGCAGGGGTGTCAATCAGTTGCACATTTGGCGCGACAAACAAGCTCCCTGCACCGCCCACAACCAATAAATACGGCACATTGGCGACTTTGCTTGCTTCTACAATCGCATTTGCCCCACGGGTAAAATCTGTCCCAATATTTGGGTTTGTCCACCCAGGGTTAAATGCACTCACCACACCATCAAAGCCTTGTAATTGCTCGGCAAAGTTGTCTGAATGTACATCGGTGGCGACGGCTGTTACATTATCTGCTTGTATCGCTTTGTTAATATCACGCACAAATGCGGTAACTTGATGACCACGGCTTGCTAATTCTTTAACAACTGCTTGACCGACATAACCGGTTGCACCAATCACTGCAAATTTTTTCATAACACTTACCTCTAATCATTTAATCAGTTAATATCTTGCAAAATTGCTTGATGTGGCGTATTATAAGTAAATAAATTATTTTTAGTAAGTACTTACAAATTTGTAAGTATGAAAATTTTTAGCAAAAATTTGCTAAGTCACTGATTTTAAAAGGTTAAAAAATGTCAAAAAATTCATTTGATTTTGATAAAGGGCGAGTTTTATCCGCACAATGCCCTTCTCGCCAAATCCTGCAGCACTTAACCAATCGTTGGGGTGTGCTGGTGATGATTGTGCTTGCCACAGGCACAAAACGCTTTAGCGAAATCCGCCATGAAATTGAAGGCATCAGCGAGCGAATGCTCACCCAAACTCTGCAACAGCTTAAGCAAGATGGCATGGTACATCGCAAGTCATTCAACACCGTACCGCCCCATGTGGAATATACGCTCACCGAGTATGGTCAGACGGCAAGCGTCAAACTGGCTGATTTGGTGGATTGGCTTGAAGAGAATTTGAATGGGATTTTGGCAAGCCGACAATAAAAGTCGTTAGACAAGACAAACATACCCAACAACACACCAAGCCATCACAATAACCAAGCTTACGATGGTCTGTATGCCGATAATTTGGTCGTGCGTTATATTGGTGTGTTTGTGTTTTTATCAAAATAAATGCTTATGACGATTGTGTGATGTTTTGAGCGACAAGCCAATCGTTCATTTGCTTGATTTCAGGCTCTTGGGCTTTGATGATGTTCTCGGCAAGTTTACGAATTTGCTCATCTTTGCCATATTGCAGCTCAACTTTTGCCATCTCAATTGCGCCTTGATGATGGGGAATCATACCCAAAGCAAAAGCAGCGTCGGCGTCGGCATGATGAACACCTGCCATCATTTTATCGTGCAATGTCATGTCTGCCAAATAAGCTTTGCTGTGTGGGCTGTCAGGATTTGTACTGTCTTTGTCTGATGCACCGACAAGCCAATCGTTCATTTGCTTGATTTCAGACTCTTGAGCTTTGATGATGTCCTCGGCAAGTTTACGCATTTGCTCGTCTTTGCCATATTGCAGCTCAATTTTTGCCATCTCAATTGCGCCTTGATGATGAGCAATCATACCCAAAGCAAAAGCAGCATCAGCATCAGCTTTTTGTGCAGCATGAACCATCGCCTCGTGCATTGCGCTCATCGGCTGCATATACGCAGCAGTATGGGCGGGCATGGTATCGCTGTGATGAGCGTGCGCATCGTGATGTTGGGTAGGACTGCTTGTATCAGTGCTTGTGGACGCGCTTTTTGTGGGCGAAGCTGACTGATTGCACGCAACCAACATCAGTGTCAAGCTTAGTAACATCAATGGTTTGATAGACATGAAATACTCCAAATGCAAATATAAGCATTTTACTCCAAACCGACATCAAAGCCAAGCTTTATTGCATTATTATCAAAATACACCAAAAAAGCACCGTGGTGTTTTGTCATTTATATTTTATAGCCACTTAATACACAGCTTGATAAGACTACCATTTAGGAGAAATAATGATTATCCGCCAAGAAACAAAAACCGACCATGATGCGGTTTATTCGTTGATTTTTAATGCCTTTGAACTTGCCAAACATCGTGATGGTACAGAGCAGATTTGGTGGTACGCCTACGCCAGAGTCCGACATTTATTCCAAAGTTATCACTTATCGCCATTAATAATGGGCAAATTGTCGGCTATGTGCTTTTAACCAAATCAAAATTAACCAAAATCAAGATTGGCAATAGCACCGAACTTACTTTAGCAGTAAAAGGTGTAGTAGTGTATGATGGGGCGTTTGGGGGGGCTAGGCACTGGTTCATCACTAAGCCATAGGCAAAGTGTTTGAATATGTTGTAAAAATGGGGGGGGCGAGGTGTATAGGAATTTATTAGTTGAGTTTTTGATAGCTTAACACAAAGTTGTCACACTAAACATCAAAAGCCAATTTTCGCATTTTTATCACATTGTCTCTTAATGCTCACAAACAAAACCATAATAACTTTATAAGGTAAGGGTTGAGTATTTAACATCAAGCCAGTATAATTCATATATTAAAAAATAATAAACCTAATAGGAACAGTCGTGACTGAAAATAACGAAATTGCCATCTTGGAATTTTGGCACAAATTGGAATTCTTCTCTCCACATAATGCCAAGCAACTTATAGATATTGCTCAAGAAGAAGGTAAATATCAGGATTTTTCTCGTGAACAATTAATTAGCCTATCAGGTCATCAATCCATTCAATCACATTTACCCAAAACACCTAGCGATAAAAAATTTAACGGTGCGGTTATTTATTTTAATTTATTTAATACTAGCGAACTTAGTCAAATCATTCAAGAGTTGTTACAATCCAACCTTTCAGAAAACGAACAATTCACCCAAGAAGCCATGATCGATGATGGGGTGAGTTGCTATGCCAGTCTATTTATCGATGAAAATGGGGAATTTAGCTTTAGCCAAATTGGGCTTTCAACCGTACCTTGGGCATTGGGATTAAGTCGTCAAAAAGGTATTGAGGCATTAGACACCGAACAATTCAATCAAGACTGTCAAACCCTAATTAAGAATCTAGAAAATATTTACCAAAAACATTTAAACATTCAAAATCAATATTTAGTCGAATCCAACCCTCAAGCAACGCTATCATCAAAACCCAAAATTAACGCTGCTATGATGTTGGATATACTTGATAAGCTTAATCAATGGGCGTATGGATTTTGCCCCAATCATCAATCTAATGTACAAAATATACCCATTATCGGTATTTGTATGCGATATATCAATAAATCGCAAGATAATTCACCCACCCAACACACTCATAATAACAATGAAACAGATAATAATAAAATAGATAATAATGACGATGGCAATGATGATACCCAAGAATTTCAAATTCTAAATAGTTTTTATGCCCAAGACATTCATCGCATTATTCAAGAAATAAAAGGTGGCAAAATAAGCCCTACCCTATCAACCTATTTAAGGGGATTTCCTAATAAAAATTTTGTTGATTTATATGGCGATACAGGTAATCAAACCATTTGGCAAACTTTACGTCCTAAATATTGGAACAAAGGGCGTTGGCTTAGTGAACCCGCTCATGGTTTGAGCCTAATGCAACAATTTGCAATCAATACTTTTTTTAAAGAAAATCATCAGCCAATTTTCTCTGTTAATGGCCCACCTGGCACAGGAAAAACCACGCTACTGCGTGATATTTTTGCCGAAAATATGGTACAGCGAGCCATGGTACTTGCAACTTTACCTACCGCCAAAGATGCTTTTGTGGGCAAAATTTTGGTTGAAGGTAGATCTATTTCAAAAATCATGCCGCAATTAACAGGTTTTGAGATGGTTGTTGCTTCATCTAATAATGCCGCTGTTGAAAACATCTCTCGGGATTTGCCCAAAATGCAGTCTTTGGGAAATGCCTTTAAAACCAATAATCAAGCTAATTTTACTTATTTAAATAAAATTGCTCGCAATTTATTTGCCAAACAAGCCAAAAAATATGACAGTCTATTGGCGGATGATGATGTATGGGGATTGTTTTCTTGTGCCTTGGGTAAAAAATCTAACCGCAAAAAAGTACAATCAGGATTATTTTTTGTATCAGAAAATCTAAAAGGTTTTGATGCAAATTTGCATGAGACAATTTGGCAGTGGCGAAACAATTACCAAGATCTTTCATTTAAACAAGCACAGAAAAATTTTAAGGATAAATTGAAATCTGTTGAACAAAGACTGGCACAACTCGATGAATATTTTGTTTTGCATGAAAAATTGGTGTTAAGTAATGCCTTTGATGAATTAACCAATGCCTTTGATTATGCCAAAAATCAGCTTAATGTTATTCAAAACAACATCAATAACGCCCAAAAAGAACTGGAGCAAAAAAAGAAAATTGACATCAATAGCATTCCAGTTAATGATAATTTATTAACTACAATCATCAATGTCGGCACGGAAATTCAAGCCATACAAGACAGTTTACAAGAATGCAATGAACAAAAGATAGCTTTGGAGCATCAATTACAATCATTACAATATAGCCGTCCTGGATTTTTTGCACGTCTATTTAATAGCATCAATAATCAGAATCATCGCAAAGCATTGGCTGACTGCCATGATGCCATGGCAAAACTACAATTAAAAGAAAGTGAATATAAAAAATCACTCAAACAGCATATCGAACAATTAAACTTAACCCAAGCCCAAATCAATAAAATACAAAAGCAAATTTATCAACAAGACATTAATACCATTCAAGAATATTTGCAAGAACAGCGAAAACTTTATCATAATCATAACGAAAGATTAGAACAGATTGAATTGCAATTAACAGAATATTACCAAGATCAAGAATTGTATAAAAGCTATGCCAATAAATTTGCTCACATTTATTTGCCCAAAAGTTATGATGAACTACAAAATGATGATTTTCAAATCAAAGGCTTGTGGCAAGATGATGAATTAAACAAAGAACGCAGTCTATTATTTGGTTGTGCGTTGCAATTACATGAAGCGTGGCTATCAGAAGTATCCGCTATAGGTGAAGGCTTTGGTAGCAATATATCGTGCTTAAGTAATTTTTTGGATAATAAAATGACACTAGATAAGGAGCAAACTTTAGCGCTTTGGCAAAGTTTGTTTATGATAATTCCTGTGGTATCGAGTACTTTTGCCGCATTTTTTCGCCAATTTTGCGATTTGGGTATTGGTAGCTTGGGCTATTTATTTATTGATGAAGCAGGACAAGCCGTACCTCAGGCTGCCGTGGGAGCAATATGGCGAGCCAAGCGTGTCATGGTGGTAGGAGACCCTATTCAAATTGAGCCTGTTTTTACTGTGCCACCGCCTCTTGTACGTTCTTTAATGAAGACATCTAACTTGCTTGACGAAAATAACGTATCGCCATTGGATGTATCGGTGCAGATATTGGCAGATAAATGTAATAGCTTTGGAGCAATGATTGACCAAGAAGGTGAAAAGATGTGGATTGGCAGTCCTTTACGTGTACATCGCCGCTGCCTTCAGCCAATGTTTGCCATAGCCAATCGTATTGCTTATAAAGATAAAATGATATTGTCTGAAACTGATACAACCAAACAATACCCCAAACCACAAGGATTTTATCTAGGTGAAAGCAGTTGGGTGCAAGTCACTGGCTCAGCAACGTCAAAGCAGTTTGTATCTGCTCAGGCGGATTTGGTGGTGCAGATGCTAATGAATATTATTCAGCATACAAATACTTTGCCTGAATTGTACATCGTCACACCGTTTAAACAGGTTAAAAATAAGCTGATTTATAAAATTCTTAACACTCCTCAACTTCAAACCACTCAAGGTATCAAAAAATGGTGTAATACACGCATTGGTACGGTGCATACTTTCCAAGGCAAAGAAGAGAAGATGGTCTGGTTGGTGCTAGGCTGTGATAAAAATACCAAGGGAGCAGCACAATGGGCGGCAAGTAAACCAAATTTATTAAATGTCGCTTTGACTCGTGCCAAACGCTATGTATTTGTTATTGGTGATAAAAATATATGGCAGGATTTACCGTATTTTGACGAAGCAGCGTTGCAATTACCTCAAATTACAACAGATGAATTTTTGAATCAAGCTAGCAGGCTCTCTATTGATACAGAATAAATTGAGAGTTTATCTACATCAGCTCATAGCGTTTTGCCTAGCTAATTTCAATATTATCAATGTGTTTTGGCTATGTACCTGCCCATCAGTTTGGCATTGTCGCACCATTTGATGTGCCTGATGGTTATTATATGGCGTATGCCCTGCAAGATAATCCTAAAGCGGTGCAAGGCATAGTGGTGTATGATGGGGCGTTTGGGGGTTAATGGGCTTTATCAGTTTTTAACTTTCTCTCCACCCACACCGACAGCCCAATCACCACCAAATGCGACATTAAAACTGAACTTGCCATCTCAAACGGTATGGCAGGCAAAGGCATGGCATAAGAAAGTAATTGCACCCCTATCAGCAAGGCAACAAAAGCAAACATCACGCCTTGATGCTTTTTGGCTTGATACGCTGACATGACCCAAAACATACCTGCAAGCCCAATCAAACCGACTTCTAAACCCACCGATAAAGACGGATAATTCCACAAACCTAAGCCGACTTTCACATCACCCCAAAGCACCAAATCTTTATGATGAACCAATAAATCCAAGCCCCAATGCGACCATATCGCAAAAGCTAACCATAATGCAGGTTGCCACGCACATTTAAATAACCATCGGCATAGCAACGCCCCAACAAGCGACATCAACAGTACCACAGGCAAGCCATGACTGTACGGAATAAAATACATATCCACAGGCACGCTTGCCAATGAGCTATCCATTCGTATTTTTTCAATGCCTGTCATCACAAGCACCGCCCACAATAAATCCATCACCTGTACCGCTCCAATCCATGCCCAAAGTGGCAACGTTGGCTGTTTGGCATGAATGGCAAGAGCGACGGCATAATGTCCCATAAACATCGTTATTTCCTTACGATACTGCCCAAAGTACTGATGACGATGGTTTGCTGATGTGTGCGATTATCCAAAATCACATCAAGCATGACTTTGGCGACATTGGCACGAGCAACTTTTGGTAAGCCTTTGACTTTTTCGATGTTGGATAAATTTTCAGTTTCAACGTTATCGCTTAATACACCATCAGTTAAAATCACAGGATAAATGCTTGTCCAAGTCAACCCTGAATTTGGCAATAATTGTTCGGCTTTGGCTTTATCAGCATACACATCTTTTACCATAGTTTTATACGCCAATTTAGCAATCAATCCTGCGGTATCAAAACTTTTGCCCACACCATACGCCGATAACAACACCAAACGGGTAACCTTGCTTTGTTGCATTGCCTTGATAATATGGGGTAACTGCGTTTGCATGAGCGTAACTTGTTTTAATTGGTGCGTCCCCAAACAACATAATACCGCTTGCACGCCCATCATCGCCGTGGCTAATGATGTAGTATCGTTTAATTCACCTTTGATAACGGTTAAATGGTTATGCTTGGGTAAATTGCTAGGATTACGAGCATAAACCACTACTTGATAACCACGAGCCAACGCCTGCTCTACTGCCAAACGACCTGTACCGCCAGTTGCACCTAGTATCATAATTTTCATTACATTTACCTTATCGTCATTTGATTTCAAAACAATACATCGTTAACTCGCCTTGCTGTGCTGCTTGTACTATCTTCGGCTCGTTGCCTTGTCTTGTTTTGAACTAAAAAGACTTAATTGATTGAAGATAATATTATTGTAAAAATAAGCTTAGGTGGTGCTTGACACAAATGTGTCAATTTTAGAACCTGTATTCATAACATTTTTGCGATGAAAAATGAGATAAATCGCCAGCTTTTCAAGGAAAAAACGCAGGTTGATAGTTATTCTATCAAGCAAGTTTTTGACGCAGAAAAAGCAAGATTTAGCCCCAAGTTTTTAAAACAGTTCATGCAAAAGCAAAAAAAATTATTTGTTTTTTATGGCAAATTTTGATTGCGTAATGTTGTGAATGCAGGTTCTTTTTCTTGTAGTAGTTTTTTACGAATACGAGTGAGATGTTGACGTTGAATGCCCAAATAAGAACACAAATCCGATACTGACAAACGGCGAAACAGTTCAGGATTTTGTGTGATAAATTGGCGATAACGACTTTCGGCATCGGCAAGCAAAAATCCTTCAGTACGCTGTAAATAACGGATAAATGCCTGTTCAATCATGATACGAAAATAGCGTTCAATATGTGGGATTTGCTTGGAACAATATTCTTGATGCTCTGATGAAAAAGCGATTAACACACAATATTCCAAACATTGAAAACTGTATTTACCAGGCGTTTTGGTAGAAAATGCTAAATAATCAGTCGCATAGACCCCTTCACGCAAAAAATTAATATTAATTTGATTGCCTTGTTCGTCCACATAAAAGGCTTTTATCAGCCCTTGAGCGACATAATGGATATGATGTACCTTATCGCCTGCTTGATACAGCATGGCTTTGGGCTGTAATTCAATCACCGACAATCCACGAGCAAATAATGCCAGTTCATCATCATCAAGCGATGGGCAAAGTGTTTGAATATGTTGTAAAAATGGGGGAATGGTGGGGTGTGTCATCGCTATCTCTTAAAAAAATATAAAAAGCCATAAAAATTTATGCTTGTCTGGCACTATCCACACCCATAATCTCAAACATTTCTTTCCAATCAGTTTGCACTTGCTCAATCGGCGGCAGAATATTTTGTTTTTGAATTGTCAAATTAACTGCAACCTTCATTACTCAAATTCTTGACTTGGACACACCTCAAAATAGCGTTTATATTCACGGCTAAATTGGCGTACTTTTTCTTGGGCTGTGTGGCTGTTGCAAGCGTATTTGGAGCGATGACTGCCAGTAAAAAAATCATCTTTTTCCAAACGGTGCCTGCGGTCATTGTGATGGGGCTTGTGGCGATAAACTGATGTCATTTGGGTTCTAGACAACATTGTCTTTAGGCTTAGTTTTTAATTTCTTATCTTTAAAATCCACGCTTTAAGCTTAGTCTTTTTAAGTTTGGTAAGCCACTTATTTGATTTCACCATCCCCAAAAAAAGACCTTGGCAAGCATTCTTACCAAGGTCTTTTTTATTGCCAAATTTCGTTTAGCTTAAGCGATTTAAGCTAAACTTCAGCTGTTTAATTAATCGTTTTTGACATCTTCCAATGCAATGTCTGGGTTTTTCATCAGATGGATGACCGACAAAATGAGCCCACCCCAAATCAAAACCATTGCAATTAACATAACAATCAATGCCGAACCATTCATCGCCTTCTCCTAAATTTTATGCTCGTCATTGTCATGGCTGGCATGACCTTTGATTTTTGGTAGCACAAACGCCGCCACCACAAACAACAGCACAATCCCCCAACCAAACACAAGCTGCACGCCAATCGGATAACCGCCATAGCCTTCTGTTACCAGTGAATACAGCGACAACACCAATGCCACAATCAAAGATAAGGGCGTCACTACAGTGAGCATAAAGGTCCATATATTGCCAACTTTAAAGCTTGAGATGTTATTGATGTGCGTGATGAGTTTTGGCAGTAGATGGCGGTTGAGCCATGTCACCCAAACAATAGACAAAATTGCACCCGTCACAACACCAATATTGTTGGCAAAATGGTCAATCACATCCACAAAAGTAATGGCATTGGTGGTTGAGAACATCGCAATAGAAATGATTGCACTTACACCGCCAACGATGCTGACCGATTTATTTTTTGACCAACCAAATTTGTCTTGAAAGGCAGAAATCGGCACTTGCAAAATACTTGCCATGGATGTCAATCCTGCGATAAACAAAGAAGCAAAAAACAGTACACCGATGATATTGCCCGCCTCACCCATGGTTGAAACGATTTTTGGGAAAGCGATAAAGGCAAGTCCAATCCCCCCTTTGACAACCTCTGCAACAGGCACGCCAGACGCCTGCGCCATAAAGCCAAGCACCGAAAAAATACCAATGCCCGCAAGCAGCTCAAACGATGAGTTGGCAAAGCCGACCACCAGTCCCGAACCTGTCAAGTTGGCGTTTTTGGACAAATAAGACGCATAAGTTACCATAATCCCAAAGCCGATGGACATGGAAAAAAAGACGTGTCCGTATGCTGCCAGCCACACTTTTGGGTTTGCCATGGCTTGCCAGTTGGGCGTAAAAAAGCTCTCCAACCCTTTGGTTGAACCTGGCAAACTCACCGCCTGCACCACCATCACGCCAAACATCACAATCAAAAGCGGAATAAAAATCTTGTTGGACAACTCAACGCCTTTACGGATACCGCCATACATGATAAACAGTACAAGCGCCCAAACCAACACAATGGCAATGAACAGATTTGGTGCAAAGCTTGCTGCAAGCTCGCTTGAATTGTGCAGATAATTCTCAAAAAAGAATTTTTCTGTATCCTCACCCCACGCCTGATTAAAGGCAAAGAACATATAACTGCCCGCCCAACTCAAAACAGACGCATAATAAATGCCGATGATGGTACATACCGCAACCTGCCACCAACCAATCCCTTCAGCAGACTTTACAAGACGGCGATAAGCGGTGGGCGGTGCGCCTTTGTACTTTTGACCAACCACATAATCCAAAAACAACAGTGGAAAACCTGCTGTCATCAAAGCCACCAGATAGGGAATAAAAAACGCCCCACCACCGTTTTCATAGGACACATAAGGAAAGCGCCAAATATTACCCAGTCCGACCGCCGAACCAATTGCCGCCAAAATAAACCCTGATCGTGCCGACCAATTTTCACGTTGTGCCATAAATAAACCCTGCCTTATTGATATTTTGCATATCAAATCCCTAACGATTGACTGACCGCCAACCCTTATTATCATTGGTAAATGTTATCATTGGTAAAAGTTAATATCTGTAAACCTAATTTTACATAAAATTACAAATAAAGGTTATAGTTTAGAGTAAATTTATCAAAAGTCAATAGATTTCATCAGAAATATATTACCAAAAGACAGTCTATAAACAAAAAACCATAACTTATTGTTATGGTTTTTTATAACTTATGGTTTGCAAAATAACTCATCTTTTGGTCAGCG
Organism: Moraxella sp.; assembly: GCA_041811915.1. Classification (GTDB taxonomy): domain Bacteria; phylum Pseudomonadota; class Gammaproteobacteria; order Pseudomonadales; family Moraxellaceae; genus Moraxella. The sequence goes on along the minus strand of JBGXSA010000001.1, from coordinate 35,192 downwards.
AATCAATCCACGCGTACTGTTTTGCAAGGATTGTTGCAGCAAAGCAACTTTGGGCTCTTTGGCAATGAGCGGCGCCAAAGCTGTCAGCACCTCATCTTTGATGAGACCAGAACGAAAAATAAGCCGATACGCCTCATCCAAAGTCTCAATGGTTTGTTTGCTCCAACCTTTGCGGCGCATACCTTCTTTATTAAGACCTTTTGCTGTGGCAGGATTGCCGCCCACCATAACAAACGCCGCCACGTCTTTTAAAATCAAACTTGCCCCTGCTGCCATGCTGTAGCTGTCTATGCGACAAAACTGATGAATGCCAGAATTACCGCCAATAATCACATAATCACCAATCACCACGTGTCCTGCAATGCCGACATTATTGGCAAAAATATTATCATCACCAATCATACAATCGTGCGCAACGTGTGTATTGACCATAAATAAATTGTTGTTACCAATTTTGGTCAATGAGCCGCCATCGCTTGTGCCTCTATGAAAACTGCACGCCTCACGGATTTGATTGTTGTCGCCGATGTGCAAATAGGTCTCTTCGCCGTCAAATTTTTTGTCTTGCGGCGTCTCACCAATGCTGGCAAATTGATAAATGTGATTGTTTTTGCCAATGGTGGTGTTTTTGCCGACGACCACATGACTGTTCAAAATCGTATCAGCCCCAATCACAACATTTTCACCAATGATGCAGTAAGGACCGATGCTTGCACTTGAATCAATCTGTGCACTCTTATCAATAATGGCGGTAGAATGAATGCTCATAATCGTATCGCTTCAGTAATTAATCAAACATTTTGCGTTTTTTGACGTGCAATCATAATCTCACAGCTGCACGCCAACTGCTCATCCACATGAGCTGTGCATTCAAATTTGTAAATGTCACGTTTTGCCATAAGAAACTGACTGCGCAGCACCAGCGTATCGCCTGGAATGACCAGTTTTTTAAAACGCACTTTATCCACGCCTGCAAACAGATACAAATAGCCATCTTCGGAGGTTTGTCCTGCACTGATAAAGCCCAAAATGCCAGACAGCTGTGCCATCGCCTCCACCATCAGCACCCCTGGCATCACAGGCTTGTCTGGAAAATGACCGTTAAACAGCTCTTCATTGATGGTTAAATTTTTGTAACCAGTAATCCAATTGTCAGGCGACACGGCAGTCACTCTATCAATCAGCATAAATGGATAACGATGCGGCAAATAATGTTTGATGGCATCATAAGTCAGTGGCAAGCTTAAATTTTGTTCACCAAGACGCAATGCATCTGCCTCGCTCATTTTTTCAACATCAAAATTCATAAATTTTCCTTTAGGACATGTGGCAATTCAATTTAAAAAAATTTAAGACAAATGCTTGTCTTTTGAGCAATAAACTTAGGACAATATGATGATATTGACAAAGCTTTCAATCACAGTTAGTTTTCAATAGCAGTTATTAGTAAGTTGAATGAAAGCATAACGCCCAACAATCTTTTTAATAAATTTAGATAAAATCAATAACTTAAAATGTTGGGTTTTGCTGTCGCGAAGCCACAACCCACAAAAACCGTTTAAAGCTAAAAATGGCGATTTTAATATATATTTTAAGCGCGCAAATATCAATACACGCTAGTTGTTTTCACTGGTAGAGTCGCCCATTTGGCGAAATCTCACCGCTGCTCGCCGCCATTTTTGGGTTGGCATTGCCACTGTGCCTGATGAATAACTGCCTGCTTGATGGATGGATTTGGTTACAAATGTCCGCCCTGTCAAGGTTACAAAATCAGCAATCGTCAAATGCCCTGCAATGCCCACCGCACCGCCAATAATACAGCCTTTGCCAATGGTAGTACTACCTGCGATACCTGTGGCAGCAGCAATCGCCGTGCCTTGTCCAATTTTGACATTGTGTGCAATTTGCACCAAATTATCAATAATCACATCATCAGCAATCACCGTATCCTCTATCGCACCACGGTCAATGCAAGTACTGCTGCCAATGCGTACCCGATTGCCAATCAGCACGCGTCCAAGCTGAGCAATGCGTACCCAGCCATCGCTTGCAGGATTGCCCTTGGGTGCAAAACCAAAGCCATCAGAGCCGATACTCGCGTGACTGTGAATCCTACAATCATCACCCACCGTGCAATCATGGGCAATGACCGCATGACTGCCAATCGCTGTGCGCGCACCGATATGCACAGCTTGACCAATATGCACTCCTACACCAATTTGACAACCATCACCAATCACCGCATCGGCTTCAATCACACTGTACGCGCCGATAGCAACATTGCGCCCAATCTGCGCGCTTGGATGAATGATAGCGCTTGGGTGGATAACAGCCGCCGCCTCATTTTCCATAAGCTGACTGACGGCAGCATACGCCAGATACGGCGATGACACAACAATGGCGAGCACCCTAGCACTGACGCCATCAGCATTTGACTCATCAACAAGTACCACGCGCGCACCTGTGTCGGTCAGCGCTTGTTTGTAACGCGGATTTGCCAAAAAACTCAGCGAATCCTTGTCGGCATTATCCAAGCTTGCCACTTTGCTGATGGACGTGCACGCTTGATTATCATCCGCCAAAAGTTCATTTTTATTAAACACTGTCTGATGGCGCTCAATGGCGGCAATCATTTGGCGCACGGTGATTTGTTTTGTGCTTGTCATTTAAAACACGCTGCCGATTTGGAATTGTACGCGCTCTGTCTCATCGCCTTGTTTGTCATTGAAAGGCTGCGCATAACTGATGGAAATTGGTCCAATCGGCGTATACCACGTCACACCCACGCCAGCACTAAAACGCAAATCATTGTCTTTGTTAATCAAACGCGCCAATGCTGCCTCATTACTCAAGCTTAAGCTTGGATCAATGGTGCGCACATCCACCGTCTCATCTGCCATGCCTGTGGTGTCAAAGACTTGTCCACCCTCCACAAAAATCACAGGGCGCACTTGATCCACCCAATCGCCCTTAAACGGCATGGGCAAAATCAGCTCCGCACCAAAAGTCGCAAGCGCATTACCGCCCACATTCTCGCCAGCAATCAAGCTGTTGCCACTGGCGATATAAGTGCCATTGGTATCGCGCGAACCTGCTGCCACATAGTTGTAGGCAGGCGAACGTGGTCCCAAAGTAGATGCCTCATAACCGCGCACTGAGCCATAGCCACCTGCATAAAAGTTTTCATAAAACGGTAAATCATTACCATAGCCCAAGCGCGTATAGCCACGCAGCACCGAGCCTTTAAAGAATGGATAATACACATTGCCGCGATAGGTGATTTTTTGATAATTTTTATCGCCAAAGCCCAAAGTCAAATCCACCTCATGCGTCATGCCTTTGGTTGGGAATACTCCCCTATCCAAGCTTGAATAGCTCCAGCCAAGCAGTGCATTGTAGGTGGTATAGTCATTTTTAAAGCTTGGCGAATCCACAAAATCACCCGTACCGCCATCATCCATCAACTGCTTGACATTGGCAATGCCCATCCAGCGACCGCCACGAATTTCGGTATTGTCAATATTGATACCGCCGCTGATGCGCTGATTTTCATCAATGGGATAGCCATAAGTTAGACTGCCGCCCAATGAATCCATCACATAATCAGAAATCAGCTTGTCGTCATATTTGGTTTTGCGGTGATAAGCGCTGATGCTTTGTGATACGCCATTTTCGGTAAAATACGGATTGGTCATGCCAAGACTATAAGAGTCGCGCGTCTCAGAACGTGAAAATGCCGCATTCACGCGATTGCCCGTACCCATAAAGTTGCTTTGGGACAAATCCACCTGAAAGGTGATGCCGCCACTTTGTGAGTAACCTGCCGCAATCGTTGATGAGCCTGATGGCTGCTCTTCTACGGTGATGTTCAAATCAATCTGGTCTGGGCTACCTGCCACAGGTGCAGTATCCACCACAACATTTTTGAAAAATCCTGTACGCATTAAGCGCGCGCGCGACAATTGTATTTTTTGATTGGAGGCAAGCGCGCCCTCCAATTGACGCATTTCACGGCGCAGCACTTCATCTTTGGTTTTGATGTTACCGCTAAAGTTAATACGGCGAACATACACAGGGCGTACAGGATCAATATAATAATCAATATCCACCGTGCGTGTTGCATCATTGATGCGCGGCACAGGGCGAATTTGGGCATAATAATACCCATCATCCCCAAATTTTGTACTGATGGCCTCAGTGGTTTCGTCCAACAATTTTTGTGAATATTGCGTGTTTGGCTCGTATGTCACCAACGAATTGAGCGTTTCATCGTCATAATTGGGATTGCCCAAAAATTGTGTTTTGCCAAACTGATATTGCTCACCTTCGCTGACTTTGATATCCATATAAATGCTGTTTTTGTCTTCATTGATGTTCAAGGTTGAATCATCAATATTAAAACGCACAAACCCTGCATTTAGGTATTCTGCTTTTAATGCCTCAAGACTTGCGGTAAATTTTTCTTGGGTGTAGCGGTCGGATTTGCGCAGTTTATTCCAATTAGATTCTTTTAGAGTCATCACATCTTTGATGTCTTCGTCACTAAAATACTCATTACCCAGCACATTAATATTCACCACTTTGGCAGGTTTGCCCTCAATAAAGCGCATATCAAGCTTTACGCGGTTACCGTCCAGCATGGTCTGTGTGACTTCAATGTCGCTGTTATAGTAGCCTTGAGAGATGTATTGATTTTCAAGCTCGGTTTCAATATTGTGTACAGTGGCTTGTTTTAATACACGCCCAACCGCCAAGCCTGTCTGTTTTAGCCCCTCCTCCAGTCCAGCTTTGGGGATTAATTTGTTGCCCTCAAAATTCAGCTCGGCAATAATAGGACGCTCCACAACATAAAACACCACGCGTGTGCCTGACACTTGTGCTTGCACATTGCTAAACTGCTCGGACTTGTACAAGCTTTCAATGCTTTGCGCCAGCATTTCATCGGTCATCACTTCACCCACACCGATGGGCAACATGATTTGCAAACTTTCTGGCGTTACTCTATTTAGCCCCACAAAGTCAATACCACTCACCACAAAAGACCCAGCAAAGGCTTGAGAGCTCATCACAAGTACAACCGCTGATGTCACCGCACGAGTTACAAACATAGGCACACGCATAACTTATCCTATCAGTTAAAAATCAATCTAAAATAAAATAAAAACCAAAAATTAGCAAGTACAACTTTTTAAAATTACCAAAATTATTATCCGCCAAACAATCGCGTAATATCATTGCTCACCGCAATCAGCATAAGCCCAAGCAGCAAAAACATACCGATGTTTAGACCCACCATCTGCACCTGTTCAGACAAAGGCTTGCCTGTGATGAGCTCAAACAGCGCATACAAAATATGTCCACCATCAAGCACAGGAATGGGCAGTAAATTTAACACCGCAAGGCTTAGGCTAATGAGTGCTGCTGTACCGATGGCTTGCTGCCAGCCCATTTCAATGCTTTGCTTGGACACCTCGGCAATTGTAATCGGACCTGACAGATTATCAAGACCGATAAGCCCTGAAAGCATTTTGCCCATAGATTTGATGGTCATTATCGCCAAATCATAAGTTTTGGCAAAAGATTTTTGTAGCGCGGTGGCAAAATCATCTTGCTTGACCACTTTGTACTCGTCAGGTACGCGAATCTCAGGAACTTTGACCTGCACACCAATTTGCCCAACCATCCTGCCGTTCACTTTTTTGCCTTGGGGCATGATTTTAAGATTCATGGGCGCGCCATCACGCACAACAGCAAACTGCAGCGCGCGCTCTGGGTTGTCGCGAATGAGTGGCGTCACATCCGACCAGTCATCCACAGGCACATCATTGATTTTGACAATCACATCACCTGCTTTTAGACCCATGCGCGCCGCTGCGCCATCTGGCACAACCGTGCCAATGATGGGTGCAATCGCTGGTTGCCACGGCTCAAAGCCAATGACCTCCAAGGGGCTTTGGTGTTTTTGCGCATCGGTCTGCAAAAAATCATGAATGCCTATCTTGTGCGTCTGCTGCGCGCCTGTTTGATTGATGACGCCAACCGTAACCTCTCCGCTCTCGCCTGCTCTATCTGCCAACGCATACACAATCGCTTGCCAGTCGTCCACTGCTTTGCCATCAATGGCGACAATTTTATCACCAACAGTAAGCCCACTTTGGGCGGCGGCGTCGCTTAATTTGCCAATGCGGGTGTTGAGCTGCTCGCTTGGCGTCATAAACAGCACACAAAACAGCCCAATGGCAATCAAAAAATTCATCAAAGGGCCTGCCGCGACGATGGCTATTTTTTTGAGTGGATGCTGATTATTAAACGCCAAATGCTTTTCGCTGTCAGCCACCTCGCCTTCACGCTCATCCAGCATTTTGACATAACCCCCCAAAGGCAGTAAGGATATGCGATAATCAATGCCAGATTTTTTGGATTTAAAGCCAAAAATCCTAGGGCCCATGCCAATGGAATAGGTCAGCACCTTGACGCCGCACAAACGCGCGACAATATAATGCCCCCACTCATGCAAAGCCACCAATGGACCCAGTATGCACACCGCTGCCAAAAACATATACAGTGCGGTCATGTCAATTTCCCATCGCTTGTGTCATCAAAAAATCCATCATCAAGTAAACTTTCTGCCAGTGCACGCACTTTGTTATCCAATGCCAAAATCGCTTGCAGTGCTGTTTTTTCATCATCAAAATCTTGGCTTAGGCTGTGTGCAAGTGCTGGATTTTTTAGGCATTTTTCCACCAAAACTGCAATGTCCGTCAAAGCAATCTTGCCTGCCAAAAACGCACTCACCGCCACCTCATTGGCAGCATTCAATACAATACACGCACCGCCGCCAAGTCTTAAGGCTTCTCGTGCCAATCTTAGACAGGCAAATTTTTGCATATCAGGCGGCAAAAAAGTCAATTGAGCCATCTTAAACAAATCCAACCGCTGCACGCCGCTGGTCATTCGCCAAGGGTATGCCAAGGCATGGGCAATCGGCGTTTTCATGTCTGGTGAACCAAGCTGTGCCAAAATTGAGCCATCGCTATATTCCACCATGGAATGAATGATACTCTCTGGATGAATAACGACCTCAATTTGACTTTCGTCAAGTCCAAACAAATGACAAGCCTCAATGAGTTCAAGCCCTTTATTCATCATCGTTGAGGAATCCACCGAGATTTTTTGCCCCATGGACCAGTTGGGGTGTTTGATGGCGTCCGCCACACTTGCTTTACGCATATCCTCATACGATTTGTGCAAAAATGAGCCACCCGATGCCGTCAAATGCAACTTGACAATGCCAAATTTTTTGTCATGAATGGTATCTCTATGCTGCTGCACTTGGCTTGGCAAGCACTGAAAAATCGCATTATGCTCACTGTCAATCGGTAAAATTGTCGCCCCATGTGTTTTGGCAGTTTGGATGACAAGCTTACCTGCCATCACCAAGGCCTCTTTGTTGGCAAGCAAGACCGTTTTTGCCGATTGCACCGCTGACAGCACCGATGGCAAGCCTGCCGCCCCCACAATCGCCGCCACCACAATGTCCACCTCAGCCAAGCTTGCAACTGTCTGTAGCCCCTGTTGCCCTATCAAAACTTTGGGGTCAAGCTGTGGATGATTTTGCTTTGCAGCAGATAGCTTTTGGACAAATTGTGCTTGGCAAGTCTCATCAGCCAGCACCACAAATTTGGGATGAAATTCCACACACAGATGCAGCAATTTATCCAAGCGGGCAAAGCCTGTCAATGCTACTACTTGATAGTCATCTCGGTGTTGACGCACCAAATCCAAAGTGCTGTCGCCAATAGAGCCTGTCGCCCCAAGGATGCATAGGCGTTTTTTGGTTGTCTGTTGCATGGTATTGTGCATAATTTATCAGTGAATAGAAAATAACCCAAAAAGACCAAGCACCCAAAGCCCAAAGGCAAACACAGGCGTTGCCGACAATAAACTGTCAATGCGGTCAAGCACGCCGCCATGCCCTGGCAGTATCGTGCCAGAGTCTTTGATGCCCGCTCGGCGTTTGAGCATGGATTCAAACAAATCGCCCAACACGCTGGACAACACCGTCAATGCCGACAAACCCAAAAACGCCACCAATTGCACAGCCGACAGCTGTAGCTGACTGCCCACAACCCCTGCCACTGTGCCTGACACTAACAGTCCCCCAATCAAGCCTTCAATGGATTTGTTGGGTGAGACGTTGGGAGCCAGTTTGATTTTACCAAGTTTACGCCCCACAAAATACGCCCCGCTGTCAGCACACCACACAAGCAAAAACACATACATAAGCCACCAAGCCGACACCTGCCACAAGCTATACATGGCAGTGATGGCAGCGGTCAAAATCACCACACCCATAAAAAACAGCCATCTGCCGTACCATTTTTCTTTGGTGGGATAATCCAGCACCCACTTGGTGGCAAGCACCCAAATCCCAAACGACATTGCCCACCACAGCACCCACGACATCGGCACAAACACACTGACAAGCGTGGTAACCAGCACAAGCAAAATAAATCTAGCAGGGTATTTGCGTTTTGGCATAAGCTTTGTCCACTCATGGGACGCAATCACCACCCCAACTGTCAATAAAGGCAAAAACAAAAACGGCACTCGGCTTGTGAACATCGCCACACCCACGATAATAACCAAAATGATTGCCGTTTTTATTCTCTGCCACATTAAACAATTCTCTTTTTATTTGGATATTCTAATACAACGGATACCCCAATTGATTTAAACAACGCCACTACAAAAATACACTGCCAAAAGTACCGCTACAAAAAGTACTGCCACAAAAAAATATACAGGTTACAACCGTAACCTTAAAAAATCATATAAATCACCACAACCAAACAAACCGCCCAAATTGTCCAGCCAATTTTATTTAAAAGCCTTAATTGCTCGCCAGTCAATCTTTGGCGACCAAACGCACGATCAATCCATGCAAACAATGCAAAAATGCCAAAACACAACAATAGCCAAGCCACCACAGTCGGCACGCCAAAAATACCGACTGCAAAGGCATTAAACTGCCTTGCGGCGATAAACACACAACACATAATCGCATAAGCCGCCATGGCGACGCCTTTGTTTTTGTCAAAAAAATCATATCTAAAAAGATTTTTCATGCTTATCGCCTTTTTATTGGGCTTTAGACTGTCTTTGGCATAAATCAAAATAATTGGCTGATTGTGTTTTTAAAACATATAAAATATTGAACACACCCTAAAAACCAGATCTTATCAATCAAACTTTGATAAATCAGACTTTGATAAATCAGACTTTGACAACTAGGCTTTGGACTGCTCAATTTGCTCGCTTGTCTTGCCAAAGCGGCGTTCACGATGGGCAAATTCATCCAACATGATTTGCAGCTCATCCACACCAAAATCAGGCCACAAAGTCGGCGTAAAAAACAGCTCGGCATACGCCGCTTGCCACAGCAAAAAATTGGAAATGCGATAATCGCCGCCTGTGCGAATGAGCATATCCACATCAGGCACATCCGCCAATGCCACTTGCTCGGCAATCAAGTCGCTGCTGATTTGATTGGCAGGCAGCTCGCCTGCCTGCACTTTTGCGGCAAGCTTTTGGCACGCCTGTGCAATGTCCCATTGTCCGCCATAACTGATGGCAATCACCAAAGTCATGGCATCAAAATGGGCAGTTTTGGCCTCAGCATCCGCCATCAACTGCTGCAAATCGTCATCCAGCCTTGCTCTGTCGCCAATGAACCTAAGACGAATGCGGTATTTATTCATGCGTGGCATTTGCTCATGAATGGTCTGGCTAAGCAAATTCATAAGCAGCTCAACTTCTGCCTTGGGTCGTGCCCAATTTTCTGAGGAAAAAGCAAATACCGTCAAGACTTGCACGCCTTTTACCAGGCAAAACTCCACAATCGGATCAAGGGCGTCTTTGCCTTTGATATGACCTACCCCTTTAGGCAACTGATGTGCTTTGCCATAGCGGTTGTTGCCGTCCATGATGATGGCAATGTGTTTTGGAATGCTTGTCATAATGCTGTCTTGTACTCTTGATTGGTACGCACCAATCATACTTCCATCAAATCGGCTTCTTTTTTGTCCAAGCGAGTGTCAATGGTTTTGATGAAATTATCGGTCAATTTTTGAATGTCATCAGCAGCACGACGTTCGTCATCTTCGCTAACCTCTTTGTCTTTGACCAGTTTTTTGATGTCGCCGAGCATATCACGGCGAATATTACGCACCGACACACGAGCTTGCTCGGCATCGGCTCGGGCAAGCTTTTGCATATCGCGGCGAGTCTCTTCGGTCAAGGCAGGCATGGGCACGCGAATCACGTCCGCCGTCATGGGATTTAGCCCCAAATCCGCCTCACGAATCGCCTTGTCCACCGCCTGCACCATAGAGCGGTCAAAAGGCTGTACCAATAGCGTACGGCTGTCTTCTACGTTGATGCTCGCCACTTGGTTTAGGGGCATCTCAGAGCCATAATAGCTCACCATCACCCCTGACAAAATACCAGGGTGAGCACGCCCTGTACGCAGCTTGGCAAAGGCGTTTTCTAGGGCTTCCAAGGCTTTTTGCATACGGCTTTCACCGTCTTTTTTGATGTCGTTAATCATACTGTTTTTACCTGTACTAGAGTTAAAAGTTTGAATTTGTTTATGATTGATAATTAAATAAAAATACCTTTATTGCTTATCTCACAATTAACAACAATCCCAATTATAAAGTAATTTTGAAAAATCTTGATTTTTTAAATCATCAGGATGAATAAAGAAATTCGCCACACCACAATCACCCCACATGATATCATTATCATCATCGGTCTCTATTTGAAACAATAAGATATGTTTTTGTAAAGACTTATTGTATTCTCGTGGATCAGTTTGAGTAAAATTAGGATAGCCCAAAATTTGATGTTCGCCCAAATTGGCAAGTTCATCATACATTTGTAGTACATCATCAGGGTCATCCATACCCAAATCTTCTTCTAGATAGTTCCAAACATCAGTTGCTTTTAATTCATCAATATCTTGAGATTGATGATTATATTCATAGCAAACGGTTGTACATGATTGCGTGGATAACTCAAAATGCATGTCATATTCATTACTGGTATAATCAAAAGGAAAAACTTGTATATTCAAAGATTTTAATTGGGCAATGACACGATTTAATTCATCTACATGTATGGGTGAGTTATCATCTTGCCAAAAACGCACTTGATATTTATCGTGTGGCAAATAATCATCCAAATCACAACCATACAAACAATCATCATCTTGACCATCTATATAGACTTGCAAGATACCCTGTTTAGGCAATGGATGTGGCAGTTTAGTAATATCTACCGTTTCAGCAATTTGCTTGAAGTTTAATTGTGCCAATAATATTAAAGGTGTGCCATCTGATTTGGTAGGGTATGACTCACCTATTGGCAAGTAACCCATACCGCCAATTTTACTGGTTAAAGTCGGCGTAAAATCATTGTCTTTTTTACATAAGTCAATTTTGATGCGATTAACTTTGGATGTTTCCAATAAAGTTTGCAAAGGCTTGGGTAAATTCTGGATGCTCATAAACCTTCCTTTTAGGTCAAATTTATCAATGATACACTCGGGTGCCTTCAGGTTCACCCATCACTACATTTAGTAAAGCATTGGGCTTATTCATATCAAACACCTGCAAAGGCACGTTGTGCTCACGGCACAAAGCAATCGCGGTCAAGTCCATCACCCCAAGCTTACGCTCCAGCACCTCATCAAAAGTTAAGCTTTCGTATTTGACGGCGTCATCGTATTTGCTTGGGTCTTTGTCATAGACGCCGTCCACCTTGGTCGCCTTTAAAATAAGCCCTGCTTCAATCTCAATGCCACGCAAGCACGCGGCGGTATCGGTGGTAAAAAATGGGTTGCCTGTGCCTGCCACAAAAATACACACATCGCCATTTTTTAGATAACGAATGGCGTCACGACTGCTGTAATGCTCGGTCACCTCACCAATCGGCAACGCTGACATCAAGCGGCACTTAATGTTGCGACGCTCCAAGGCATCACGCATAGCAAGTCCGTTCATCACGGTTGCCAGCATACCCATCTGATCGCCTGTCACACGCCCCACCAAGCCTTCTTTTTGTAGGGTTGAGCCACGATACAAATTACCGCCACCCACCACAATGCCAACTTGTACGCCAAGCCCACGCAAATGAGCAATGGACAAGCTCATTTGGTCAAGAATGGACGCATCAATGCCCATCTCTCGCCCACCTGCCAATGCCTCGCCAGATAATTTTAACAAAATGCGTGAAAAATGTGGATTTTTATCGCTCATGACTGCACCTATCAGTGATTATTCAGTGGTTTTTTATCAAACCATCGCATATAAATTTTTGGGATTTTATCATACTTTGCTGTCTTTTTGCTAAAATTTTTTGGCTTGGCGCGCAAACAACGCGCGCACTCATCACCCAATCTGTGATAAAAATGATTGGCTTTATGTTGTTTTTTCATTATAATCAAAAAACAATCAAAAAAAGCCTCTAGTCAAAGCTATTTGGCCATGACAAGCATGGATTTAAAGCTTTTGGCTGATTTTTATTAAGTTGGACTTAAAACACACCCAAAAGCCTGTTTGCAATTAATTTTGCTTTGATATTTTTGTAGAATTTACGTCATTCTCAAGCTTTAAACCGTTTTTGTGGGCTTATGTTAAGCTTACAAACCGAACATTTTAAATGATTGATTTAATCTAAAAACTTATTGGATGTTATTATCTCATCCAACTGACAAAATTTATTTTTTATAAAAATCAATGAGTTAAATAAAGCTGAAAATGGTGTATAGTTTATAAAACATAATTACTGTCAGATTAATTATTATCATATCAACCATATTAATTATTATCGTATCAATAACACAGCCTATGCAAAATTCACTATTAACATTATCCCCAAAAGAAGCCATTCCAATTGCGCTTATTATCGTCCTTTTGATGGGCGTGATGATGATTGGACTTGGCTTTACACCGCATTTGGCACTGATTGTCGTGCTGTGTGTGTTGTTTGCTTTTGGCAGATACAAGGGTCTTAATTTTAATCAATTGCAAGCTTATATGGCAAATGGTGTCATGAGTGGCATTGGCGCGGTGTATTTGTTCTTTTTTATTGGACTGCTTGTGGTTGCCTTGATGACAGCAGGCACCATACCGACTTTGATGTACTATGGCTTTCATCTCATCTCGCCCAATATTTTTTATCTGTCGGTATTTGTGCTGACCTCCATCATCGGCATTGCGCTTGGCAGCAGTCTGACCACTTGCGCCACCATTGGTGTTGCCTTTATGGGCATGTCGCAAACGTTTGGCGCCAATGACGCCATTGTTGCAGGGGCGGTGGTTTCTGGTGCGTTTTTTGGTGACAAAATGTCGCCGCTGTCAGACACAGGTACCATCGCCTCATCCATTGTCGGCATTGATTTATTCACCCACATCAAAAATATGATGTACACCACCATACCTGCGTGGGTGTTGTCTGCGCTCATTTTTTTTGGATTGTCGCACTCATTGCATCATGTGGATTTAGCAGACATTGAGCGGGTACAGACTCTACTCATTCAAAGCAATCTTGTCCATCTGTCCGCTTTATTACCGATTGCGGTGTTGATTGGGCTCATCATTATGCGCATCAATGCCATTTATACCATCATCATCAGTATCATAACCGCAATCATCATCACCTATACGCACTCTAGCCCAAGCATAAAACAGCTTGGCGATTATTTTTTTGCAGGGTTTAAAGCGCCTGAAAATTTGGGTTTGGTGGCGGATTTGTTGTCGCGCGGTGGGCTTGAAAGTATGTTTTTTAGCTTGGCGATTGTAATGCTCGCACTGTCTCTTGGTGGACTGTTGCAGGCGCTAGGCGTGCTGTCTGCTTTGTTATCCGCCATGCAACATCTCATCACCAAGCCCAGCCGCGCCATTGCCGCTGCCGCCATGACAGGTCTTGGCATCAATATTTTGATTGGTGAGCAGTATTTAAGCTTACTGCTCAGCGGACAGACCTTTCGTGAGCTGTTCGCCAAATTTGATTTGCACCCAAAAAACCTATCACGCACCCTAGAAGACGCTGGCACCGTCATCAACCCTTTGGTGCCTTGGAGTGTGTGCGGGGCATTCATCAGTCAAGTGCTTGAGGTCGGTGTCATGAGCTATTTGCCCTATGCCTTTTTTTGTTATTTTTGCTTTTTGCTGACACTGCTGTTTGGTACCACAGGCTTTACCATTACCAAAGCCAAACCCCCACAAAACACCAAGCACAGCCACTGACAACCAAGGTGATATCATGAGTGATTTTAAGGTATATTTGGTCGGCGGTGCGGTGCGCGACAAACTGCTTGGATGCCCTGTCAGCGAGCACGATTATGTCGTCGTCGGTGCCAGTCCTGAGCACTTACTGGCGGCAGGATTTAGCCAAGTGGGTGCAGATTTTCCTGTGTTTTTGCACCCGCACACGCACGAAGAGTACGCACTGGCGCGCACCGAACGCAAATCTGGCAAAGGCTATTTGGGCTTTGATGTGTATGCCAGCTGTGATGTGAGCTTGGAGCAAGATTTGTTGCGCCGTGATTTGACCATCAATGCCATGGCGATTGAAGTGCGCGGATTGTTTGACAATCGTGTTGTTACAGGTGAGATTATTGACCCTTATGGCGGTCAAACCGACCTAAAAAACCGCACCTTACGCCATGTTTCAGACGCCTTTGTGGAAGACCCTGTCCGCGTGTTGCGCTTGGCGCGTTTTGCCAGTCGTTATGCGCCTTTTGGCTTTGGCATTGCAAACCAAACCTGCCAATTGGTTGCTGATATGAAAACATCTGGTGAGCTTAATCATCTGGTCGCCGAACGCGTGTGGGCAGAAACCAAAAAAGCCTTAAATCAATCGCACAGCGCCACATATTTTGACAGTCTAGAGCTGCTTGGTGTACTGGATGTGATTTTACCAGAATTTGCCGCAAGCTATCACAAAGCAAAGCACACAAATCAGTGGCAAATCATCAGCACCGCACTGCACAACAATTTAGATGAGCTGCTGATTAAATTTGGCATTTTGTCTGTGGTGTTTGCCAATTTTGATGACAAAACCGCTGATATGGACGCATTTTTGCGCTTTTGTCAGCATCAAAAAATCCCCAAAGAGTATCAAAAAATTGGGTTATTTGTGCTTGATAATTATAGCATTTTAATGGATTTTCAGCATTCATCACCCAAGCAAATTTTTCATATTCTAAAAACAAGCGGTGCGCTTAAAAATCATCAATTGCTGATGTGTGCTTTTGCGGTGTGTGCTGATTTGATTGGCGCGCAAAATCAAGTCAATAGCCTGCACTTAATTCACAAGCTGCAAGCCATCAGCGCAGACGATGTGGACAAGCAGCTGCAAGGCAAAGCCATTGGTGCAGCCATTGACGCGCTGAGATTGCACAAACTTAGTGAGCTTAGTGCACAAATGTTTAAGTCTGTAACACCTAAAATTGATTAAATTTCAAACAAGCGGTGGTATTTTTGCAACAAAATCATCAATTTTTGATAAATTTTAGCTGACAAATCATACTTTTTAGGCTAAAATTACGCCCTTACAAAAAGCCATCTGTCTTGTAACAATTCATTAATGTGGTTGCTACTTCACTGTGAGGCTTTATTTTTTTGCAAATTATTTGTTATTACACTCGGAGTTGATAGTCTAATCAAATTCAAACACATCTAATAGAAACCAGAAACATCAGAAACAAGAAACGCACCATTAGGCAGTTTGAGACAGTATTTGACAGCTTCTTTTCTTTACTTGCGCTTGCGCTTGCTTTGGAGGACACCTAGTTGAGTACAACTGTTAGCAATGTTGCAAAATTGCAACGCAATCTTGGACTTTGGCACGTCATCATCATTGGTCTTGCCTATATCCAACCAATGACCTTATTTGATACCTTTGGTATGGTATCTCGCGACAGTGGCGGTCATGTTCCTATGTCGTATCTCTTTGCTTTGGTTGCCATCTTGCTGACTTCTATCAGCTATGGTCACATGATTCGCGCCTATCCTTCTTCAGGTTCTGCTTATACCTACACTCAAAGAGCCATCAACCCAAGTATGGGTTTTATGGTGGGTTGGTCAAGTTGGCTTGACTACCTGCTGTCACCGATGGTAAACATCATTTTGGCGGTACTTTACCTTGAGGCACTCTTCCCTGCGGTCAATCATTGGGTATGGGTGATTGGTCTGACGGCATTAATGACTGGCGTCAATATTTTTGGTTCAAAAGTGGTGGCGTATTTTAACAGCTGGATTGTCTTTGTACAGATCATCGTCATCGCTGTGTTCACTTATTTGATTTACAGCAAACTAAACATCGGCTTGCACGCTGACGGCACATTAAAAGAAGATGCCTATCAGCTGTGGAGCTTACAGCCATTTTGGGATGAGATGACCTCTGTTGGCGCGCTCATTACTGGTGCGACCATTCTGTGTTTCTCGTTCACAGGTTTTGACTCCATCTCAAGCCTAGCCGAAGAAACCAAAGATGTCAAAAACACCTTGCCAAAAGCCATGATTTTGACCACGCTGATTGCCGGTGTCATCTTTATTATCAGTGCGTATTTTATGCAGACTTTCCTACCAAGCGATCCATCCATCTACTTTGAAGCAGTGGACGAAACTCAAGCAGAAATCCTGCTATTGGTCGGTGGTTCAGCCTTCCAAGCGGCTGTGCTTGGCTTTGCGATTGTAACGGTAATGGCATCAGGCATTTCAGCGCACGCAGGTGTGTCGCGCCTAATGTATGTCATGGGTCGTGATGGTGTCATCAGCAAAAAGATTTTTGGTCAAATTCATCCAAAATTTTTAACCCCTGTTAATAACATTCTGATTGCTGGTGCGATTGCCTTAACTGCTGGCTTTATTAGCCTTGAGACAGTTGTAAACCTAATCAGCTTCGGTGCTTTGACTGCGTTTAGCTTTGTCAACCTATCTGTCATCTTCCGCTATGCGATTCGTGACAAGATGGTACGCAACGCCAAAGAAATCTTCAGCTATGTTGTCGTGCCTGCACTTGGTTTTGTCGCCATCTTCTTGATGTGGCTGGAAGTGGACAGCACAACCTTTAGTGTTGGTCTGTTCTGGGCAGCGCTTGGCTTTATTTGGCTTGGCATCAAAACACGCGGCTTTAAATTGCCTGTTCCACAATATGACGAACATCGCGACTAATATACGCGCCACGCAAAAAGACTTGCTTAAAACAGCAAGTCTTTTTTTGTGCGTGCCAAGATGATAAAAATTTGATAAAATAATTAGGGCGTGTTGACATTTCACACGCTTTAAGAAAAAAAATGTTGAAAATTAGGATTTGGTTGTGCTTTTGGTGAAAAATAAGCTAAATCTTGCCTTTTGTCGTTAATAGCTGTTATTAACAAGCTTGCCAATATTATCATATTGACTGCATTTATTGCCTAAAAAGGCTGATAATTTTCTAAATTTTTCACTCAAATTGAAATGTCAACACACCCTATTTGCCCTATTTATTGTTAAGGTCATCATGTCAGTTCAAGTTTTTAATCCCACTCACCACAAAGCCAATCACAATGAAAACCGCAACATCAGCCAAAGCGCTGCACAAGTCTCACAGCCTTTAGCAAGCGATAAAATAAATCCAAAAATCGGCTTTGTGTCACTGGGTTGTCCCAAAGCGTTGGTGGATAGCGAACGCATCATCACTGAGCTTACGCGTGATGGCTATCGCGTGGCAAATGATTATGAGGGCGCGGATTTGGTCGTGGTCAATACCTGCGGCTTTATTGAAAGTGCGGTACAAGAAAGCTTGGACGCCATCGGCGAGGCGATTGACAAAAATGGCAAGGTCATCGTCACAGGCTGTCTTGGCAAAGATGCCGAAAAAATCCGACAAATGCACCCTGCTGTGCTGGCAGTGACAGGCGCTCATGCTTATGATGAGGTCATCAGCGCGGTAAATCATCATGTGCCAAAGCCTGCCAAATCAAAGACTTACGACCCAAAAATTGATTTGATTGATGACGCAGGTGTCAAGCTTACCCCCAAGCATTATGCCTACCTCAAAATATCTGAAGGCTGCAACCACCGCTGTACATTTTGTATCATTCCGTCTTTGCGCGGTGATTTGGTGAGCCGTCCCATTGACAGCATCATGAAAGAAGCTGCCGCGCTTGCCAAAGCTGGTGTCAAAGAGCTGCTTGTTATCTCCCAAGACACCTCGGCATACGGCGTGGACTTAAAATACAAATTGTCATTTTGGGAGGGGACACCCATCAAATCCAAATTTTATGACATGTGTCAAGCGCTAAACAGCCTAGGCATTTGGGTGCGATTGCATTACATCTACCCCTATCCACACGTTGATGAGGTGGTCAAACTCATGTCAGAGGACAAACTGCTGCCTTATCTTGACATTCCATTCCAACACGCAAGCCCCAAAATCCTAAAACTGATGAAGCGCCCTGCTCACAGCGAAAACGTACTGGCGCGCATTCAAGCGTGGCGTGAAATCTGCCCTGACATTGTCATCCGTTCCACTTTTGTGGTTGGCTTTCCAGGTGAAACCGAAGAGGATTTTGAATATCTTTTGGACTGGCTAAAACAAGCGCGTCTTGACCGCGTGGGTGCTTTTACATATTCCGAAATTGAGGGTGCTGCCGCCAATGAATTGCCCAATCCTGTCCCAGAGGACATCAAACGCGCGCGCTATGAACGTCTGATGGCGCTTCAACAGCAAATCTCCGCCCAAAAACTCGCCGAAAAAGTCGGCAAAACACTCAAAGTTTTGGTGGATGAGATTGATGCTGATGAAAACATTGCCATCTGTCGCAGCTATGCTGACGCACCAGAGATAGACGGTCATGTGTATGTGGACAACATTGACGAGACGGTCAAGGTGGGCGAGTTTTTGACGGTCACCATTGATGAAGCCAGTGAGTATGATTTATTTGCCAGTTTTGCAAATTAGTCTTACAAATTGATTGATAAAAAGGCGGTGTTTTTCCGTCTTTTTTACGTCTGATGTGTGTTGTTTTGATTGGGGTGTGTTGATATTTCACACGCCCTAATGGTTATACTGCCAGTACGATGAATGAACAAACTTCTTCTTCTGGCTCAGAAAGAGAATTTACAATTCCCAATTACGGAAAATTAACACTGGAAGAAGGATTTGAAGTTTTGAATGACGGCGGCGAGGTTGTTGATAAATATTCAAAATTAAATAACAAGACTGCGACCGAAAAGTATCGCAACAAGTCGTTAAAAATAGTTTCCAAAAGTTATGCTCAGCAAAATTATACCAACGTATTATCATGTTATAAGCAATCAAATTTTGAGTTTTGCTAGGGCGTGTTGACATTTCAATTTGAGTGAAAAATTTAGATAAATCGCAAGCCTTTTTAGGCAATAAATGCAGTCAATATGATAATATTGACAAATTTATTAACGACAAAAGGTAAGATTTAGCTTATTTTTCACCAAAAGCACAACCAAATCCTAATTTTCAACATTTTTTTCTTAAAGCGTGTGAAATGTCAACACGCCCTATATAGACAGATAATTAAATAGACAGATGGCCAATTTTTAACAAAAACCAATTAATTTAATTTAATTGGTTTTTTACGTTTTAATATTCCAAATACTCATAAAAATAGTCATAAAATTCATATTGTAAACACTTTGTAAAGTTTGTGGTGAATGTGTCAAAATGACTTGTTTTGAATCAATTTTAGACCTAAAATAACCCACATTCACATTTTTGATTTATTTGTTGTTTGTATTGCTACGCTTGTGTTTATTCGCAGCACTCAAGTGAGCAATTCTTGCGCTGAACAATTCTTGCGCTTATTATTGCCTTAAGTTTATTATGAAATCATCTAAAATCGCCTTGCTTGCCAAACTTATGTTGCTGACTGCACTGTCTGCGGTTGTGGCTGCGCCGTCATCTTATGCTGATAGTCCAGATTATTTTGTCAATCAAGTGAACTTTGAACACAACAAACAGCGCGCCATCACAGCACTATACAACCGCGGCTACCAAGTTCATGAAGTACAGCTTGAAAATCAAAACAACAAGCCGATTTTGCAGATTTACGCCCTAAAAAATGGCAGTTTTTATGACATCAAAATGGATTACCCGTCCCTAAAAATCATCAGCGAAAAAAAGCACAAAAAATAAATCATCAATGCTGATGTTGTTTTGCATAAACTCCAAAACAGCACCAAACATCAAAACACCCCAAGGTTGCCTCACTTTGGGGTGTTGTTTATTTTTGTGATTTTTAGATTGTCTTAACAGCACAAACCATTATACTTTTTTGACAATCACCGAGCCGATGGAATAGCCTGCGCCAAATGAGCAAATGACGCACAAATCACCTGCATTGACACCCTCTTGAGTGTCATGAAACGCCACCATTGGGCTTGCCGAGCTTGTGTTGCCGTATTCATCAATCACAATCGGCGCAATGGATTTGTCCGCGTCCTTGCCAATCACCGTACGCAAAATCAAATCAATCATATTGACATTGGCCTGATGCAGCCACATTCTTTTGATTTGACTTGGCTCAATGTTGTTTTTGGCAAGATGAGTGCTGATAATCTCAGACACCTTTGGGCACACCTCACGAAACACTTTGCGACCCTCTTGCAAAAACAGCTTGTCCGTCACAGGCTCATTGATGTCTGGATACATGGATGATTTGGCCGCCAAAAATTCGCTTCTGTCCATAAAGCCAAATTCATTTTTGATGTTGGCTGAAAACTGAGTGTACAATGTGCTGTCAATAATCTCGTAGCCTTTGGGTGTATCCAACTCTTCAATGATGGTCGCTGCCGCCACATCACCAAAAATAAAATGGCTGTCGCGATTTCGCCAATTCAAATGCGCCGATGTGATTTCAATATTCACCACCGCAATTTTCTTGCCAAAACCCGCCTTGATACTGCCTGTCGCCTGCGCAATGCCAAAAGTTGCCGCACTGCACGCCACATTCATGTCATAAGCAAAGCCGTGTGTCATGCCGATGGCGTGCTGAATCTCAATGGCAATGGCAGGATATACGCGCTGAAAATTGGACGACGCACAAATAATGCCATCCAACCCATCTGGATTAAGATTGGCATTATTGAGCGCTTGTTTTAATGCCGCCACGCCCATCTCCGCCATCACAGACAGCTCTTCACCAAGCTTGCGCGCAGGAAAAATAGGCGCCATGATTTTAGGATTCAAAATGCCTTTTTTATCAATGACATAGCGCGATTTAATGCCAGAAGCTTTTTCAATAAATTCCGCCGATGAATGCTGCAATGCTTGCTTTGTGCCTACTGCAATCTCATCTTTGTGTTCATCATTATAATCGTCCACATAAGCATTAAAGGCCGTCACAAGCTCTTCGTTGCTGATTTTATCGCTTGGTTTATATACGCCCGTTGCTGTGATACAAATGGCCATATTCAATCTCCTTGTATTGACACGCTTTGGATATTCATAGGCGTGTGCTGGATATTTATAAGTCAATGGTGCTGATTTTACCACAAATTAATGTAACAAGTTGTAAAAATACGAGTGTTTACAAAATTTTTTTAACTCAATCGCCCAAAATCATACAACCACAAGTCTGTCACGCAACAAACGCAACAAACGCAACAAACGCAACAAACGCAACAAACGCAACAAACATGGTGTCTTGTATCGCTATTATTATCAATCTTGCAAATTTTTGTAATTATCCATTGCAAAATCCACCAATTCACGCCATCATATCGCACAAAGTTGCCAACCCATGCGCTCAATCCATGCGCTCTATGATATGAATAGCTCAATGAATTGGCAAAATCAATCATAACTCATCAAATCAACATAACTTACTCAAAGGTATCATCATGCACAACTCAAAAACACGCACTTTTCCCAAAAAAGCCGTCAGCGCCTTGCTGCTTGCCAGCACATTAAGCTTGTCAGGCTGTGGTTACAACACCCTACAAGCACAAGACGAGCAAATCAACGCAGGTTGGTCCGAGGTGGTCAATCAATATCAGCGACGTGCTGATTTGGTACCAAATTTGGTGGCAGTCGTGCAGCGCTATGCTGAACACGAGCAAGCAGTATTCACCGAAGTGGCAGAAGCGCGCGCCAAAGTTGGCAGCGTTCAAATCACCCCAGAGGTGCTAAACGACCCCAATGCACTGGCTCAATATCAAGAGGCGCAAGGGCAGATGACCTCCGCCTTGTCACGCTTGATGGCGGTGTCTGAGCGCTATCCTGAAATCAAGGCAGACGCCATGTTCCAAGATTTACAAGCACAACTGGAGGGCACCGAAAACCGCATCAGCGAAGCGCGCCGTCAATACATTGGGCACGTACAAGCATACAACACCACCGTGCGCCAATTTCCAACCAACTTGACCGCCAAAGTTTTTGGTATGGACGTCAAGCCAAACTTCACTGTAGACAACGAAAAGGCCATCTCAACAGCGCCCTCGGTGAGTTTTAATACCACCGCACCCACCAATAATGCAACCACAGGCGCGCAAGTAACCACACCAATTACTCAATCATCAGCTACAGCGACTGATAATTCAGCGGTTGCCACTGCGCAGTGATTTAAAAAATAAATAATAAAGATGTCATGAAATCATCCATCACAACCATCGCTTGCGCGCTACTGATGAGCGTTATAGGTGGCATTTACCCAAACTTTACTTTTGCCAGTAATCACACTGGCAACACCGCCACTGCGCGCGCCGATGATGGCGCGCTTGAAGCGATTGTGCTTGGGCAAAATCGCGCCATCAGCGAACCCATACAAGAGCCACTGCAAAGTCTCAATGACAGCACAGCACCCATCAGCGAGATTTTGCAAGAGTTTGGTGCCGCCCAATCTGCCAGCACACAAGGGGCAGCAACCGCACAAGATGCAGCAGTACCACGCACCTCCAATGCGCCATCGGTGAGTCATGAGCAGCTGGTCTTAAATGAGCCTGTGGTGGATGCTGCGGGTATTTTGAGCGCGAATGAAAAGCAAAAATTAAGCGAGCAGTTGTTTGCCATCTATCAAAAAAATTTGGCGCAAGTGGCGGTTGTCATCATACCCAGCACCAACGGCGTATCCATTTTTGATTACGCCATGCGTACCGCCGAGCGCTGGCAGCTGGGCGACAAAGATACAGACAATGGCGTGCTGATTTTGGTTGCTATTAATGACCGCGATATTTTTATTGCCACAGGACACGGTGTAGAGGGTGCTCTGCCAGATGCTGCCATCAATCGGATTATTCGTGAGGACATTCGCCCTGCTTTTAGAGATGGTCAGTATGCACAAGGATTGTCCGCAGGCATTGCGCGCATCAATGAGCGACTCATTGCCGATCCTGAAGTTTTGGCAAAAGCCGACAAAGCCGCCGCACAAACAGACAGCTCATCAAGCCCTGTTTCTGTGATTGGCTTGTTTATTTTTGGCATTGTTTTTGGTTCATTCATCACCGCCGCACTTGGGCGTTTTTTGGGTGCAAGCTTAACCACAGGCGGCTTTTTATTCATCGCTTTGTCGTCTGGCGTGGGTATTTTTAGCGCATTGATTGCCGCACTGTTTTTGTGGCTATTGCTGCTTTTGCGCATAGGCTTTGTGCCAAGCACAACAACATCGGCTCGCAGACATCGCGGAGGTGGTTTCGGTGGTGGCGGTTTTGGCGGTGGTGGCTTTGGTGGTGGCAGCTTTGGTGGCGGTGGTGGCAGCTTTGGTGGCGGTGGTGCAGGAGGATCTTGGTAATGCAAACAATTTCATCTCAAAAAAGCTTAGCGCGCTTATTGCGTCAAATGATTTTTATCCCCTGTCTGCACAATCGCTGGCTCAATGCACAAACCAAAAATCGCCTTGATGATGCCATTGGCAGTGCAGAGCGCGGACATCAAGGTGAAATTTGCCTCATTATTGAAAATCATTTGCCAATTGTGAGCGCTTATGACACCGATACGCACGCGCGTGCAGTGGATTTGTTTGGGTTGCACCGCGTGTGGGATACTCAAAACAACACAGGCATCTTGATTTATCTCAACATCTGCGAACACGCTCTGCACATCATCGCCGACCGCGGTATCAATGACAGCGTCAATCCAGCCACTTGGCAGGCATTGTGTGATGAGGCATTGGCAGAATTTCGGCGCTGCGAATTTGAGACAGGTCTTGTTGCACTGATTGACAAAGTTGGGCAATTGTTGCACAATCACTATCCAACCGATGTCATTGACAATGAACTGCCAAACCGTCCAATTTACCTAAAATAACCATGCTGACCATCATTCATACCGCCTATCCATCTGTTTATTTTTTGATGGCTATTATTGGTGTTTTTTTATTATTGCTCGTATGGGGTCTAAAAAAGCCTTTGCGCCCTCACACCCAAGCTGACGATTTATCAGCACTACAATCTCAGCTGAATGCACTCATACATCGTACGCAATCATCTTTAAGCAGTCGCATTCATAATCAAAAAATACAAATCTTTCGCGCCGAACAGTTGATTGCTATCGTCGCTCTAAATCCCAAAAAAGCAGCACAAGCTATCAACATACGACAGCTTGATGATGTGTGGATTATCCAATTTGACAAACTACCAAGCCAAAGACAGCTCAAAAAACTCTTGCAAAGCCATCAGATTTTATAAGCATCATTGGCGATTTAGTCGCAGATAGCCACATTGCGCCAAAAGCGCCTCATCACTGGCGCGGACTGGATTGATGTCAAGCCCGCCACGCCGTGTGTATTGCGCGCGCACCAACAGACTGCTTGGTGCATAAGCCGCTTTAAAATCAGCATACAACCGCTCCACACACTGCTCATGAAAGCCATTGTGATGGCGATATGACAAAATATAGCGCAAAACATCACCATAATCCACCCGCTTATCACTTATCAAGATTATCTCCACACTGCCCCAATCTGGCTGATTGGTCACAGGGCAATTACTTCTAAGCAGATGACTGTGCAGATGATAAAGGTGCTCGCCTGCCTTGTCGGTCTCATGGCTGTGGCGCATGAGATGATGGGCAGCAATGTCATCATCCTGCTCATAGCCCGCCTCATTCAAACTGTCATCAATACAAACCCCACCAAGCGCATCCACACCAAGCACCCGATCAAGCTCAATCAGCTGCACACAGACATCCGCCCCTGCGCATTGAGACAAATCCGCCTGCAAAAGCTCAATCAGCGCATTTGTATCCGCAAAACGGCTAAAATTAAGTCCATTTAAATACAGCTTAAATGATTTGGATTCAATGATATTGGGGGAGTTGGCAGGAATGATAAAGCGCGCAATCGCCACTTTGGGAATGCCCTTATCGTCAAGCCACGACACTTCATACGCATACCACATATCATAACCAAGCCATTCAAAACACCCAAGCGACTGCCTGCCCAATTGTCTGGCAATCGGATACAAAATATTGGGCGAATAATCTTTTGGATAATCAGTCACTTGCCCCAAAATGCCGTGTTGTGTCGTTGTCATCAATAGCCCCTATTTATAATCTGTGATATAACACTCTGCAATACAACAATCTGTGATACAAACGCGCTCATACACGCAATCTGCCACCGTCTTTGAGTAAATGATACGCAATGACATAAAAAATCGCCGTAAACACAAAAATCGCTATGAGTGAATACATGACATTCACATCCGAATGCCCCAAAATGCCATAACGAAAAGTATTGACCATATAGACAATTGGATTTAACAGCGATAAATTTTGCCAAAATGGGGATAAATTCTCAAGTGAATAAAATACCCCACCCAAATAAGTCAGCGGTGTTAACACAAAACTTGGTACGATAGAAATATCATCAAACGAACGGGCGAAAATCGCATTTATCATACCACCAAGCGAAAACATCACAGATGTTAGCACCACGCTTAGTACGGTAATGAGCGGATTAACAAGGCTTAACTCGGTAAAAAATAACGCCAATGCTGTTACAATTGCCCCAATTGCCAGTCCTCGAAACACACCACCAACAATAAACCCCATCAAAATCGTATGCTTAGAAATCGGACTGACAAGCATTTCTTCAATATTACCGTGAAATTTGGTGGCAAAAAAGCTACTAACCACATTTGAATAGCTATTTGTGATGACCGCCATCATGATAAGCCCTGGCACAATAAACTGCATATAAGATACACCGCCCATCTCGCCGACACGTTCACCTATCATCTTACCAAAAATCACAAAATACAGCGTCATGGTGATGGCAGGTGGCATGAGCGTTTGTGGCCAAATACGTAAAATTCGGCGGATTTCTTTAATAATCAGCGTGTTTAGGGCAACGATTTGTTGTTGAAAATTCATGCGTGTCTCGTGGAATGATATCTTGATAGTTAATAGTTATTTGTTTTTATGGGATTTTTTAATTTTCTAATTTCTCTGTCAAATTTTTATCCACCAAATTCATAAATAAGGTTTCTAGGCGATTCGCTTTATTTCGCATACTCATAACTTCAATGTTTTGGGCGGATAATTGAGCGAAGACTTGGTTTAAGGTCTCACCTTTATTGAGCGTAATTTCAAGGGTTTTTTCATCAGGCTGAACAAAATGTATCGCATCGGTCAGTGTAATATTATTGGCAGGTTTCGCCAAATCCAATACAAAACTTTCTGTATCAAGGCTAGACAATAGACTTTTCATGTCGGTGTTAATTTTAATTTCGCCTTTTTCCAAAATCGCAATGTATTTACACAACTGTTCAGCTTCTTCTAGATAATGCGTGGTTAGGATAATTGTGGTATTTTCTTCTTCATTGATTTTTTGCATAAACTCCCACATGGAATGACGCAGTTCAATATCCACACCT
The DNA here is from genome assembly GCA_041811915.1 of Moraxella sp. Taxonomy (GTDB): domain Bacteria; phylum Pseudomonadota; class Gammaproteobacteria; order Pseudomonadales; family Moraxellaceae; genus Moraxella. Next base: position 8,292 of record JBGXSA010000001.1, on the reverse strand, counting down.
GCGGTCGGTTCATCCAAAATCAGAAGTTTTGGCTTGTGAATCAACGCACGTGCAATCATGACACGGCGTTTCATCCCACCTGATAAAGCACGGCCTTTTTCATGGCGTTTTTCCCACAATCCCAATGCCTTTAACAGCTTTTCGGCACGTGGCAGAGCAGTCGCCTTATCAATACCAAAATAGCCCGCTTGGGTGATGATAATATCAATCACCCGCTCAAACTGCATAAAATTAAATTCTTGGGGAACCACACCCAAAAACTGCTTAGCCTGACTTGGATTGTCATGTAAATTGGTGCCAAAAATCTCAACTTGCCCTGTGGTCGGATTGAGTAGCGAACTGATAATATTAATCATGGTGGACTTACCTGCCCCATTCGCCCCCAAAAGGGCAAAAAACCCACCCTGTGGCACGACCAAATCCACGCCTTTTAGGGCGGTAAAGCCATTTTTGTAGGTTTTTGATAGGTTGGTAACTTTTAGGGCAGGCACATCAGATGCCACACCGCCATGAGCGGTTGAGATGTCATTATTTTTAATTGGATTTATCATAAGAATGTCTTTGAAGGATGTTTTTGGATGCGTCTTTGGGTGGATAATGATTAAAGCGCCAACACTGCCTTTGATGTTCATCAAAAAATCTGGCACTTTTTTTGGCAGGTTTTGTCTCACAGTTTGTAGTATCGCAATTTGTATTTAAGTATAATCATGAATGACTTGCAAAATTTCTGCACGCAACACCTCAACGGACGGTAATTTTTCGGCATGAAAACGCATGATGGCAATGCCAGCACTGGTCAGCGCCTTGTCTTTTTTGTCATCTTGTTTTTTGCGCGTGCGATTTTGATGTGTCCAATCATCCAGCTCAATGGCAAGCAAGACGGTTTGTTTATCCTCGGCAATAATGACATAATCCACACTTTGCCGACAAATGCGATTGAACCAAAACTGACGCTCGCGTCCATCGCTCATCTCAGGCGCAATAATGCGCGACAGCTGCACTTGGCTAAAAATCATAAACTCTGGCAGCGCCTGTTGCAATCTATCAAAAAACAGCACCTCGCTGTCTGTCATGATGAGCATGGGCTCAAACGGCCATACCGCAAGTTCATCGCCACGAATGGGTTTTTCGCGCAAACGCGCAAACTGATAATAAACAACAATAAGCGCAATCAGTACAACAAAACCGCCAATATAACCCATCATTTGACTTGCAATACCCAAGCACCCCCTGTGGCAACGCTTGTGTCATTATTAATCTTGTCTTTGAGCGCATTGGCAGCCTCGCGACTGCGTTCAGGCCCAATCACCACACGCACCCCACGGCGGTCTGGCTGTGTTGAGACATTATAACCTTGTGCTTTGAATTTTTTGACCAGTTCATCGGCATTTTGTTGATTGGCAGCCAGCGCCACTTGTACAGCATAGCGCTCATTACTGCCACTTGCCCGTGCAGCGCGACGCGCTTCTGCCAGACGCGCTTCTGCCGCCTCTTTACGCTCGCGTTCTTGCGCTTTGACTTGCAATTGCTTGATTTGCTTGGCAGATGGAATGGTGATGACCTTGCCTTTTTGCAAGGCATCATTGCGCCCCATATTGTTCGCCTCCGCCAAGACAGACACCGGAATGTTGTATTGCTTGGATAAGCGAATCAAGCTGTCGCCCGCTTGCACCGTATGCTTACCTGCTTGGGTTTGTTTGGCTTGTTGCTGCGCCTGCTTGGCTTGCTCTTGTTTGACTTGTTCTTGCTTAGTTTGCTCTTGTGTCGTTGGCGCTTGCTTGTCGGCGGATTCTTGTTTGGCTTTTAATTCAGCTTCTTGCTTGGCTTTTAATTCAGCTTTTTGTTTTGCCAATGCCTCTTGCTTGGCTTTTTGCTCCTGCTCGCGCGCAAGTGCGATGGCCTCAGGGCGTGTCTGCACTGTCAAGGTGCTCGGCACTTCTTCGGCTTGTTTTTGCAAGGCAAGTTCGCGCGCTTTTTCTTGCTCTGCCAATAGCGCCAAACTCTGCTTTGCTTGTTCATCTGCCAATGCTTGACGCTGTTTTTGTTTTTCTGCAAGCAGGCGCTGTTCGGTTTCAATGTCGGCTGTCAAAGGCTGAACAGTGGGGCGCGCAACCGTCTCATCTGCAGTATGCTGCGCGTCATTAACCGCTTGCTCGCCGCTTTGTTGGTTGTTTTGAGTGTTGTTTTGGGTGGCCAAAGCAGCAACAATCAGCCCACCTGAAATCATCAATGCAAGTCCAAACATTGCTTGCTTATTTAGCATAATTGACCCCAACCAATAAAAAATACTTAAAAATATCAAATAAGACTTTATTTGTCAAGATAAAGTGCTGATTTTGCAAAAATTTTGTAGCAATAATTTGTATCAAAGCTTTGTAAAATTATGCTAAAATAAAAACAATTTTTACAAATAAAAGGTGAATTATCATGACACTAAAAAACACCATCACCGAGCGCATCAAAGAGCTGATGAAAGCGCGCAGTCTGGAAGAAGTTAAGATTTTGCGTAATGTGCAAGCTGTCATTAAGCAAATTGAAATTGACCGCAGAGTTGAATTGCAAGACACCGATGTTTTGGAGATTTTACAAAAACAAATCAAACAGCGCCAAGAGTCTTTGGATATTTTTGTTGCCAATGGTCGTGATGATTTGGCAAACAAAGAACGCTTTGAGATTGACGCCATCAGCCAGTTTTTGCCAAGTCAGCTTGGTGATGATGAATTGCAAGCGATTGTCAAAGACACGATTGCAAGCCTTAATGCCTCTGGCATGGGCGATATGGGCAAAGTCATGAACGCCGTCAAAGCCGCGACCGTTGGGCGTGCTGACCCCGCCAATATCTCAAAGATGGTCAAATCCGCCCTACAAGCTTAATGCGCTTTTTATGGTGATAATGCTTATAATACAGGTTTTTAATGTTGGGTTTCGCTTCACTCAACACCAACCTACGACACGTTTATTTATAATTTTTAATAAAATCAATGATGTAGGTTGGGTGGAGGTACGACACCCAACGTTTTAAGCCCTTTTATAATGTTGGGTTTCGCAAGCTCAACCACAACCCACAAAAACGATTTAAAGCCTAAGGATGGCGTCAAATAAGGCTGTATCATGAATGCAACGGATATGGATTTGCCTTTTCTTCCATCATCATTTGGCGCGCAACGTGCATGATGAGTTGGCGCAACCAACGGTGGGCAGGGTGATGTTGCAACAAAGGCGACCACGCCATCGTCAGCTCAAATTCAGGAATAAAAAACGGCGGTTCTTTGATGATGATGTTGTTGTTTTGAGCTTGTAAGCGCGCAACGCGTGTCGGCAAGGTGGCAATCAAATCCTTGTTGGCAGCCAACAACGCCGGCATTTGATAATGGCGTGTGAACACACTGATGTGGCGCTTTTGACCCAAGCGTTCAAGCGCCTGATCAATAGAGCCAAGACCGCCAGACTTATCAGGATTCACCCCAAAACCCACGCCCATGCCAGTTTTGGACACCCAGATGTGCTGTGCCTTAAGATAGCTTTTGAGGTTAAAGCGACTGGCATAAGGGCTGTTGGCGGATAACAAACAGCTGAAAGTATCTTTCCAGATTAAGACTTGATGAAAGCTTTGCGGCACCTCATTAAAGCGATTGATTGCCAAATCCACCTTGCCTTGCTCCATGTCGCGGTAAGTGACATCACTTGGCGTCAAAAAATCCAAAACCACATTGGGCGCCTCTGAACGCAGTGCCTTGACCAAGCGCGGCACCAACGTCGCCTCGGCATAATCACTGGTCATGATACGAAACACACGCGACGTGCTGTAAGGACGAAATTCGGTGCGCGGCTCCAAAAGCTGCATGACGTCCTCCAAAATCTCACGAATGCGCGGCTGTAGCTCCATGGCGTATTCGGTCGGCGTCATACCCTCACTTGAGCGCACAAGCAATGGATCACCAAATAATTTACGCAAACGCCTTAAAATATTACTCATGGCAGGCTGCGTGATACCCAAATGCTCGGCGGCGCGTGTGACGTTTTTTTCGCGCAGCAGCACATCCAAATATACAATCAAATTCAAATCCACTTGGTTTAAATTCATAGCTCGTCCAACTTAGCCCCAATTTAAGGCAGGTATGTCAGTAGCATAATGACATTGATTGTCATTATAGCTTTTTGATTAATTAGAGTATTTTTAAAATAAATGATTGTACCAAAAATGATTAATTTTCGCTATAATATTTCATTTTTTATCTCATTTTTCTTGCTGTGATGACCGCCATGACCGATGTGCCACTTATCAGCCCCAATGCGCTCAATCTTCATACCAAGCTTGTGTCTTTTAGCCAAGCTGCCGTTTGTCTTTTGGCGCATCATTTGCGCATCAGCACCACTCAAGCAGCCTTGCTAAGCGTGCAAACCGCTTATATTTTTCCTATGTTGATGGAGCGTCATTTATTGACAGGCTCAGGCGACAAACTGCAAGCACAAAATCTGGCGATAGAAAAACGCCTAGACATGCATACGCTGCCAAATCTTTTGGTGCGCCACTTTGAATTAAATGATGAGACATTGACCGCACTGCAACAAAAAACAAATGTACCGACAAATAAAATCCAAGCAGGCTTTGACATCATGGCTCAGCTGTGTTTATATGTCATACAAACGCTGTTTGCACACAGCAATCTAAACCGCGCAGACAAGCTTGAATTTTTTAAAATCCAACGCTTATTTTGGCAAGACGAACAAATCCTATGGGCAGCCATACTTAAAATAGATAGCCAAAAACCCAACTACCAAGTCAGTGATTACTACAAAAAACTGGGCGGCGCGCGCAAACGCTTTGATGACAGCCAATGGGCGCTGCCCAATCATGCGTGGCTGTTTGAGCTGATTGACGCCATCAATCAGCTGCCGCCCCTAAAAATCGGACGCGCCATCAAACAGACAAGTCCGCCCACCAACAAAGCCCGCCATCCTTGGCTTGCCAGTGCCATACGCCACAAAACTGCGCTCATTGCTACGCTGATTTTTGTCGGCATGGCAGCGGCAAGCCTTGCTTTGTTTGACAAAAAAACACCCACACCAACCAGCCCTACACCCAAAGCCATACCGCAAGACATTGCCATTGTGCGCACCGATGATGCGCCATCAGATGACAAACCTACCCAAGCGCAAAACAGCGACTCAAGCGCAGACAACCCAAGCGCAGACAATTCAAAAAAAGACAACTCAAGCAAAGATACATCTTTGGACATCTCTGCCACCAAATCCACCAAGCAACAAAAATCCGACGACAAACCATCTGCCACCAAGCAATCATCCAACACCAAGCCATCCAAAAAATCAGAACAAACCAATCAAAAGCAAGCAAGTAGCAAAAACAAAAAAGACAGCAAAAACAAGCCAGTAGATACACCCAAATCAACCAAAACCCAACCCACCAAAAAAGACAGCGCAGCCAAAAAAGATGGTAAAACAACCAAAAAATCCGACCAAAAACCCCAAAAGGACAAACCGTCAAACTGATGATGTCGGCGCCTTGTTTTTGGAGCGTAACGCTTAAGACCGTCTCACTGAGCGCTGATTGATAGCGCACGGATGGCACACCAAAGAATGGCTTAAATGGCATAATTTTTGCATATATTTTGTGTATTTATCGGTAAATACCGCCCACTTATTTTGGAGAATCTCATGAAAGCAATCCTAACAAGCCTTACTCTGGCAGTTTTGATGACCGGCTGCAATGCCATGACCGACATCGCCGACGGCGCTATGAACAAACAAAGCAGCTTTTCACAAAACCCAACCACCATCTACCCCACCGTTGACGGTCAAAAAGACAGCGAACCTGCCGAGTTTGCCAAGCAGCAGTTTAATCAATAAGTCAAACAAATCCACGCAAATTGTTTTGAGTGGATTTTTTTAAGTTTGAATGGTTTTTTAAGACAATCACCCACTTAAATGCTATGCTTATCAAACCCACTCATCACACCTCAATCATTGCCCAGTCAATCACAAGGATACATTGATGATTTTTTTAACTTTTGATTTAAACACCATGACAACAACCACCGCCAAGCAAATTGCCCAGCATATTTTGGACAACAAGCAAGCCAGACCTTATCTTAGCGACACACAACTATCCCAGCTCAAAGCCATCTTAACCCCATCTATAAAACCAGATGACGATAACATCAAACATCTGTGCAGAGAATTGGTGGACACTTTGGAAGTGTGCAACGAAAAAGGCGAGAAATTACGCTTTCATCGCGATGAGCAAAAAGGTGTGCTGTATTTTGGAGATGATGCAGGTTGGAAAATGGCGCAGCAATTTCACGATCACAATAAGCCACTGTCCACGCCTTACCGCGGTGATTAATTCCTAAGGCAACTACATTGACCACACTACCCATTGCCTACCAAGACGAGCACATCATCATCATCAATAAGCCTGCTAGGATGCTCGTACACCGCTCATGGCTTGATAAATATGAGACGGTGTTTGTCATGCAGACACTGCGTGACCAAATCGGACAGCTTGTCTATCCTGTGCATCGCCTTGATAGACCGACATCGGGGGTGTTGTTGTTTGCATTAAATAGCGATATTGCTCGGACATTATCTTTGCAGTTTGAGCAGCATAAAGTGACCAAGACTTATCTGGCGGTGGTGCGTGGGGCGATGACGGCAGGCGGACGTATTGGTTATCCGCTCAAGGTGCGACTGGATAAAATCGCAGATAAATTCGCCGACACCGACAAGCCGCCCGAGCCTGCCATTACCGATTATCAGGTGCTCGCCACCACCGAACAGCCCTTTGTGTCGTGTCAGCGGTTCACCACTTCTCGGTATTCGCTGGTAGAGCTCACCCCCATCACAGGGCGTAAGCATCAGCTTAGACGGCATATGAAACATATCTTTCATCCCATCGTCGGCGATACCACCTATGGCGATAAGGTACAAAACCGTGCCATCATCGCCCATGTCGGCGTCAAGCGACTGCTACTACACGCTTATCAGTTGAATTTTAGCCATCCTGTGACAGGGCAGCCGATGTGTATCACAGCGCCTGTGGATGATGCCTTTGGGCAGGTGATGGATGCGTTTGGGTGGGGTGATAAAACACCCATCTGATGACAGATGGGTGATGGATTAGTTGGCATAGGCGCAGACGGTGTTGAGTAGGGTTTCACTGGTGGTGCCTGGAACGACTCTTTTCCAATTGGCAGATGAATAACGGCTAAATGATGGATTATTTTCACTCCCAACCGCTCTATCTTGCTTGTCGTAGCCGACTATATATTCAGTGTTTAATTTACGAGCACGGCAGTCAAAATATGTGAAACCTTTGATTGACCAATTTTTTTTAACATCCAAATCTTGCGCTTGCTTAAATTCAGTCTGCGTCCATGTGGCCATCACAGGTGTGCCATTGGCTAAATAGTCTGTCTGGATACTATCAAGGTCAATATAGTCTTTACTGGTACCATCTTCGTTAAATAAAAACCAATTCGATGCCATTGCTTGCTGTGTCATCATGGTAGCAAGCGCAACTACCAATAATTTTTTCATGATAAGCTCCCAAATCTTGATTAATTCAAATTAACACTACCAAAAATTATCCTAAAAATAAGGGGTGGTGTCAAGGTGGGGGTGTGAGTGTATAAAATTATCCTAAAATGGAATTATCCTAAATTAGAATAAAATGCTTAGTATCATAATTATGGTACTGACTTATGAAAACCATTTATCAAGATGAATATAGGCAACTGATTGATGCACTCATCACTGCACGCAAACAACAAAATCTCACCCAAGACGAAATCGCCAAGCAACTGCACAAGCCCCAATCCTATATCGCCAAGATTGAGAATTTTGAGCGTAAGCTTGATGTACTTGAGTTTGTAGCATTGTGCCGCGTGCTTGGGCTGACACCCAGCCAAGTACTGATGGCGATTGAGCAGATTTCGTAGATACACTATACTAACAGCAAAATATCATGTATGATAAATGAACAATATTCATCTGGAAAATTTATGATTACTTTATATCACCTAGAAAAATCCCGTTCGTTTCGTATCGTGTGGCTATTAGAAGAGCTGAAGTTGGCGTATGGCTTGGATTATCAGCTGATTAGCCATGAGCGAGATGAGCGTACTTATCTTGCACCCAAATCTTTTAAGGACATTCACCCAATGGGTAAGGCACCGATTTTGGTGGATGATAGCCTGCCTGATGGCGAGCAGGTCTTGGCAGAGTCGGCACTGATTATTGAGTATTTATTAAAGACTTATGATAGCAAGCAGC